>NZ_JFHW01000005.1:0-1293 GCF_000612205.1 Enterobacter sp. 5-4 | reverse complement strand
TGTATGACCGGATACATAGGTGACAGATCAGACCGGGAACATAGGTAACACTTTTAGTCTATCCGCACCACACTCTGGGTTTTTCGGTCGTAGTACGCAAGCGTTATTCCGTTGAAGATGATGGCCTCCAGGCCATCATCTTGTTCTTCCAGCATGATGTACTCATCAGTCAGCGCTTCACTCAGGAACACCGTCCCCTTTTTCCCCATATAGAGTGTCCCCCTCGATTTCACCCTGTAGACCGTTCCTCCTGACGGATAGGCATAGTCAGGAACACGGCCATCCCACTGGCGCTTCGAGGGGTGCCACACCGTTCCGGGCGTTGCACCCGCCAGGGCTTCATGCGGTCTTTCGTAGTTAAATTCTTCCCGGTAGTCACTGAACCACCGCTGTTGTTCTTCCATCGTCATGAAGGTGTTCCCCTGCGCCAGCGCACTTTTCAGGGAACGGTGCATGCGTTCGTGCCGCCCGTTCTCTTCGGGATGGCCCCGCCGGATACGCTCCGGTCTGACGCCCAGCTTTATCAGCCAGACGGCAAGGCGACTTAACCCGGCGATACCCGTCCCTGCGAAGGGCTGACCATTATCGGTTCTCAGAACGTCCGGCAGACCGTACTCCAGGAACGCCTCCGTCAGACAGTGCCTGACGAAGGGCTCGCTCTCACGGTCTGTTCCACGGCAGCTCAGCAGATACCGGCTGTGGTTGTCGGTCAGGGTAAAGGGATGACAGTACTCTCTGCTCAGCAGCCTGAACTTGCCTTTAAAATCAGCGCTCCAGACCTGATTGTTTTCACTGATGCTGGTCAGGGGCCGGCGATTCCCCGGCGTTCTGCGCTTTCTCTTTCTGTCAGGTACCAGGCCTTCACGCTTGAGGATATCGCCGACAGTGCTGGCAGCAGGAACGGTAAAATCGACGTGATGATTGAGGAGCCACATCCGCAGTTTTTTCGGGCCCCAGTCAGGGTGTTTCTGACGCAGGGCAGTCAGGTGTCCGACGACCTCATCAGGAACCGTCCGGGAGTGAGAGCATGGTGCGCGCGACCGGTCAGAGAGAGAGGACAGGTCAGAAGGGTCAAAACGCTGAAGCCATTTGTAGCCGGTTTTGCGGCTGATACCAAAAAGACGGCAAAGAGCGGAGAAGGAGTCCGTACCTGCATGGCAGGCACGGATAAAATCAAGGCGTTGCATAGGTCGGGTCTCAGTCCAGGGCATAGCGAGTCTCCTCTTCTATGCCAGTTATAACTGTTACCCATGTATCCGGTCTAAAGTGTTACCCATGTTTCCGGTTCATACC
>NZ_JFHW01000004.1:0-31749 GCF_000612205.1 Enterobacter sp. 5-4 | reverse complement strand
GCGGATAGACTAAAAGTGTTACCTATGTTCCCGGTCTGATCTGTCACCTATGTATCCGGTCATACACTACGCTTACCGGGCCTACAGATCTTGTAGGCCGGATAAGGCGCAGCCGCCATCCGGCAAAAAGGCACTACAGCCCTCTGCGCCCCCTGCGCTGGGTATAAATCGCATCCGCAACAAAGATCGCCAATGCCACCCAGATAAAGGCGAACGTCACCATCTTATCCGCACCCGGCACTTCGCCGTAAAACACCACTGCCAGCAGGAACATCAGCGTCGGGCCAATGTACTGGAAGAAGCCCAGCGTGGAGAGACGCAGGCGCGTCGCTGCACCGGTGAAGCACAGCAGTGGAATGGTGGTTACCACGCCCGCCGCCATCAGCATCAGGTTCAGCGACCACGGATTGCTGCCCATGTGGCTGGTTGGGCTGTCGGCGATGCCGAAGAGATAAATCGCCGCCACCGGCAGCAGCCACAGGGTTTCAAACAGCATCCCCGTCTGCGCTTCCACCGCAATCTTCTTACGCACCAGGCCGTAGAAGGCAAAGCTGAACGCCAGACCGAGGGCGATAATTGGCAGCGAGCCGAACGTCCACAGCTGCACCAGCACGCCGCAGAAGGCCAGAATCACCGCCACCCACTGCATCCGGCGGAAGCGCTCACCGAGGAAAATCATCCCCAGCACGATGTTCACCAGCGGGTTAATGAAGTACCCCAGGCTCGCTTCGAGCATGTGATGGTTATTCACTGCCCAGATAAACAGCAGCCAGTTACCGCCAATCAGCACGGCAGAGAGCGCCAGCAGGAAGATCTTCTTCGGGGTTTGCAGCAGCGTTTTTACGCCCGACCACTGACGGCTGAGGCTCATCAGCGCAATCATAAAGAAAAACGACCAGATGACGCGGTGAGTGAGGATCTCATCAGCCGGAACGTAGGCGATTAGCTTGAAGTACGCCGGGGCGATACCCCAAATAAAATAAGCGGCAAGGGCGAGTAAAACGCCCTGCCGCGTCTGTTTAGCATCCATCGGGAAAATCCGTTACAAAAAAGTGAATCAATTTTACCCGATTTTGCCGCCTCAACCCACCATATAAGTGGCGGTTGCGCTGGCGATATAAACCTGTTCTTCGTTGTGTAATTCCACGCGCGCCACGGCAACTTTATTCCCGGCGCGCAGCAGGCTGCTGGTACAGGTGAAGCGGTTTCCGCGCCCCGGGCGAAGATAGTCGACGCGCAAATCAATGGTGCCCATGCGCGCCAGACGCTGGCGAAGTTCGTCTTCGTTGATGGTGTCATGGCGCGTCAGCGTACTGCCCACGCAGACCAGTCCTGCCGCCACGTCCAGCGCGGAGGCAATCACGCCGCCGTGTAAAATACTTTGCGCCCAGTTCCCGACCATCATCGGCTGGTTATTGAAACTCAGCTGGGCAAAGTCTTTCTCGTAACGCTCCAGCTCCAGTCCCAGCGCACGGTTAAACGGCATATGGTAAACAAATATCTCGCCCACGAGTTTTAACACTTCTTCGGCGGTAAGCATGGCTGACATGAGGCATCACATCCTTATTGTTAACGAAATGTTGATTTTATGCCTCAGCAACAAGGAATGCTACTTTCAGAAACGAGGATGCAGCAGTTGTCTCAGAAGTCTGTAGAATGTTCGCCACATAACTATTCAGGTAATTTTACTCTTTTGCAGGAGAACACCACCGATGCGGACGTATCTGGCCTGGTTACTGGCGGCGATTTCGCTGCCCCTCACAGCCTATGCGCAGGAAGCGACAATTAAAGAGGTGCATGATAAGCCTGCCGTGCACGGTAGCATTATCGCGAACCTTCTTCAGGAGCATGACAATCCGTTCACGCTCTATCCGTACGACACCAACTACGTGATTTACACCCAGACCAGTGACCTCAACAAAGAGGCGATAAGCTCCTATAACTGGTCTGATAATGCGCGTAAAGATGAGGTGAAGTTCCAGCTCAGCCTCGCGTTCCCGTTCTGGCGCGGCATTCTGGGGCCGAACTCGGTGCTCGGTGCGTCTTACACGCAGAAGTCCTGGTGGCAGCTCTCTAACAGCGGGGAATCCTCGCCGTTCCGCGAAACCAACTACGAGCCGCAGCTGTTCCTCGGCTTCGCAACGGATTATGAATTCGCCGGCTGGACGCTGCGTGACGTCGAAGTGGGCTTTAACCATGATTCTAACGGCCGTTCCGATCCGACTTCCCGTAGCTGGAACCGCGCCTATACGCGCCTGATGGCGCAGAACGGTAACTGGATGGTGGAGGTGAAGCCGTGGTATGTGGTCGGCAGCACTGATGACAACCCGGACATCACCAAATACATGGGCTACTACCAGCTCAAAGTCGGCTATCAGCTGGGCGATGCCGTACTGAGCGCGAAGGGGCAGTATAACTGGAATACCGGTTACGGCGGCGCGGAAGTGGGCTTAAGCTATCCTATGACGAAGCACGTTCGCATCTATACGCAGGTCTACAGCGGTTACGGCGAGTCGCTTATCGATTACAACTTCAACCAGACCCGCGTCGGCGTGGGCGTGATGCTGAACGATATTCTCTAGGTTGCTCGAATGTTTTTGCGTTAAACGTTGAAGTTTCTCTCTCAGGCGCTGAAAATAGCGCCTGTTTTATTTTTCGCATATGGGGTTAATGTGGCGCAGGCGGAAGTATTGAATCAGGAGTCGCTGGCTAAACAGGTTTTGCATGAAACCTTTGGCTACCAGCAGTTCCGCCCTGGCCAGGAAACCATCATTGAAACGGTGCTGCAAGGCCGTGACTGCCTGGTGGTGATGCCGACCGGCGGCGGTAAGTCCCTCTGTTATCAGGTGCCTGCGCTGGTGCTTAACGGCCTGACGGTCGTGGTATCCCCGCTCATTTCGCTAATGAAAGACCAGGTTGACCAGCTGCTCGCCAACGGCGTCGCGGCGGCCTGTCTGAACTCGACGCAAACCCGGGAGCAGCAGCAAGAGGTGATGGCCGGGTGCCGCACCGGGCAGATCCGCCTGCTGTATATCGCGCCGGAACGCCTGATGCTGGATAACTTCCTCGACCATCTCGCGCACTGGAATCCGGTGCTGCTGGCAGTGGATGAAGCGCACTGTATCTCCCAGTGGGGACACGATTTCCGCCCGGAATATGCCGCCCTCGGCCAGCTGCGTCAGCGCTTCCCCGAGCTGCCGTTTATGGCGCTTACCGCCACGGCGGATGACACCACGCGCCTGGATATCGTTCGCCTGCTGGGGCTGAACGACCCGTATATTCAGGTCAGCAGCTTCGACCGTCCGAACATCCGCTACATGCTGATGGAAAAATTCAAGCCGCTGGATCAGCTCCTGCGCTACGTCCAGGAGCAGCGCGGCAAGTCCGGCATCATCTACTGCAATAGCCGCGCAAAGGTGGAAGACACCGCTGCGCGTCTGCAAAATCGCGGCTTTAGCGCGGCGGCATACCATGCCGGGTTAGAGAACCACATCCGCGCCGACGTGCAGGAAAAATTCCAGCGCGACGACCTGCAAATCGTCGTCGCGACGGTGGCGTTCGGGATGGGGATCAACAAGCCCAACGTGCGCTTTGTGGTGCACTTCGACATTCCGCGCAATATCGAATCCTACTATCAGGAAACCGGTCGCGCCGGGCGTGACGGTCTGCCTGCAGAAGCGATGCTGTTTTACGATCCGGCCGATATGGCGTGGCTGCGCCGCTGTCTGGAAGAGAAGCCGCAGGGGCAGCTGCAGGATATCGAGCGCCACAAGCTCAACGCGATGGGCGCGTTTGCCGAAGCGCAAACCTGCCGTCGTCTGGTGCTGCTCAACTACTTTGGTGAAGGGCGGCAGGAGCCGTGCGGTAACTGCGATATCTGCCTGGATCCCCCAAAACAGTACGATGGCCTGATGGACGCGCGTAAGGCGCTCTCGACCATTTACCGCGTGAACCAGCGCTTCGGGATGGGCTACGTGGTGGAAGTGCTGCGCGGTGCCAACAACCAGCGTATTCGCGATATGGGCCACGACAAGCTGCCTGTCTACGGTATTGGCAAGGACCAGAGCCACGAGCACTGGGTCAGCATCATTCGCCAGCTGATTCACCTCGGCTTTGCTACGCAGAACATTGCTCAGCACTCCGCGCTACAGCTGACCGAAGCGGCGCGTCCGGTGCTGCGCGGTGACGTTGAACTGAAGCTCGCCGTGCCGCGTGTGGTCGCCCTCAAGCCGCGCGTGATGCAGAAATCCTACGGCGGCAACTACGACCGCAAGCTGTTCGCCAAATTGCGCAAGCTGCGTAAGGCCATCGCTGATGAAGAGAACATCCCGCCATACGTGGTGTTCAACGACGCGACGCTCATTGAGATGGCCGAGCAGATGCCGCTCAGCGCCAGCGAAATGCTCAGCGTCAACGGCGTCGGTACGCGCAAGCTGGAGCGCTTCGGTAAAGAGTTTATGGCGCTCATTCGTTCCCACGTTGATGGTGATGATGAGGAGTAGTCAGCCGGGCGAAAAAGTGCCAGGATGATGACTCACTGAATTATTTCCCCGCGAGCTAATTATGTTAATGCTATTTCTCACCGTGGCGTTAGTGCACATCGTTGCGCTGATGAGCCCGGGACCTGACTTTTTCTTCGTGTCGCAAACGGCCGTCAGCCGCTCCCGCAAGGAGGCGATGATGGGCGTGCTCGGTATCACCATGGGCGTTATGGTCTGGGCGGCGGTCGCGCTGCTCGGTCTGAACCTGATCCTGGCGAAGATGGCCTGGCTGCATAACATCATTATGGTCGGCGGCGGGCTGTACCTGTGCTGGATGGGTTACCAGATGCTGCGCGGGGCGCTGAAAAAAGAAGAGAAAAAACCGGAAGAGCCAAAGGTCGAGCTGGCAACGGGCGGCCGCAGCTTTGTAAAAGGGCTGCTGACCAACCTGGCGAACCCGAAAGCGATTATCTATTTCGGCTCCGTGTTCTCGCTGTTTGTGGGTGATAGCGTCGGTGCGGGCGCACGCTGGGGCATCTTCCTGCTGATCGTCGTTGAAACCTTTGCCTGGTTTACAATCGTGGCCAGTCTGTTCGCCTTACCGGCGATGCGCCGCGGCTACCAGCGTATTGCGAAGTGGATCGACGGCTTCGCCGGCGCGCTGTTCGCCGGCTTCGGCATTCATCTCATCATTTCTCGCTAAGCATGACGCGCTGACGCAAGCAGCGCGCCAACCAGCATAAACAGCGAACCAAAGACTTTATTCAGGGCCTTCATCTGCTTAGGCCCTTTAATCCACGCCGCAATCCGCTGCGCCAGCGTCGCGTAACCAATCATGACGATAATATCGACGATAATGGTGGTCGCGCCCAGCACTACATACTGCATCACCTGCGGCTGATGCGGCACGATAAACTGCGGGAACAGCGCGGCGAGGAAAACGATGCTCTTCGGGTTGGTCAGGTTGACGAAAACCGCACGCTTAAACAGATGACCGCGGTTTTGCGTCTGAGCGAGCGTATTCAGGTTAATGGAGCCTGCCGCGCGCCACTGCTGGATGCCGAGCCAAATCAGATAGGCCGCCCCGGCCCATTTCAGCACTTCAAAGGCCAGTACGGAGCGGGAGAACAGGGTGCCCAGACCAATCCCGACCAGCACGATATGAATGCCCAGCCCGGTCTGCAAACCGGCAATGGACGCCGCCGCGCCGCGATAGCCGTGGTTGATGGAGGTGGTCATGGTGTTAATGGCGCCCGAGCCCGGTGAAAGGCTAAGGATGATGGATGTCAGCAGGTAAGCGAACCACCACTCGAAGGTCATTTGAAACTCCCGAATTGTCTGTTTTTATGCCACAATACGCTATTGTTGAGTCATTTTGTGACCGGTTACGAAAAAACGATATTCCTTGGCTTAGGTGAGTAGAAACCCAATGTTTCAGCAGAAAAAGGACTGGGAAACACGAGAAAACGCATTTGCTGCTTTCTCCATGGGGCCGCTGACCGATTTCTGGCGCCAGCGTGAGGAAGATGAGTTTACGGGCGTCGGCGATATTCCAGTACGCTTTGTGCGTTTTCACGATAAGAAAAATGACCGGGTCATTGTGGTCTGCCCCGGACGTATTGAGAGCTACATCAAATACGCCGAACTGGCCTATGACCTGTTCCATCTGGGCTTCGATGTGCTGATTATCGATCACCGCGGGCAGGGGCTGTCAGGGCGCCTGTTATCGGATACCCATCGCGGCCACGTGGATAACTTCAGCGATTACGTCGACGATCTCGCCGCGTTCTGGCAGCAGGAGGTCGAGCCAGGCCCCTGGCGGAAGCGCTATATTCTGGCGCACTCAATGGGCGGTGCGATTTCAACGCTGTTTTTACAGCGCCACGCTCACCAGTGCGACGCCATTGCGCTCACCGCGCCGATGTATGGCATCGTCATGCGTTTTCCTGACTGGATGGTACGCCATATTCTCGACTGGGCTGAGGGCCATCAGCGCATTCGGGAAGGCTATGCCATCGGGACGGGACGCTGGCGGGCGCTGCCGTTTGCGATGAACGTGCTGACGCACAGTCGCCAGCGCTATCGTCGTAACCTGCGTTTTTATGCCGATGAGCCCCGCCTGCGCGTGGGTGGCCCGACATATCACTGGGTACGGGAAGGTATCCTTGCCGGTGAGCAGGTGCTGGCTGGTGTCGACAACGACGACACGCCAACACTCCTGATTCAGGCGGAAGAAGAGCGTGTGGTGGATAACCGCATGCATGACCGCTATTGTGAACTGCGCGCTGCCGCCGGTCACCCTTGTGAAGGGGGAAAACCGCTGGTCATTAACGGCGCGTACCATGAGATCCTTTTTGAAAAGGACGCTATGCGCTCAGTCGCGCTCAACGCCATTGTTGAATTTTTCAACAGGCATAATTGATTTTTGTTTTCCACCAGAGGTTGAAATCCCTATGTACCAGGTTGTTGCATCTGATTTAGATGGCACGCTGCTTTCCCCTGACCACACCCTGTCGCCTTACGCGAAAGAGACCCTGAAGCTTCTGACCGCCCGTGGCGTGAACTTCGTATTTGCCACCGGCCGCCACCACGTCGACGTGGGGCAGATCCGCGATAATCTTGAGATCAAATCGTACATGATCACCTCCAACGGTGCGCGTGTGCATGATACCGACGGCAACTTGATTTTTACCCACAACCTGGATCGCGATATTGCCGCCGATCTGTTCGGCGTGGTGCACAACAACCCGGCTATCGTTACGAACGTTTACCGCGACGACGACTGGTTCATGAACCGCCACCGCCCGGATGAGATGCGTTTCTTCAAGGAAGCCGTATTCAACTACTCCCTGTACGAGCCAGGCCTGCTGGAGCCGGAGGGGATCAGCAAGGTGTTCTTCACCTGCGACAGCCACGAAGTGCTGCTCCCGCTGGAACAGGCGATCAACGCCCGCTGGGGCGATCGCGTCAACGTCAGCTTCTCAACCCTGACCTGTCTGGAAGTGATGGCGGGAGGCGTCTCCAAAGGGCACGCGCTGGAAGCGGTCGCGAAACGTCTGGGCTTCGAGCTGAAAGACTGTATCGCCTTTGGTGACGGCATGAACGATGCTGAAATGCTGTCGATGGCGGGTAAGGGCTGCATCATGCAGAACGCGCATCAGCGTCTGAAAGATCTGCACCCGGAGCTGGAGGTGATTGGTTCTAACGCTGACAACGCGGTACCGAAATACCTGCGCAAGCTGTTCCTTGAATAATCTTCATTCGGTTGTTTATTGCTCAGTTGTCAACTAAAGAGTTCGCTACAATGCCTGTCCTTCTTTCTGAGAGACAAGCATTGTGGCGCTACTCATTATCACCACTATCCTGTGGGCCTTCTCCTTTAGCCTGATTGGCGAATACCTTGCCGGTTCGGTCGACAGCTACTTCTCGGTGCTGATGCGCGTGGGGCTGGCGGCGCTGGTGTTCCTGCCGTTTCTGCGCACGCGCGGGCAGTCGCTGAAAACGATTGTGCTGTATATGCTGGTGGGGGCGATGCAGCTCGGCATCATGTACCTGTTCAGCTTCCGGGCTTATGTCTACCTGTCCGTCTCGGAATTCCTGCTGTTCACCGTGTTAACGCCGCTCTATATCACGCTGATCTACGATTTGCTCAGCAAGCGCCGCCTGCGTTGGGGATATCTGCTGAGCGCGGCGCTGGCGGTGATTGGCGCGGCAATTATTCGCTACGACAAAGTGAGCGATCACTTCTGGACCGGGCTGATGTTCGTCCAGCTCGCCAACATCAGCTTCGCCATCGGCATGGTGGGCTACAAACGCCTGATGGAAACCCGTCCGATGCCGCAGCATAACGCGTTTGCGTGGTTCTACATGGGGGCCGCGATCGTCGCGGTGGCGGCGTGGTTTATGCTGGGTAACCCGCAAAAGCTGCCTACCACCACCGTACAGTGGGGTGTTCTGGTCTGGCTGGGCGTCGTGGCTTCCGGGTTGGGGTACTTCATGTGGAACTACGGCGCGACGCAGGTCGACGCCGGTACGCTCGGGATCATGAACAACGTACATGTTCCTGCAGGGCTGCTGGTCAACCTTGCCATCTGGCAGCAACAGCCGCACTGGCCGAGCTTCCTTATTGGGGGAGCGGTGATCCTGGCTTCGCTGTGGGTCCATCGACGCTGGGTCGCTCCGCGCTCCGCACAAACGGAAGATGGTCGCACGCGTGGTTCCGCGCTGAGCGAATAAACGCCTCCGTAATCGGCTGACGCTGCTCGCCATCGCGCACGGCGGCGTACAGCCGGCTCCACAGTCCTTCACCCAGGGTCTTGGTCACCACCAGCCCCTGGCGTTCAAAGCTCTCTACCACCCAGTGCGGCAGCGCCGCGATACCCATTCTGGCCGCCACCATCTGAATCAACAGCAGGGTGTTATCCACGCTTTTTAGCTGCGGACTGATGCCCGCGGGCTGCAGGAAGTGCCGCCAGATATCCAGACGACTGCGCTGAACCGGGTAAATCAGCAGCGTTTCCGTCGCCAGATCTTCCGGCGTGATGCGCGTTTTGGCCGCCAGCGGATGATCCGGTGCCAGCACCAGGCGCACTTCATAATCAAACATCGGTGAATAGTGCAGGCCGCTGCGCGGCAGAATATCGGACGTCATCACCAGATCCAGCTCGCCCTGCTGCAGCGAGGGCTGCGGGTCGAACGTCACGCCGGATTTAAAGTCCATCTCCACCTGCGGCCACTTCTGGCGGAAGTTCTCAAGCGCGGGGGTCAGCCACTGAATACAGCTGTGGCACTCAATGGCGATACGCAGCGTGGTCTGCTGCGGTTCGTTACATGCCTGCAGCGCGCTGGCGATCTGCGGCAGGACCTGATTCGCCAGCTGAAGCAAAATTTCACCCTGCGGCGTAAAGCGCAGCGGCTGGCTCTTACGCACAAAAAGACGGAAGCCGAGGCGTTGTTCCAGATCGCTGAACTGGTGAGAAAGGGCGGACTGGGTCTGGTGCAGCGTGGCCGCCGCTGCCGCGAGCGATCCGCAGTTCCGCAACGCTTGTAGCGTTTTCAGGTGTTTTATCTCGATCATGAAAGTCCTTCACTTCGCCATGAACATTTTGCGCTTGAGGAATATACAGTACCTGCCAATTATAGAAGTGTAAACATCTGGACGTCTAAATAACGAATTTCACAAGGGGCATACCATGACAATCCGTAATCACACTCTCGGTTTCCCTCGCGTTGGCCTGCGTCGCGAGCTGAAAAAAGCGCAAGAAAGCTACTGGGCGGGGAACGCCACCCGTGAAGAACTGCTGGCAGTGGGGCGCGAGCTGCGCGCCCGTCACTGGGCGCAGCAGAAGCAGGCGGGAATTGACCTGCTGCCGGTGGGCGATTTCGCCTGGTACGACCATGTTCTGACGACAAGCCTGCTGCTTGGCAACGTGCCGGCTCGTCATCAGAACAACGATGGATCGGTAGATATCGATACCCTGTTCCGCATCGGCCGTGGCCGTGCGCCAACGGGTGAGCCAGCGGCAGCGGCGGAAATGACCAAGTGGTTTAACACTAACTATCACTATATGGTGCCGGAGTTCGTAAAAGGTCAGCAGTTCAGGCTGACCTGGACGCAGCTTCTGGATGAAGTGGACGAAGCGCTGGCGCTGGGCCACCAGGTGAAACCCGTACTGTTGGGGCCGGTGACCTATCTGTGGTTGGGGAAAGTCAAAGGCGAGCAGTTCGATCGTCTGAGCCTGCTGAAGGACATTCTGCCGGTCTACAAACAGGTGCTGATTGAACTGGGCAAACGCGGCATTCAGTGGGTGCAAATCGACGAGCCCGCGCTGGTGCTTGAGCTGCCGCAGGTTTGGCTTGATGCTTTCAAACCGGCTTACGATGCACTCAACGGGCAGGTGAAGCTGTTGCTTACCACCTACTTTGAAGGTGTGACGCCGAACCTCAGCACCATCACCAGATTGCCGGTGCAGGGGCTGCACGTTGACCTGGTGCATGGCAAAGATGACGTCGCAGAACTGCACAAGCGCCTGCCAGCAGACTGGCTGCTCTCCGCCGGTCTGGTCAACGGCCGTAACGTCTGGCGCGCCGATCTGACCGAGAAATACGCCCAAATTAAAGACATCGTCGGCAAACGCGAGCTTTGGGTGGCTTCATCCTGCTCGCTGCTGCACAGTCCGATCGATCTGAGCGTGGAAACCCGTCTCGACCCTGAAGTAAAAAGCTGGTTTGCCTTCGCCCTGCAAAAATGTGAAGAGCTAGCGCTGCTGCGCGATGCGCTGAACAGCGACGACACGGCGGCGATTCGCGAATGGAGTGCACCAATCCAGGCGCGCCGCCACTCGGCTCGCGTGCACAACCCGGCGGTAGAAAAACGCCTGGCGGCCATCACCGCTCAGGACAGCCAGCGCCAGAGCTCGTATGAAGTGCGTGCCGAAGCCCAGCGCGCCCGCTTCAACCTGCCCGCGTGGCCAACCACCACTATCGGTTCCTTCCCGCAGACTACCGAAATCCGCGGCCTGCGTCTGGACTTCAAAAAGGGGAATCTGGATGCGAATCACTACCGCACCGGGATTGCCGAACACATCAAGCAGGCGATTATCGAGCAGGAGCGGCTGGGGCTGGACGTGCTGGTGCACGGCGAGGCCGAGCGTAACGACATGGTGGAATACTTCGGTGAACACCTGGACGGGTTCGTCTTTACCCAGAACGGCTGGGTGCAAAGCTATGGCTCCCGCTGCGTCAAGCCGCCGGTGGTCATCGGTGACGTCAGCCGTCCGGAGCCGATCACGGTTGAGTGGGCGAAGTACGCCCAGTCCCTGACCGACAAGCCGGTAAAAGGCATGCTCACCGGTCCGGTGACCATCCTTTGCTGGTCCTTCCCGCGTGAGGACGTAACCCGCGAGACCATCGCGAAGCAAATCGCACTGGCGCTGCGTGATGAAGTGGCGGATCTGGAAGCTGCAGGCATAGGCATCATCCAGATTGACGAACCGGCCCTGCGCGAAGGTCTGCCGCTGCGCCGCAGTGACTGGGATGCCTACCTGAAGTGGGGCGTGGAGGCATTCCGCATCAACGCCGCGGTGGCGAAGGACGACACCCAGATCCACACCCACATGTGTTACTGCGAATTTAACGACATCATGGATTCGATAGCCGCGCTGGACGCTGACGTGATCACCATCGAGACCTCGCGTTCAGACATGGAGCTGCTGGAGTCGTTTGAAGAATTCGACTACCCGAACGAAATCGGTCCGGGGGTGTACGACATCCACTCTCCGAACGTGCCGAGCGTGGAGTGGATTGAGTCGCTGCTGAAAAAAGCGGCCCAGCGCATTCCGGCTGAGCGTCTGTGGGTGAACCCGGACTGCGGCCTGAAAACTCGCGGCTGGCCGGAGACGC
Organism: Enterobacter sp. 5-4; assembly: GCF_000612205.1. NCBI lineage: Bacteria > Pseudomonadati > Pseudomonadota > Gammaproteobacteria > Enterobacterales > Enterobacteriaceae > Enterobacter > Enterobacter sp. 5-4. The sequence continues at coordinate 19,867 of NZ_JFHW01000004.1, read as the reverse complement.
GTGCCGCGCTGGCGAACATGGTGAAGGCGGCGCAAAACTTGCGTCAGGCTTGATGATGCGTAGGCCCGGTAAGGCGTAGACGCCACCGGGCTTTTTTTTACGCTTTTTTACCGCCGTACTGGCTGAACCACGCCAGCATTCTCTGCCAGCCGTCTTTGGCTGATTCCGCGTGATAGCTCGGACGATAATCCGCGTTAAACGCGTGCCCGGCATCCGGATACACCACGATCTCCGCCTTCGCATTGGCCGCACGGAGCGCATGGCGCATGGTCTCTACCGAATCCAGCGAAATACCGGTGTCCTGCCCGCCATACAGCCCTAATACGGGGGCATTCAGCTCCGTGGCGATATCCACGGGATGTTTCGGTGAATTGAGCGTTTTTTCACCTACCAGTTTACCGTACCAGGCCACAGCGGCTTTAAGCTGCGGGTTATGCGCGGCATACAGCCAGCTGATGCGTCCGCCCCAGCAGAAACCGGTGACCAGCAGACGATGGGGATCGCCCCCGTTGCGCGCCGCCCAGCTGGCGACGTGGTCGAGATCGGCCAGCACCTGCGCGTCCGGGACTTTGCTGACCAGGTTGCTGAGCAAGGTGGGAATATCGCTGTAATCGTTCGGATCGCCCTGGCGAAAGTAGAGCTCTGGCGCAACGGCCAGATAGCCTTCCAGCGCCAGCCGGCGGCAGAGGTCGCGAATGTGTTCGTGAACGCCGAAAATTTCCTGAACCACGATCACGATGGGCAGCGGACCGTCTGCCGATTTTGGTCGTGCGTGGTAAGCAGGCATATTCTCTCCCTGCGAGGGAATAGAGGTCTCACCCGCCGTGATGGCCTCTTCAGACGTTGAGACGATGGTTGAGGCATGCGGGGCCGCAGCAGGTGCAAAACCGGTTTTTTCAGTCATGGCATTCTCCGTACCAATGAGTTAGCGCAAAGGTAAATATAGTCACCAGGTTAACAACTCACAGTGCCTTAAACGGTCTATCTTTTGTGCAGCACCTGACGATATAACTTGTTAATGTGATGTAAATCACCTTTTTGTGGAAATACAATGCAATCATTTTCATTCATGGTGAGATGTGTCACGAAATTATGCTTTCCGCTTCTGTAAAGTACCGTTTTACTTCTTCTGACTAACCGACCCACAGAGGAGTCACCTATGTCTAAGTCTGATGTTTTTCATCTCGGCCTCACTAAAAACGATTTACAAGGGGCTACGCTCGCTATCGTCCCTGGCGATCCGGAGCGTGTGGAAAAGATCGCCGCGCTGATGGATAAGCCGGTTAAGCTGGCAGCCCATCGTGAATTCACCACCTGGCGCGCAGAGCTGGATGGTAAAGCCGTGATCGTGTGTTCTACCGGTATCGGTGGCCCGTCTACGTCTATTGCTGTTGAAGAGCTGGCACAGCTGGGCATTCGTACTTTCCTGCGTATCGGTACCACTGGCGCTATTCAGCCGCACATCAACGTCGGCGACGTGCTGGTGACGACCGCGTCCGTGCGTCTGGATGGCGCAAGCCTGCACTTTGCGCCGATGGAATTCCCGGCAGTAGCAGACTTTGAATGTACCACCGCGCTGGTTGAAGCCGCGAAATCCGTTGGCGCGACCACTCACGTGGGTGTAACCGCTTCGTCCGATACCTTCTATCCCGGTCAGGAGCGTTACGACACCTTCTCTGGCCGCGTGGTAAGCCGCTTCAAAGGCTCTATGGAAGAGTGGCAGTCCATGGGCGTGATGAACTACGAAATGGAATCCGCCACGCTGCTGACCATGTGCGCAAGCCAGGGCCTGCGTGCCGGTATGGTGGCGGGCGTTATCGTCAACCGTACTCAGCAGGAAATCCCGAACGCTGAAACCATGAAGCAGACCGAAAGTCATGCGGTGAAAATCGTGGTTGAAGCCGCGCGTCGCCTGATCTAATCCTCTCCTTTCGAAATCAAAGGCCGACACGTTCGGCCTTTATTTTTTGCGTAGCGCCTCGCAGGAAAACCCTTTCAAACTGGACGTTTATACAGCACAATCTTATTTTGTGCGGGTAATACGTTGATGCAGGGGGCATTGTGGATATCTCAGTCCTGATTTATGCGGTGATTGCGCTGGCGGGCGTGGCGATAGGCTGGCTCATTTCCAGCTATCAGCATGCACAGCAGAAGGCCGATCAGCTGGCTGAACGCGAAGAGATCGTCGCCGAATTAAGCGCGGCAAAGCAGCAGCTTGCGCTGAGTGATCACTGGCGAGAGGAGTGCGAGTTACTCAACAACGAGCTGCGCAACCTGAGAGATATCAACACCTCACTGGAGGCCGATCTCCGCGAAGTGACCACCCGTCTGGAATCCACTCAACTGCATGCGGAAGATAAAATCCGCCAGATGATCAACAGCGAGCAGCGCCTCAGCGAACAGTTTGAAAACCTCGCGAACCGTATTTTTGAGCACAGCAACCGCCGCGTTGACGAGCAGAACCGCCAGAGCCTGAACAGCCTGCTGACGCCCCTGCGTGAACAGCTGGACGGCTTCCGCCGCCAGGTACAGGACAGCTTTGGTCAGGAAGCCCGAGAGCGGCACACCCTGGCGCATGAAATCCGCAATCTCCAGCAGCTGAATGCCCAGATGGCGCAGGAGGCGGTCAACCTCACCCGCGCGCTTAAAGGGGATAACAAAACCCAGGGCAACTGGGGAGAAGTGGTGCTGACCCGCGTCCTGGAAGCCTCTGGCCTGCGGGAAGGGTATGAATACGAAACCCAGGTGAGTATCGAAAACGATGCCCGCTCGCGAATGCAGCCGGATGTGATTGTGCGGCTGCCGCAGGGCAAAGATGTGGTGATTGACGCCAAAATGACGCTGGTGGCGTATGAGCGTTACTTCAATGCGGAAGATGACTACACCCGAGAATCGGCGCTGCAGGAGCACATTGCCTCCGTACGCAATCATATTCGCCTGCTCGGCAGGAAAGACTATCAGCAGCTACCGGGGCTGCGCTCGCTGGACTATGTCCTGATGTTTATTCCGGTAGAGCCCGCGTTTCTGCTGGCACTCGACAGGCAGCCTGAACTCATCACCGAAGCGCTCAAAAATAATATTATGCTGGTCAGCCCCACCACGCTGCTGGTGGCCTTACGCACGATTGCGAACCTGTGGCGCTACGAGCACCAGAGCCGCAACGCGCAGCAGATTGCCGACCGCGCCAGCAAGCTGTACGACAAAATGCGCCTCTTCGTGGACGACATGTCCTCAGTCGGGCAGAGCCTGGACCGCGCGCAGGATAACTACCGTCAGGCGATGAAAAAACTCGCCTCAGGACGTGGCAATCTTCTGGCGCAGGCCGAATCATTCCGCAGCCTGGGGGTTGAGGTGAAACGCGAGATTAATCCGGAATTGGTTGAACAGGCTACCGCCCAGGATGACGAGTTTCGCCTGCGTGAAGGGGCAGAAGAACAAAAGACAAACAGCGAAGACAATGCGTTAGCGGTGGATTTATCACCAGACGAGACTCCGGCGCGTTTCTTTCACGGTGGTTGAAACGTAGGGCAATTGCGCCCAATCTGTTACACTTCACGAACATTTTACTGATAAGCAGGCTCTGAGATGGTTGACGATTCACAAGACACAACGCACTTTGGCTTTCAGACTGTCGCCAAAGCGCAGAAAGCTGACATGGTGGCCCACGTATTTCATTCCGTGGCGGCGAAGTACGATGTGATGAATGACCTGATGTCGTTCGGCATTCATCGCTTGTGGAAGCGCTTCACTATCGACTGTAGCGGCGTGCGTCGTGGACAAACGGTGCTGGATTTAGCTGGTGGTACGGGCGATTTAACTGCAAAGTTCTCACGTCTTGTGGGCGAAACCGGTCGCGTTGTTCTGGCAGACATTAATGACTCCATGCTCAAAATGGGCCGCGAAAAGCTGCGTAACATCGGCGTGGTGGGGAATGTGGAATATGTGCAGGCCAACGCCGAAGCGCTGCCGTTCCCGGATAATACCTTTGACTGCATCACGATCTCCTTCGGTCTGCGTAACGTGACCGATAAAGAAAAAGCGCTGCGCTCCATGTATCGCGTGCTGAAGCCGGGTGGACGCCTGCTGGTGCTCGAATTCTCCAAACCGATTATCGAGCCGCTGAGCAAAGCTTACGACGCCTATTCCTTCCACGTGCTGCCGCGCATCGGTGAGCTGGTGGCTAACGACGCGGAAAGCTATCGCTATCTGGCGGAATCTATCCGTATGCACCCGGACCAAGACACCTTAAAAGCCATGATGCAGGATGCTGAATTCGAGAACGTTGAATATTTCAACCTGACGGCGGGTGTCGTCGCGCTGCATCGCGGTTACAAGTTCTGAGTGGAGGTGTCCCGTGCCCTTTAAACCCTTAGTCTCCGCAGGTATCGAAAACGTACTGAATGCCTTTCTCTATCGTGCGCCAGCGCTGAAAGTTGCGCGTCAGCGGCTAAACGGGAAGGTATTACGCATTGTTTTAAAAGAGTTCTCGACGCCGCTTGTGCTGGTCTTCAGCGAACGCCAGCTTGACGTTCTGGGGGCGTGGGAAGGTGACGCCGACTGCTCGGTCATCACGCACATGAGCGTCCTGCCAAAACTGCGCGATCGCCAGCAATTAACGGCACTTATCCGCAGCGGTGAGCTGGAAGTGGAAGGCGACATTCAGGTCGTGCAGAACTTCGTTGCGCTTACCGATCTGGCGGAGTTTGATCCGGCAGAGCTGCTCGCGCCGTTTATCGGTGACATTGCCGCGGAAGGCATCGGGAAGGTTCTTCATGGTGGCGCGTCCTTTGCGCGTAAAAGCCTGCTACGTCAGCAACGCTATGCGGCGGAAGTACTGACTGAAGAGTGGCGAATGGCCCCCGGACCGCTGGAAGTGGCATGGTTTGCGGAAGAAACCGCGGCTGTTGAACGTGCGGTTGATGCGTTAACCAAACGGCTGGAAAAACTGGAGGGCAAATGACGCCTGGTGAAATTCGGCGCCTCTACTTCATTATTCGTACCTTTTTGAGCTACGGGCTCGACGAGCTTATCCCTAAAATGCGTATCACGCTGCCGCTTCGTATCTGGCGGCGGATGCTGTTCTGGATGCCTAACCGCCATAAAGGTCAGCCGCTTGGCGAACGCCTGCGCCTGGCGCTGCAGGAGCTTGGCCCGGTATGGATTAAGTTCGGGCAGATGCTGTCGACCCGCCGCGATCTCTTTCCGCCGCACATTGCCGATGAACTGGCGATGCTGCAGGACCGTGTTGCCCCGTTTGACGGGGTGAGGGCGAAGAAACAGATCGAAGAGGCGATGGGTAATCTTCCCGTTGAAACCTGGTTTGACGATTTCGAAATAGAACCGCTGGCGTCGGCTTCTATTGCTCAGGTGCACACTGCGCGTCTGAAAGAAAACGGCAAAGAGGTGGTGATTAAGGTGATCCGCCCGGATATTCTGCCGATCATCAAAGCCGACATGAAGCTGATTTACCGTCTGGCCCGTTGGGTTCCGCGTTTATTACCTGATGGCCGCCGACTGCGCCCGATGGAAGTGGTGCGGGAATATGAAAAAACGCTGATTGATGAGCTTAACCTGCTGCGCGAATCGGCAAACGCTATTCAGCTGCGTCGCAACTTTGAAAACAGCCCGATGCTTTATGTCCCTGAAGTCTATTCTGACTACTGCAGCCAGAACATGATGGTGATGGAGCGTATCTACGGTATTCCGGTTTCGGATGTGGTGGCCCTGGAGAAGCAGGGAACGAACATGAAGCTGTTGGCCGAGCGTGGCGTGCAGGTCTTCTTCACCCAGGTGTTCCGCGACAGCTTTTTCCATGCGGACATGCACCCGGGCAATATCTTCGTGAGCTACGAGCACCCTGAGGATCCGAAGTATATCGGTATCGACTGCGGGATTGTGGGGTCGCTGAATAAAGAAGATAAACGGTATCTGGCCGAGAACTTCATCGCGTTCTTCAACCGCGACTACCGTAAGGTGGCCGAGCTGCACGTCGATTCCGGCTGGGTGCCGCCGGACACCAACGTCGAAGAGTTCGAGTTTGCGATCCGGACCGTTTGCGAACCGATTTTTGAAAAACCGCTGGCGGAAATCTCCTTCGGACATGTGCTGTTGAACCTGTTCAACACGGCTCGCCGCTTTAATATGGAAGTTCAGCCACAGCTAGTTTTACTTCAGAAAACACTACTTTACGTTGAGGGTGTAGGCCGACAGCTCTATCCTCAGTTAGACTTGTGGAAGACCGCGAAACCCTTCCTGGAATCCTGGATTAAGGATCAGGTTGGCATTCCGGCGCTGGTGCGCTCGCTAAAAGAGAAAGGCCCGTTCTGGATAGAAAAAATGCCTGAAATTCCTGAACTGGTTTATGACAGTTTGCGTCAGAGCAAGAACCTTCAGCACAGCATGGATAAAATCGCTCGCGAACTTCAGTCCAGCCGTGTTCGCCAGGGCCAGTCACGCTATCTCTTTGGGATTGGCGCAACGCTGCTGCTGAGCGGTACGCTGCTGCTGATCAACCGCCCGGAGTGGCAGATGATGCCCGCCTGGCTGATGGCCGCCGGGGTGGTTGTCTGGCTTGCCGGATGGCGAAAAACGCGCTGAGTTTGCGTCGCTATCGACAGGTCGCATACGTATAATGCGACCTGACTTATTAATCATCTATCCCTGAGGAACATGTATGGGTGGTATCAGTATCTGGCAATTGTTGATCATTGCCGTCATCGTCGTGCTGCTGTTTGGCACCAAAAAGCTCGGTTCTATTGGTTCCGATCTGGGCGCGTCTATCAAAGGCTTCAAAAAAGCGATGAGCGATGATGAGAGCAAGCAGGATAAAACCAGCCAGGACGCTGACTTTACTGCTAAATCCATCACCGACAAGCAAGAAGAAGCCAAAAAGGAAGACGCTAAACGCCACGATAAAGAGCAGGTGTAAGTCGTGTTCGACATTGGTTTTAGTGAGCTCCTGCTGGTCTTTGTGATTGGCCTGATCGTGCTGGGGCCTCAGCGTCTGCCGGTGGCGGTGAAAACCGTTGCGGGCTGGGTTCGTGCGCTGAGATCGCTGGCATCGACCGTTCAGAATGAACTGGCCCAGGAGCTTAAGCTGCAGGAATTTCAGGAAAGCCTGAAAAAGGTTGAGAAGGCGAGCATGGATAACCTGACGCCGGAACTGAAAGCGTCAATGGATGAGCTGCGCGAAGCGGCGGAATCCATGAAGCGCTCCTATAGCATCAACGATCCTGAAAAAGCGAGCGATGAAGCGAACACCATCCATAACCCGGTGGTGAAGGGCAGCGAAGAACAGCGTGAGGGCGTCACGCCTGCCAGCGCTGAACATCAGGCTGCTGCGCCTGAACAGACGCCTCAGGAAACCGAAGTGAAAAAGCAGGTGCAGCCGGAAAAGCCCGTGGTTAACGCTGCCGAGGCAAAACCCGCCGCGCCCGTTTCCGAATCATCCCCCTCGTCGAGTGATAAAGCGTAAACATGGCTGTAGATGATACTCAACCGCTGATTACGCACCTCATAGAGCTGCGTAAGCGTCTGTTAAACTGCATTATTGCGGTTCTCGTTATTTTTCTATGCCTGGTCTATTTCGCCAACGATATCTACCAGGTGGTTTCTGCGCCGCTGATCAAGCAGATGCCGCTGGGCGCAACGATGATTGCAACAGACGTTGCTTCTCCGTTCTTTACCCCTATCAAGCTGACCTTCTGGGTGTCGTTGATTGCCTCTGCGCCCGTGATTCTGTACCAGGTGTGGGCCTTTGTGGCGCCGGCACTGTATAAGCACGAACGCAAGCTGGTCATTCCGCTGCTGGTATCCAGTTCGCTGCTGTTCTATATCGGCATGGCGTTTGCCTATTTCGTTGTCTTCCCGCTGGCCTTCGGCTTCCTGACGCATACCGCGCCGGAAGGCGTCCAGGTGTCGACGGATATCGCCAGCTATCTTAGCTTTGTGATGGCGCTGTTTATGGCGTTTGGCGTGGCATTCGAAGTGCCGGTGGCCATTGTGCTGCTCTGCTGGGTAGGGGTAACCACGCCGGATGACCTGCGTAAGAAGCGTCCGTATATCCTGGTCGGCGCCTTCGTTGTCGGCATGCTGTTGACCCCGCCGGATGTATTCTCCCAGACGCTGCTGGCCATACCGATGTACTGCCTGTTTGAGGTCGGCGTCTTCTTCTCACGGTTCTACGTGGGTAAAGGGCGTCGGTCGGATGACGAAGACGATACCTCCGACAAGACCACTGAAGAGTAAAACCAGCCGCCCGTCAGGGCGGTTGTTATATGGGGATTCGCATGTTTGATATCGGACTCAACCTGACCAGCTCGCAGTTTGCGAAAGATCGTGATGAGGTGGTTGCGCGCGCGTTTGCCGCCGGGGTGAAAGGACTGCTGCTGACGGGCACCAACCTGCATGAGAGCGAGCAGGCGCAGCAGCTGGCGCAACGCTATGAACGCTGTTGGTCTACCGCTGGCGTGCATCCTCACGACAGCAGCCAGTGGACCCCGGAAAGCGGGGAAACCCTGCGCAGGCTGGCGAAGACACCAGAAGTGGTAGCGATTGGCGAATGCGGCCTCGATTTCAACCGTAACTTTTCCACGCCTGAAGAGCAGGAAAAGGCGTTCACTGCTCAGCTTGCGGTGGCGGCAGAGCTTGAAATGCCTGTATTTATGCACTGCCGCGACGCGCATGAGCGTTTCCTGACTCTGCTGGATCCGTGGCTCGAGAAACTGCCCGGCGCGGTGCTGCACTGTTTTACCGGCTCACGGCAGGAGGCGCTGGAGTGCCTGGAGCGCGGGCTTTATCTGGGGATTACCGGCTGGGTTTGCGATGAGCGCCGCGGGCTTGAGCTTCGGGAGCTGCTACCCGCGATCCCGGCTGACCGGTTGCTCCTTGAAACGGATGCGCCCTATCTGCTCCCGCGCGATATGCAACCCAAACCGGCATCGCGACGCAATGAGCCCGCTTATCTGGGGCACATAGTTGAGCGCGTCGCGACGTGGCGCGGAGAGGATCCGCACTGGCTTTCCGCACAGACGGATGACAACGTGCGTAATCTGTTTGGGATAAACGTTTAAAGTTTGCGGAAGTCGGTGTTTTTAACGCTCTGCAGCACCTGCTTGTTCAGCAGATTAAGCAACAGCATAGAGCGCGCTTCCCCGTCCGGCTCGGCAAAAATCGCCTGCAGGCCTTCGAAAGCCCCTTCGGTAATCACGACGCTATCGCCCGTGTAGGGCGTTTCCGGGTCGGTAAGGTCTTCGGGCTGCTGATAAATCGACAGCTGGTGGATGACCGATGAGGGAACCGTCGCGGGGTGGGCGCCAAAGCGAACAAAATGGCTGACGCCGCGCGTGGCGCTGATGGTGGTGGTGTGGATCACCTCCGGATCGAACTCCACGAACAGGTAGTTCGGGAATAACGGCTCGCTAACGGTTGTGCGCTTCCCGCGCTGCATTTTTTCAAGCGTGATCACGGGCGTCAGGCAATTGACTGACTGACGTTCAAGATGTTCCTGCGCGCGCTGAAGTTGCCCGCGTTTGCAATACAGTAAATACCAGGCCTGCATAATCACTCTTTCCCTTAGTTCGGGGCGCAAGCATATCAAAACCCTGGCGGGATCGCTAAGTTGATTATAATGGGCGAAAATGGGACAGAACGCATAACTTCACGCTAATTTAACAAAATTACAGCATCAAGCAGTCTTACGCCGTATAATGAAGCGCTTACAGAGAGGCCATGATTAACTGCATGAAATACCACGATCTCCGCGACTTCCTGACGCTGCTGGAAAAGCAGGGTGAACTCAAACGTATAACACTTCCTGTTGATCCTTATCTGGAGATGACAGAAATTGCTGACCGCACCCTGCGTGCCGGTGGCCCCGCATTACTGTTTGAAAATCCGAAAGGGTACGCCATGCCGGTGCTGTGCAACCTGTTTGGTACACCGCGTCGCGTCGCACTGGGGATGGGGCAGGAAGACGTCACGGCCCTGCGCGAAGTCGGTAAGCTGCTGGCCTTCCTGAAAGAGCCGGAGCCGCCGAAAGGCTTCCGCGATCTGTTCGACAAGCTGCCGCAGTTTAAGCAGGTGCTAAACATGCCCACCAAACGCCTGCGCGGCGCGCCCTGCCAGCAGAAGGTGCTGGAAGGCGATGCGGTTGATTTGACTAAAATCCCTATCATGCAGTGCTGGCCGGAAGATGCCGCGCCGCTGATCACCTGGGGACTGACCGTCACGCGCGGTCCGCACAAAGAGCGCCAGAATCTTGGTATTTACCGCCAGCAGTTGATTGGCAAGAATAAGCTCATCATGCGCTGGCTGTCGCATCGCGGCGGCGCGCTCGATTTCCAGGAGTGGTGTGCTGCGCGTCCGGGTGAACGTTTCCCGGTGTCTGTCGCGCTCGGCGCCGATCCGGCCACCATTCTCGGGGCCGTCACGCCCATACCGGATACGCTCTCGGAATATGCCTTTGCAGGCCTGCTGCGTGGAACGAAAACGGAAGTCGTGAAGTGTATCTCTAACGATCTCGAAGTTCCGGCCAGTGCAGAAATTGTGCTGGAAGGTTACATTGAGCAGGGTGAACTGGCGCCAGAAGGCCCTTACGGCGACCACACCGGCTATTACAACGAAGTGGATAACTTCCCGGTGTTTACCGTGACGCACATTACGCAGCGTGAAGATGCGATTTATCACTCCACGTATACCGGGCGTCCACCGGATGAACCGGCAGTACTGGGCGTGGCGCTAAATGAAGTGTTTGTGCCGATCTTGCAAAAGCAGTTCCCGGAAATTGTTGATTTTTATCTGCCGCCTGAAGGATGCTCGTATCGCCTGGCAGTGGTCACGATGAAGAAGCAGTATCCTGGTCACGCGAAACGCGTGATGATGGGCGTGTGGTCTTTCCTGCGCCAGTTTATGTATACCAAATTTGTTATTGTCTGCGATGATGACGTTAACGCCCGCGACTGGAATGACGTAATCTGGGCTATTACCACGCGAATGGACCCGGCGCGCGATACGGTGTTAGTCGAAAACACGCCGATAGATTACCTGGATTTTGCCTCGCCGGTTTCCGGCCTTGGCTCAAAAATGGGACTGGATGCCACAAATAAATGGCCTGGCGAAACCGATCGTGAATGGGGTCGCCCGATCAAAAAAGATCCTGCTGTGACCGCGCGCATTGATGCGATCTGGGACGAACTGGCCATAATGAATAACGGTAAACCCTGAGCTGACCGTTAAGCCCTATAGACTTCCCGACAGAGAGAGCGAATGACAACCTTAAGCTGTAAAGTGACCTCGGTAGATGCCATCACCGACACCGTATATCGCGTCCGTTTAGTGCCAGAAGCGCCATTCTCTTTCCGCGCGGGTCAGTATCTGATGGTCGTGATGGATGAGCGTGATAAGCGTCCTTTCTCTATGGCCTCAACGCCAGCGGAGCAGGAATTTATTGAGCTTCATATTGGTGCGTCAGAGCTTAACCTGTATGCGATGGCCGTCATGGACCGCATTCTGAAAGAGCGCGAGATAGTGGTGGATATTCCGCACGGCGAGGCATGGTTACGTGATGACGAAGACCGTCCACTGATCCTGATCGCTGGTGGTACAGGCTTCTCCTACGTGCGCTCTATTCTGTTGACCGCACTGGCGCGTAACCCGGAACGTGATATCACCATCTACTGGGGCGGCCGCGAAGAGAAGCACCTGTATGACCTGTCCGAACTCGAAGCGCTGAGCGTCACCCATCCTAACCTGCGCATTGAGCCGGTGGTTGAGCAGCCGGAAGAGGGCTGGCGCGGGCGTAGCGGTACGGTACTGACGGCAGTGCTGCAGGATCACGGTACGCTGGCAGGACATGACATCTATATTGCAGGGCGTTTCGAGATGGCGAAAATCGCCCGCGATCTGTTCTGTAACGAACGTGATGCGCGTGAAGACCGCCTGTTTGGCGATGCGTTTGCCTTCATTTAAATAAAAAAACCCGCCCCTGACAGGCGGGAAGAACGGCAACTAAACTGTTTCTCTTCGCCAGTGACACGACTGGCGGCGAGGTACCTCTCGTAGGCCGGGAAAGCGCAGCGCCTCCCGGTAAAAGCCCGATGGGGCGATGCTTATCGGGCCTACGTTATAGCCTTACACTCTCTCAAACACCGTCGCGATACCCTGACCCAGACCGATACACATCGTTGCCAGACCAAACTGGGCATCTTTGCGTTCCATCAGGTTGATCAGCGTCGTGCTGATACGCGCCCCGGAACAGCCCAGCGGGTGTCCGAGGGCGATCGCGCCGCCGTTGAGGTTAATCTTCTCGTCGATCTGCTCCATCAGCCCCAGATCTTTAATGCACGGCAGGATCTGCGCGGCGAACGCTTCGTTCATCTCAAACAGATCGATGTCGCTGGCGGTTAATCCCGCTTTTTTCAGCGCCAGCTTTGAAGCCGGAACCGGGCCGTAGCCCATGATCGACGGATCGCAGCCCACGACCGCCATCGAACGCACGCGGGCGCGAGGCGTTAACCCCAGCTCGCGGGCGCGACTTTCGCTCATCACCAGCATCGCGGCGGCGCCGTCGGACAGCGCCGACGAGGTCCCTGCCGTGACCGTACCGGTGACGGGGTCAAACGCCGGACGCAGGGTGGAAAGCGCTTCGACGGTGGTTTCCGGGCGAATGACTTCATCGTAGCTGAACTGCTTCAGAACGCCGTCTGCATCGTGGCCGCCGGTGGGGATGATCTCGTTCTTAAAGGCACCGGACTGCGTGGCGGCCCAGGCGCGAGCGTGAGAGCGCGCGGCAAAGGCATCCTGCATTTCGCGGCTGATGCCGTGCAGGCGGGAGAGCATCTCGGCGGTCAGGCCCATCATCCCCGCAGCTTTCGCCACGTTGCGGCTCATGCCGGGATGGAAGTCGACCCCGTGACTCATCGGGACGTGACCCATGTGCTCGACGCCGCCCACCAGGCAAGCCTGCGCATCGCCGGTCATGATCATGCGGGCCGCGTCGTGCAGCGCCTGCATTGACGAACCGCACAGGCGGTTGACGGTGACGGCCGGAACCGAATGCGGGATCTCCGCCAGCAGCGACGCGTTGCGGGCGATGTTGAAGCCCTGCTCCAGGGTCTGCTGCACGCAGCCCCAGTAGATATCGTCCAGCGCAGCCGGATCCAGCGCCGGGTTACGCGCCAGCAGGCTACGCATCAGGTGCGCGGAGAGGTCTTCCGCACGCACGTTACGGAACGCGCCGCCTTTTGAACGGCCCATTGGGGTGCGAATCGCATCAACAATGACAACCTTTTCCATTGTGACTCCTTAAGCCGTTTTCAGCTCGCCAACCGGACGGGCTGGCTCAACTGCGGGATAGTAGGGTTCGTTATGGCGCGCTTTGTTACGCAGCCCTTCCGGCACTTCATACAGCGGGCCGAGGTGCTGATACTGCTGAGCCATATCGAGATAGCGGGCGCTGCCGAGCGTGTCCAGCCAGCGGAACGCGCCGCCGTGGAACGGAGGGAAGCCGAGGCCATACACCAGCGCCATGTCGGCTTCTGCCGGGCTGGCGATAATGCCTTCTTCGAGGCAACGCACCACTTCGTTAATCATCGGGATCATCATCCGGGCGATGATTTCATCGTCGGTGAAGTCGCGTTTTGGCTGACTGACGTCGGCCAGCAGGCCATCCACCGCCGGATCTTCTTCTTTCTTCGGTTTGCCTTTGCTGTCTTCTTTATAGCGCCAGAAGCCCAGGCCGTTTTTCTGACCGAAGCGGTTAGCGTCGAACAGCGCGTCAATCGCGTCGCGATAGTCTTTCTGCATGCGCTGCGGGAAACCTGCCGCCATCACCGCCTGGGCGTGGTGGGCGGTATCAATGCCCACAACGTCCAGCAGATACGCCGGGCCCATCGGCCAGCCGAACTGTTTTTCCATCACTTTGTCGATTTTGCGGAAGTCCGCGCCGTCGCGCAGCAGCTGGCTAAAACCGGCGAAGTAAGGGAACAGCACGCGGTTGACGAAGAAGCCCGGGCAGTCGTTAACGACGATCGGCGTTTTGCCCATCTTGCTGGCCCATGCCACCACTTTAGCGATGGTGTCGTCAGAGGTTTTTTCCCCGCGGATCACTTCGACCAGCGGCATACGGTGTACCGGGTTGAAGAAGTGCATACCGCAGAAGTTTTCCGGACGCTTCAGCACGCTCGCCAGTTCGCTGATTGGAATGGTGGAGGTGTTAGAGGCCAGAACGGTACCCGGGCGAACCTTGTCTTCCGTTTCCGCCAGCACCGCTTTTTTCACTTTCGGGTTCTCGACGACGGCTTCGACCACCACGTCGACACGATCGAAACCGCTGTATTCCAGCACGGGCTGAATGGTGGAGATCACGCCTGCGAGCTTCAGTCCGTCAATTTTGCCGCGCTCAAGCTGTTTATTCAGCAGCTTGGCCGCTTCGGTCATGCCCAGCGTCAGGGATTTCTCGTTGATGTCTTTCATCACTACCGGCACGCCTTTCCAGGCAGACTGGTAGGCGATGCCGCCACCCATAATGCCCGCGCCGAGTACCGCCGCATGTTTTGGCGTCTCAACGTTTTTGGTCAGCTGTTTGGCTTTGCCTTTCACGAACTGATCGTTCAGGAAGATACCGACCAGCGCGCGAGCCTCATTGGTGTGCGCCAGCGGGACAAAGCTCTGATTTTCGAGCTTTAGCGCTTCATCGCGCCCGAAACGGGCAGCCGCTTCAATGGTTTTCACCGCCGTGATCGGCGCCGGGTAGTGTTTACCCGCCGTCTGCATCACCATGCCTTTGGCGATGGTGAAGCTCATGGTGGCTTCAATCTTGCTGAGTTTTAACGGTTCCAGCTTCGGCTGGCGTTTGGCCTTCCAGTCGAGCTCGCCGTTAATGGCCTGACGCAGAATGGCGAGTGCGCCTTCAATAAGCTTCTCCGGTTTCACGACGCCGTCGACCAGGCCAATTTTCTGCGCCTGTTCGGCGCCGACGTCTTTACCCGCGGCAATGATCTCCAGCGCGCTGTCGGCGCCCAGCATGCGCGGCATACGGACGGAGCCGCCAAAGCCCGGCATAATGCCCAGCTTGGTTTCCGGCAGGCCGATGCGCAGATCCGGCGTCGCCAGGCGGTAGTCGGTCGCCAGCACGCACTCACAGCCGCCGCCCAGCGCGTAGCCGTTAACGGCGGAAATGGTCGGGACAGGCAGATCTTCCAGACGATTAAAGACGCTATTGGCAAAGTGCAGCCACTGGCTCAGCTGTTCTTCCGGCACCAGGAAGAGCGAAAGGAATTCGGTGATATCGGCACCGACGATAAAGGCCGCTTTGTTCGAGCGCAGCAGCAGCCCTTTTAATTCAGTTTGTTTTTCCAGAACATCCAGCGCCTGGCCAAGACTGGCCACCGTCGCGGTATCAAGCTTATTGACTGAGCCGGGGGCATCGAACACGAGTTCGGCAATGCCATCTTCCAGCCAGTTGAGGTACAGGGTGTCGCCTTTGTAGAGCATGTCAGTCTCCTGAATCCAGCAAGTGGATCTGGTCATACCAGATGAGTCGGAGTGTGGGATTTATGTTAATAAAATGCAAATTACTCATTAAGAAATTGCTGCATTGATCACGGTCGGTGGAAATCACGCAGGCGGAGTGAGGTGTGCTAAGATGCGATGACTTGAGGTCAAAAAACGAAAGGAATAATGATGGACTCACTGGCTTCGCTTTATAAAAATCATATCGTTACCCTACAGGAACGTACCCGCGATGTACTGGCCCGCTTTAAGCTGGATGCGCTGCTGATCCACTCCGGCGAGCTGATGAATACCTTTCTGGATGACCACGCTTATCCGTTTAAGGTGAACCCACAGTTTAAGGCCTGGGTGCCGGTGACGCAGGTTCCCAACTGCTGGCTGCTGGTGGATGGTGTGAACAAGCCGAAACTGTGGTTCTACCTGCCGGTCGATTACTGGCACAACGTTGAGCCGCTGCCGACCTCTTTCTGGACGGAAGAAATTGAGGTCATTGCGCTGCCAAAAGCGGACGGCATTGGCGGCCAGCTGCCTGCCGCGCGTGGCAACATCGCTTATATTGGCCCTGTTCCGGAGCGTGCATTAAGCCTGGATATTGCGGCAGACAAGCTCAACCCGAAAGGGGTGCTGGATTACCTCCACTATTACCGCGCGTATAAAACCGACTACGAACTTTACTGCATGCGTGAAGCGCAAAAGACCGCGGTAAACGGTCACCGTGCGGCGCATGAAGCCTTCCAGTCCGGCATGAGCGAGTTCGACATCAACCAGGCGTATCTGACCGCCACCGGTCATCGCGATACCGACGTGCCGTACAGCAACATTGTCGCGCTCAACGAGCACGCGTCCGTCCTGCACTACACCAAACTGGATCACCAGGTTCCTTCAGAAATGCGCAGCTTCCTGCTGGACGCAGGGGCAGAGTACAACGGCTACGCGGCCGATCTGACCCGTACCTGGGCGGCAAATGCGGATACCGATTTTGCACAGCTGATCAAAGATGTGAACGATGAACAGCTGGCGCTGATTGGCACCATGAAGGCGGGAACCAGCTATGTGGACTACCACATCCAGTTCCATCAGCGCATTGCTAAACTGCTGCGTAAGCATCAGATTGTGAAAGACATGAGCGAAGAGGCGATGGTCGAGAACGATCTGACCGGGCCATTTATGCCGCACGGTATCGGCCACCCGCTGGGCCTGCAGGTGCACGACGTTGCGGGCTTTATGCAGGATGATACCGGTACGCACCTGGCGGCACCGTCTAAATATCCTTACCTGCGCTGCACCCGTATTCTGGAGCCGCGCATGGTGTTGACGATTGAACCGGGGATCTACTTTATCGAATCCCTGCTGGCGCCGTGGCGTGAAGGCCAGTTCAGCAAGCACTTCAACTGGGCAAAAATTGACGCGTTGAAGCCGTTTGGCGGCATTCGTATCGAAGATAACGTGGTGATTCACGAAAACGGTATCGAGAATATGACGCGAGACCTGAAGCTGGCCTGATGGAAAGCTGGCTGATACCGGCTGAACCGGTCACCTTTGTTGAGGAAATCAAGAAAAGCCGCTTTATTACGCTGCTGGCGCATACCGACGGCGTAGAGGCGGCAAAAGCGTTTGTCGAGTCCGTCCGGGCTGAGCATCCTGACGCCCGTCACCACTGCGTGGCGTGGGTAGCAGGGCCGCCGGACGATTCGCAGCAGCTGGGGTTTTCCGATGACGGTGAACCGGCGGGCACGGCCGGTAAACCCATGCTCTCGCAGCTGATGGGTAGCAGCGTGGGTGAAATTACCGCCGTGGTGGTGCGCTACTACGGCGGCATCCTGTTAGGTACGGGTGGGCTGGTAAAAGCGTATGGCGGCGGCGTTCAGCAGGCACTGAATATCCTGAAGACCACCCGCAAAACGCCTCTCACCGAATATACTTTGTTATGCGATTACGCCCAGCTCTCGGGTATTGAAGCGCTGCTGAGGCAGTTTAACGGTGTCATCGCACACAGTGAATATCAGGCGATGGTGCAATTACGCGTGGCGCTTCCTCAGGCGGAACTGGCTGCTTTTTCAGCAAAACTGGCTGATTTTAGTCGTGGTTCGTTGCAATTGCTGCCGATTGAAGAATAATCCCCACCTCACTTTTGAATACCAAAGGAAGCGGCAGAGATGCATTTTCGTGCCATAACCCGAATCGTTGGACTGCTGGTCATACTCTTTTCCGGGACGATGATTATCCCTGGACTGGTGGCGCTTATCTACCGGGACGGGGCGGGGCGGGCATTTACCCAGACCTTCTTTGTCGCGCTGGCGATCGGCTCCCTGCTGTGGTGGCCGAACCGTCGTCAGAAAGGTGAGCTGAAATCTCGCGAAGGCTTTCTGATTGTGGTCCTGTTCTGGACGGTGCTGGGGAGCGTCGGTTCTCTGCCCTTTATCTTCTCTGAACAGCCTAACCTGAGCATCACGGATGCCTTCTTTGAATCCTTCTCCGGCTTAACGACGACCGGGGCCACGACGCTGGTGGGGCTGGATTCGCTGCCGCATGCGATTCTCTTTTATCGCCAGATGCTGCAGTGGTTCGGCGGTATGGGGATCATCGTCCTGGCGGTGGCCATCCTGCCGATTCTGGGCGTCGGGGGGATGCAGCTCTATCGCGCCGAAATGCCAGGACCGCTGAAGGATAACAAGATGCGGCCGCGTATTGCCGAGACGGCGAAAACCCTGTGGCTGATTTATGTCTTGCTGACGGTAGCCTGTGCGCTGGCGCTATGGTTTGCCGGGATGCCTGCGTTTGATGCTATCGGACACAGTTTTGCGACGATTGCCATCGGCGGGTTCTCCACCCACGATGCCAGCGTGGGCTATTTCGACAGCCCAACGATTAACACTATCATTGCCATTTTCCTGCTGATCTCCGGCTGTAACTACGGCCTGCACTTCTCTTTACTGAGCGGGCGCAGCCTGAAGGTGTACTGGCGTGACCCTGAGTTCCGCATGTTCATTGGGGTCCAGCTGACGCTGGTGATCATCTGTACGCTGGTGCTGTGGTTCCATGATGTCTATAACTCCGCGTTGACCACGCTAAACCAGGCCTTCTTCCAGGTGGTGTCGATGGCGACGACCGCCGGGTTTACCACGGACAGCATCGCCCGTTGGCCGCTGTTCCTGCCGGTGCTTCTGCTCTGTTCCGCGTTTATCGGCGGCTGTGCGGGGTCGACGGGCGGTGGTCTGAAGGTGATCCGTATTCTGCTGCTGTTCAAGCAGGGCAACCGTGAGCTGAAGCGTCTGGTCCACCCCAATGCGGTCTACAGCATCAAGCTGGGGAACCGCGCGCTGCCGGAACGTATCCTCGAAGCGGTGTGGGGATTCTTCTCGGCGTATGCACTGGTCTTTATCGTCAGTATGCTGGCGATTATCGCGACGGGTGTGGATGATTTCTCCGCCTTTGCGTCCGTCGTCGCAACATTGAATAACCTCGGGCCTGGCCTGGGCGTGGTGGCGGATAACTTTGCCAGTATGAACCCGGTCGCGAAATGGATCCTCATCGCCAATATGCTGTTTGGTCGTCTTGAGGTCTTTACGCTGCTGGTGCTGTTCACCCCTACATTCTGGCGCGAGTAAGGAGCCGTTGATGAAAACATTGATTCTTTTCTCTACGCGAGACGGACAAACGCGTGAGATTGCCGCATACCTTGCATCGGAATTAAAAGAGTTGGGTATTTACTCGGATGTGGTGAACCTGAACCGTGCGGAACAGATTGCCTGGCAGGATTACGACCGCGTGGTGATTGGTGCATCTATTCGTTACGGGCATTTCCATCCGGCGCTGGATCGCTTTGTGAAAAAGCACACGGCAGTACTCAACAAAATGCCAGGCGCGTTTTACTCGGTCAATCTGGTTGCGCGTAAAGCGGAGAAGCGCACGCCACAGACCAACAGCTACACGCGCAAGTTTTTACTCAGCTCTCCGTGGCAGCCAGACCTGTGCGCCGTTTTTGCCGGCGCGCTGCGCTACCCTCGCTACCGCTGGTATGACCGCTTTATGATCCGTCTAATTATGAAGATGACGGGGGGAGAAACCGATACGCGTAAAGAAGTGGTTTATACCGACTGGTCGCAGGTAGCCAGTTTTGCGCGGGAAATCGCACATTTAACGGGCGATTCGCGACTTAAATAAGCGTTAAGTTTGAAAAGTGAGCGAACGAAAAGTTTTTTGTATTTTGTGCTTGTCACTTCAGAATAACTCCCTATAATGCGCCTCCACTGACACGGAACAACGGCACACACGCCGCCGGGTCAGCAGAGAATAGCGAAAATAAACGCTTGACTCTGAAGCGGGAAAGCGTAATATGCACACCCCGCGCCGCAGC
>NZ_JFHW01000003.1:0-29026 GCF_000612205.1 Enterobacter sp. 5-4 | reverse complement strand
CTTCAACCGACCGGGCTGTTTGTGAAGTGATTCACATCCGCCGTGTCGATGGAGGCGCATTATAGGGAGTTCTCCGCAGGCCGCAACCGCTAAATGACAGAAAAATGACTGACTGCTGCATTCCACAGCAAAACCCCGCCTTATACCTTTTTACACACAGACTTATCCACAATGATACGAAAAAGTGAAAATGTGCGAGCGTTGCGCAAACGTTTTCGTTAAAATGCTCGCGCTTTACAAGGATGCCTCGTCAGGTGTGTTAGATGAGTTTTTCACAGGAAAATTCATCTAACGCTCTCTGTAATCGTGAAATCCAGGGGATTTACCATGCAACAACGTCGTCCAGTCCGCCGCGCTCTGCTCAGTGTTTCTGATAAAGCCGGTATCGTCGAATTCGCTCAGGCACTTTCTGCACGCGGTGTAGAGCTGCTTTCCACAGGTGGAACCGCTCGCCTGTTAGCAGATAAAGGTCTGCCGGTAACCGAAGTGTCCGATTACACCGGTTTCCCGGAAATGATGGATGGACGCGTCAAAACCCTGCACCCGAAAGTCCACGGCGGCATTCTGGGCCGTCGCGGCCAGGACGACGCCATTATGGAACAGCACGACATCGCGCCTATCGACATGGTTGTCGTTAACCTCTACCCGTTCGCCCAGACCGTGGCGCGTGAAGGCTGCTCTCTGGAAGATGCCGTAGAGAATATTGATATCGGCGGCCCGACCATGGTGCGCTCCGCGGCCAAGAACCATAAAGATGTCGCCATCGTGGTCAAGAGCAGCGATTACACCACCATTATTAATGAGATGGATGCGAACGAAGGGTCGCTGACTCTGGACACCCGCTTCGACCTCGCGATTAAAGCATTCGAACACACCGCGGCGTACGACAGCATGATTGCCAACTACTTCGGTAGCCTGGTGCCGGCTTACCACGGTGAAAGCAAAGATCCTTCAGGTCGCTTCCCGCGCACCCTGAACCTGAACTTCATTAAGAAGCAGGATATGCGCTACGGCGAGAACAGCCACCAGCAGGCGGCCTTCTATATAGAAGAAGAGGTAAAAGAAGCTTCTGTCGCTACCGCCCAGCAGGTGCAAGGCAAAGCGCTCTCCTATAACAACATTGCCGATACAGACGCCGCGCTGGAGTGCGTGAAAGAATTCAGCGAGCCGGCCTGCGTTATCGTCAAGCATGCGAACCCATGTGGCGTTGCCGTGAGCACCTCAATCCTTGATGCCTACGATCGCGCCTACAAAACCGACCCGACCTCCGCGTTCGGCGGCATTATCGCCTTCAACCGCGAGCTGGATGCTGAAACGGCTCAGGCCATCATCTCCCGCCAGTTCGTTGAAGTGATCATCGCGCCATCGGCCTCCGAAGAAGCGCTGAAAATCACCGCGGCAAAACAGAACGTGCGCGTACTGGTTTGCGGCCAGTGGGCAGGACGCGTGCCGGGCCTGGACTTCAAGCGCGTAAACGGCGGCCTGCTGGTTCAGGACCGCGATCTGGGTATGGTGACAGAAGCCGACCTGCGCGTGGTGACCAAACGTCAGCCGACCGAACAGGAACTGCGTGACGCGCTGTTCTGCTGGAAGGTGGCGAAGTTCGTGAAATCCAACGCCATCGTCTATGCCAAAGAGAACATGACTATCGGGATAGGCGCAGGCCAGATGAGCCGCGTTTACTCGGCGAAAATCGCGGGTATTAAAGCAGGCGATGAAGGCCTGGAAGTCAAAGGCTCCGCCATGGCCTCTGACGCCTTCTTCCCGTTCCGTGACGGTATCGACGCCGCAGCCGCTGTCGGCATCACCTGCGTGATCCAGCCAGGCGGCTCAATCCGCGACGACGAAGTGATTGCTGCTGCCGACGAACACGGCATTGCGATGATCTTCACCGACATGCGTCACTTCCGCCATTAATTCCCGGAGCAGAAAATGAAAGTATTAGTGATTGGTAACGGCGGACGCGAGCACGCGCTGGCGTGGAAAGCGGCCCAGTCTCCGCTGGTTAAAACGGTCTTCGTGGCACCGGGCAACGCCGGTACCGCGCTGGAGCCCGCGCTGCAGAACGTGGCTATCGGCGTGACCGACATTCCGGCGCTGTTGAGCTTTGCTCAGCAGGAGAAAATCGACCTGACCATCGTCGGTCCGGAAGCGCCGCTGGTGATAGGTGTCGTGGATGCGTTCCGCGCAGCGGGCCTGAAAATCTTTGGCCCAACGGAAGGCGCCGCGCAACTGGAAGGCTCCAAAGCCTTCACCAAAGATTTCCTCGCGCGTCATAACATCCCGACGGCGGAATATCAGAATTTCACTGAAGTGGAGCCTGCTCTGGCCTGGTTACGTGAGAAGGGCGCGCCGATTGTTATCAAGGCCGACGGTCTGGCCGCGGGTAAAGGCGTGATCGTCGCGATGACGCTCGAAGAAGCCGAAGCCGCGGTTCAGGATATGCTGGCAGGTAACGCCTTTGGCGATGCGGGCCACCGCATCGTGATTGAAGAGTTCCTCGACGGTGAAGAGGCGAGCTTTATCGTCATGGTCGACGGCGAGCACGTTCTGCCGATGGCCACCAGCCAGGATCACAAGCGTGTGGGCAATGGCGACACGGGGCCTAATACCGGCGGGATGGGCGCTTACTCCCCTGCGCCGGTCGTGACTGACGACGTCCACCAGCGCACCATGGATCGCATCATCTGGCCTACCGTGAAGGGAATGGCGGCAGAAGGCAATACCTACACCGGTTTCCTTTATGCAGGCCTGATGATCGACAAGCAGGGTAACCCTAAGGTCATCGAATTCAACTGCCGCTTTGGCGATCCAGAAACCCAGCCAATCATGCTGCGCATGAAATCCGATCTGGTGGAGCTGTGCCTGGCTGCCTGCGATGGCAAGCTGGACGAGAAAACCTCCGAGTGGGACGAGCGTGCGTCTCTCGGCGTGGTGATTGCTGCGGGCGGTTATCCGGGCAACTACAGCACCGGTGATGAGATCCACGGTCTGCCGCTGGAAGAGATTGACGGTGCGAAAGTGTTCCACGCCGGTACGAAGCTGGCTGAGGACGATCGCGTTCTGACCAACGGCGGACGCGTGCTGTGTGCGACCGCGCTGGGCCATACCGTGGCAGAAGCACAGAAGCGCGCCTATGCGCTGATGGCGGATATTCACTGGAACGGTAGCTTTAGCCGTCAGGATATCGGCTATCGCGCGATTGCGCGTGAGCAGGGGGAGTAATTCCTCCTCGCCCTCACCCTCTCCCACAGGGAGAGGGAATCGTTCGTAGGCCGGATAAGCGTTAGCGCCATCCGGCTTAATCCACAGAACTCAAAAACTCTTCTCTGTCGGCTGCCAGGTGCAGAAATCTTCGTTCGCCACCAATAGCAATTGAGAGCCTTCCGGCGCCTCAAGCCACGCCACGCTCACTTCCATTGATGAATGACGCTGACGGCGTTGAATGTGTTCGGTCGCCCAGGATTCAAGCTCAGGCTTCACCGTTTGCCCTTCGCAGGTGGTTACCGTTCCATCGTTATGCCAGCGCCCCTGGCGCAGCACAACGCGTCCCAGACGAAGCGCATCGCTGGTCTGGCGGATTTGTTCGGCACGGTAACGGTAGAGGGCGATTTGATCGCTGGAAAGCTGCTGTTTTTGACCGCTGACTTCACGCTGCATAAAGCTCAGCTCGCCATGGTCGTCAAAACGCACTTTCACGTGTTCGGGGGTCTTGCTGTAGACGTTCAGCTCAATCAGCGAGAGGTCATCTCCCTGCCAGCGATATTCTGCCGTCGACGTATTGCCGTTGTGCCACGGGCTGAAGGCAGATAACAGATGAACTTCATTGCCGGAATCTTTACGCCAGATCCTGACCGCGCCCTGGTTGTCAGCGTAGCCGCTGGCGGTAAACGGCGGCAGAGTGGTGTCGTGACTACAGGCTGACAGCAGCAGCGCACCTGCCAGCGCGAGCGTTCCGCGCCAGAAAGACAAAAGGGGCGTTGCCGCCCCTTCGCTAAAACTGTTCACTGCCACGCGTCTTACTTAACAGCGTCTTTCAGTGCTTTACCAGAAACAAATGCCGGCACGTTAGCTGCGGCGATTTTGATTTCTTTACCGGTCTGCGGGTTGCGGCCAGTACGCTCAGCGCGGTGGTTCACTTTGAAGGTACCGAAACCAACCAGTTGTACAGCATCGCCTTCTTTCAGAGACTCAGTAATAGCAGCCAGGGTAGATTCCAGAGCAGCTTTAGCCTGCACTTTAGACAGATCAGCCTTGTCCGCAATTACATCAATCAGTTGAGTCTTGTTCATAAGTTATCCTTTCAATGTGTTTATCGCTTGCTAAGCATCGAGTGCGACGAAAATGCCAAAAAAGCACTCTCCTGCATACACGCACCGATAGCCACTTTTTTTCGCCCCCCAAATGTAGACCAGACAAGGGTCGAAAGGGAAGAGTCGAGGAGCGACAAAACGGGCGTTATCTCAAGTTTTCTTATCTCATTGGTTAAAAATTATACCAATATTACTCTCACCGGCCTCACGTAAGTCCGCGCGCAGCCCTTTGATCAGCTCAATGTCGCGTTCTTCACACTCTGCCAGCAGGCGGAAAATCTCCCACTGGATATCCCATTCTTGCTCAACGGCCGGGTTCGCACGCAGCTCTTCGTCGGTCATCTCGCGACCTTCCTGGGTCATTTCCAGCATCGCCACGGTGGTGATAGAGGCCTTACTGACTTCGATAGCGTGCTCCAGCGTCTCACCGCTCAGGCGGGAGTGGAGCAATTCGCTTAACGCCACACAGGCATCAATTGCCGGGTAGACGCCGTACAGGTCAAAATCATCCGCCACCGGGATCGCCTCTTCCAGCTTTTCGAGCTGAGAGTCGAAATTCACCTTCGCGTCTTTCACCGTCAGCGTTTCCCAGATCAGATCCAGAATGCGGCGGTAGATATGGCCATCACCAAAGCCGGTCTGCTTGCAGAACGCGGCATAGTTGGGATACATGCGCTCGCACAGGCAAGCCATGAAGGTGACGTGCTGCCAGCTTTCCAGCTTTTCAAGGCGCAGGTGAATCGGGTTTTGTAGCATGATGATCTCTCGAATCGAAAATTAGGCGCAGTTTACCTGAATCATCGCTGAATTTCCTGCCAACGAACAAAAGCCGGACGCGAAGAGGCCACCGCGTCAGCCCAGCGCGTTGGCTCCGGTAAGCGGTAGCCCTTCATGCAGCGCTGTACCCACGCCAGAGCGCTGTCCATGCTCACCCGATGGCCGGTGGCGATGAACAGCGGATTACAGCGAGCCTTGCTGCGCCAGACCCACGCCAGCTGCTCGCCCTTATGGATGAGCGGCGCCAGCGCACCCGGCTCGGAGGAGAGTGGCTCAAACGCCCCGCACAGGCGTTTCTTGGCAACGCCAATGGTCGGCACATCCACCAGCAGCCCAAAGTGGCTGGCAACGCCTAAACGGCGCGGGTGTGAGATACCGTGCCCATCGACAAAAAGCAGGTCAGGTTTTTGCGAAAGCTGCTCCCACGCTGCCAGCAGCGCGGGATATTCGCGGAAGGAGAGAAAGCCCGGAATGTACGGCATGGTGGTGGCAATACGCGCGACCTTGTACTCCACCAGCTCGAGCGAAGGGTATTTCAGGACCACCATCGCCGCTCGCGTCACGTCCCCACCCTGCTCAAACCCGACGTCGGCTCCGCCAATGTACTGCGGAGGATCCTTATCCAGACGATCCTCGCGGATCACCGATGAGGCCAGTTCGATTTGTTGAGCGCGTAGCGACGCGAGATCCATAACGACTCCTTACTTGTGATACTGGGCAGAAAGCCGATGCACCGCCTCCACAAATACGCCTGCGTGCTCTGGCGGCACATCCTGATGAATACCGTGGCCGAGGTTAAAGACGTGGCCTTCCCCCTGGCCGAAACCAGACAGTATAGTCGACACTTCTTCTTCAATACGGGCAGGCGGCGCATAGAGCATGGACGGGTCCATATTGCCCTGAAGCGCCACTTTGTCGCCCACGCGGCGGCGGGCATCAGCGATATCGGTGGTCCAGTCGAGACCCAGTGCGTCGCAGCCGGTTGCCGCCATGGCTTCCAGCCACTGACCGCCACCTTTGGTGAACAGCGTCACCGGCACGCGGCGGCCTTCGTTTTCGCGCAGCAGGCCGTCAACGATTTTATGCATGTAATACAGGGAGAACTGTTGATAATCACGCCCGGTCAGCACGCCGCCCCAGGTATCGAAAATCATCACCGACTGCGCACCGGCTTTAATCTGCGCGTTGAGGTAGAGCGTGACGCTCTTCGCGAGCTTGTCGAGCAGCGCATGCAGAGCCAGCGGCTCGGCGTACATCATCTTTTTAATCAGGGTGAAGGCTTTGCTGCTGCCCCCTTCCACCATATAGGTCGCCAGCGTCCACGGGCTGCCGGAGAAGCCAATCAGCGGCACTTCACCTTTCAGCTCGCGGCGAATGGTGCGCACGGCGTTCATCACGTAGCCCAGCTCGCCTTCCGGATCGGGGATCGGCAGCTTGTCCACGTCCGCTTTGCTTCTGATCGGAGAGGTAAAACGCGGGCCTTCACCGGTTTCGAAGTACAGGCCAAGGCCCATCGCATCCGGAATGGTCAGAATATCCGAGAAGAGGATCGCCGCATCCAGCGGGAAGCGGCGCAGCGGCTGGAGCGTCACTTCACAGGCCAGCTCGGCGTTTTTGCACAGCGACATAAAATCGCCCGCCTGCGCGCGCGTGGCTTTGTACTCTGGCAGATAGCGTCCCGCCTGGCGCATCATCCACACCGGGGTGACATCAACGGGCTGGCGCAGCAGCGCACGCAGATAACGATCGTTCTTCAGTTCGGTCATTTTTGCAGTTCCTTAAGCGTCATGGCCTCAGTGTAACACTACTCATACTCGGCCCGACACATCGCTACGGTATCTTCTATCAACCGGCGCGCCACGGTACCCGGTGGGGGGAGCAGCGGTAGATCGTCATAGCGATACCAGTTCGCATCCAGCAGCTCTTTCTGATCGATAACGATCTCGCCGCTGTCATAGTCGGCCATAAAGGCCGTCATCAGCGACTGCGGGAACGGCCACGGCTGGGAGGTGACGTAGCGCAGGTTCTTCACTTTGATTCCGCTCTCTTCCATCACCTCGCGCGCCACTGCCTGCTCCAGCGTTTCGCCCACTTCGACGAACCCGGCCAGCACGGTATGAATGCCGTTGCGATGGCGGGTATGCTGTGCAAGCAAAATAGAGTCATCCCGACGGATAGCGACGATAATGCACGGCGCAATTTGTGGGTAATAACGTTCGCGGCAGTGGCTGCAGAGCATCGCCCACTCGGTTTTACTCGGGTGCATGGTATGGCCGCAATAGCCGCAGTATTTGTGCGAACGGTAAAACTCCGCCAGCTGCACGCCCCGCCCCGCCAGCTGGAACAGGCCTACGTCCAGATCCAACACCTGGCGAACGGATCCCATATCCAGACGACGCGATTGTTGGATCAACCACACGGGTTCACCCTGCCACTCGCCGATCTTCAGCGCAGGCTGGCCCACGAGATCGAACGTTTCCGCCGCACCATAGGGCAGCTCTCCACCGGGCAACCATAATTTTTGTTCGTGACTGACGATCCACCAACCCAGATCTGATTTTTCAATAATACGATCCATATCTATTGCACTACCTTCGCTTCACTGACATGTTGTTAGCACTGTGGTTACATTCTGGATGAGCAGATTCAATCCTACACTTTGCGGAGTCGACCATGTTAAACCAGCTAGAAAGCCTGACTGAGCGCGTTAGAGGAAGTAACAAACTGGTGGATCGCTGGCTACATGTGCGCAAGCATCTACTCGTGGCTTATTACAATCTGGTCGGTCTTAAGCCTGGCAAAGAATCGTTTATGCGGCTGAATGAAAAAGCGCTGGATGATTTTTGTCAGAGCCTGGTCGACTACCTGTCCGACGGCCATTTCAATATTTATGAACGCATTATCCGCGAAATGGAAGGGACAACGCCGTATTTAGCGGCCAGCAAACTTTGTCCGCTGCTGGAAGCCAACACCCAGCAGATCATGGATTACTACGATTCCACGCTTGAGAACGCCATCGATCACGATAACTATCTTGAGTTCCAGCAGGCGCTTTCCGACCTTGGCGAAGCGCTGGAAGAGCGATTCACGCTGGAAGATAAGCTGATTAGCCTCGTCCTGGACGCCAGCCCCGAAGATAACATCGCGCGCCCGGCTTGAGTTCTTAATCGTTAACGAGTAATTTACAACCATTCGCCCCTCTCACGAGGGGGATTTTTCTTGTCGGAGTGCCCAGAGCGAAAGCCGGGCTGAGACCGTTAATTCGGGATCCGCGGAACCTGATCAGGCTAATACCTGCGAAGGGAACAAGAGTCACACTGCTGTTGTATCGCCCCCCGGGCGATCCTCTCTTGCTTCATCCGTCGTCTGACAAGCCATGTCCTTCACTTTTGGAATGAGCTATGTCTACTGCAAAACTGACCCGCCGCGAACAGCGTGCACAGGCCCAACATTTCATCGACACCCTGGAAGGCACCGCTTTCCCGAACTCGAAACGCATCTACATTTCCGGCTCGCAGGCCGATATCCGCGTCCCGATGCGCGAAATCCAGCTCAGCCCGACGCTTATCGGCGGCACCAAAGAGAATCCGCAGTATGAAGACAACGAAGCCGTGCCGGTGTATGACACCTCCGGCCCGTACGGCGATCCTGATGTTGCTATTAACGTCCAGCAGGGTCTGGCAAAGCTGCGCCAGCCGTGGATAGAGGCGCGTAACGACTGCGAAGAACTGAGCGTACGCAGTTCTGCATACACCAAAGAACGCCTGGCCGACGACGGTCTGGACGCGCTGCGCTTTACCGGCCTGCTGACGCCAAAACGCGCCAGAGCGGGCAAATGCGTGACGCAGCTGCACTACGCCCGCCAGGGGATCGTCACGCCGGAGATGGAGTTCATCGCCATCCGCGAGAACATGGGCCGCGAGCGTATCCGCAGCGAAGTGCTGCGCTACCAGCACCCGGGCGAAGGCTTTGGCGCACGCCTGCCGGAGAACATCACGCCGGAGTTTGTGCGTGACGAAGTGGCCGCAGGCCGCGCGATCATCCCCGCCAACATTAACCACCCGGAATCCGAGCCGATGATTATCGGCCGCAACTTCCTGGTGAAGGTCAACGCTAACATCGGTAATTCGGCCGTCACCTCCTCCATCGAAGAAGAGGTTGAAAAGCTGGTCTGGTCAACGCGCTGGGGCGCGGACACGGTAATGGACCTCTCCACCGGCCGCTATATTCACGAAACCCGCGAGTGGATCCTGCGTAACAGTCCGGTTCCGATTGGCACCGTCCCGATTTATCAGGCGCTGGAGAAGGTCAACGGCATCGCCGAAAACCTCACCTGGGAAGCGTTCCGCGACACGCTCCTGGAGCAGGCGGAACAGGGCGTGGACTACTTCACCATTCACGCGGGCGTGCTGCTGCGCTACGTGCCGATGACCGCGAAGCGTCTGACCGGCATCGTCTCGCGCGGCGGTTCGATCATGGCGAAGTGGTGCCTCTCCCATCACCAGGAGAACTTCCTTTACGAACACTTCCGCGAGATCTGCGAAATCTGCGCCGCTTACGATGTCTCTCTGTCGCTGGGCGACGGCCTGCGCCCGGGCTCCATCCGCGACGCTAACGACGAAGCACAGTTTGCCGAGCTGCACACGCTGGGCGAGCTGACCAAAATCGCCTGGGAGTATGACGTGCAGGTGATGATTGAAGGCCCGGGCCACGTGCCGATGCAGATGATCCGCCGCAACATGACCGAAGAGCTGGAGCACTGCCACGAAGCGCCGTTCTACACGCTGGGGCCGCTGACCACCGACATCGCGCCGGGCTATGACCACTTCACGTCAGGCATTGGGGCGGCGATGATCGGCTGGTTCGGCTGCGCCATGCTCTGCTACGTGACGCCGAAAGAGCACCTCGGCCTGCCTAACAAAGAGGACGTGAAACAGGGGCTGATCACCTACAAAATTGCCGCCCACGCGGCGGATCTGGCCAAAGGCCACCCGGGCGCGCAAATCCGTGATAACGCCATGTCGAAGGCGCGCTTTGAATTCCGCTGGGAAGACCAGTTCAACCTGGCGCTGGATCCGTTCACCGCCCGCGCCTACCACGACGAAACCCTGCCGCAGGAATCGGGCAAAGTCGCGCACTTCTGCTCCATGTGTGGGCCGAAGTTCTGCTCGATGAAAATCAGCCAGGAAGTGCGCGACTACGCCGCCACGCAAACCATTGAAGTGGGTATGGCGGACATGTCCGAAACCTTCCGCGCCAAAGGCGGCGAAATCTACCTCAAAAAAGAGGAGGCGTAATGTACCAGCCCGATTTCCCACCCGTTCCCTACCGTTTAGGGCTCTATCCGGTGGTGGACAGCGTGGCGTGGATAGCGCGCCTGCTGGAGGCAGGCGTTCGCACCCTCCAGCTGCGCATCAAGGATAAACGCGATGAGGAAGTGGAAGCCGATGTGGTTGCCGCCATTGCGCTGGGGCGTCGGTATAACGCCCGCCTGTTTATCAATGACTACTGGCGGCTGGCCGTTAAGCACCGGGCGTACGGCGTGCATCTGGGTCAGGAGGACCTGGAAACAACGGATCTGAGCGCAATCCGTGACGCCGGGTTACGTCTTGGCGTGTCAACACACGATGACATGGAGATCGACGTGGCCCTGGCGGCCCGTCCCTCTTACATCGCGCTCGGTCACGTCTTCCCGACGCAAACCAAGCAGATGCCCTCCGCTCCGCAGGGTCTGACGCAACTGGCGGGTCACGTTAAACGCCTTGCCGACTACCCCACCGTCGCCATCGGCGGAATCAGCCTGGAACGCGCCCCGGCAGTGCTGGAGACCGGCGTGGGCAGCATCGCCGTCGTCAGCGCCATCACCCAGGCCGCAGACTGGCAGGCCGCCACCGAACAGCTGTTACAGCTGGCAGGAGCAGGCGATGAATGATCGCGACTTTATGCGCTACAGCCGTCAGATCCTGCTGGAGGATATCGCCATCGACGGGCAGCAAAAACTGCTCGCCAGCCGGGTGCTGATTGTTGGCCTGGGGGGATTAGGCGCACCCGCCGCGCTCTATCTGGCAGGCGCGGGCATCGGCACGCTGGTGCTGGCCGACGACGACGAGGTCCACCTCAGCAACCTGCAGCGACAAATCCTCTTTACCACCGAGGATATCAACCAGCCGAAAGCACAGATCACCCGGCAGCGGCTGCATCAGCTTAACCCGGATATCGAACTGATTGCCCTACAGGAGCGGCTTGGCGGTGAAAGCCTGCACCGTGAAGTCGCCCTTGCCGACGTGGTGCTGGACTGTACCGACAACATGGCGACGCGCCAGGCGATCAACGCCGCCTGCGTGGCAAACCATACGCCGCTTATCACCGCCAGCGCGGTGGGGTTCGGCGGGCAAATGATGGTTCTGACGCCACCGTGGACGCAGGGCTGCTATCGCTGCCTGTGGCCGGACGATGCCGAGCCGACGCGCAACTGCCGTACGGCGGGCATTCTGGGTCCGGTGGTCGGCGTGATGGGCACGATGCAGGCGCTGGAGGCCATCAAGCTGCTCAGCGGCATGGAGACGGAACGCAATACGCTGCGGCTGTTTGATGCCCGCTCCAGCGGCTGGCGTCATCTGGCGCTGCATCGCGCCAGCCACTGCCCGGTGTGCGGAGGCCGCGATGCGCATTCTGTTTAACGATGAGCCGATGAGCTGCGACGACGGGCTCACCGTTGCCGCACTGCTCGACAAGCTGCGTCAGCTCAAGCCGGGAACGGCGCTGGCGCTCAATCAACAGATCCTGCCGCGCGAGCAGTGGGAACATCAGCAGGTCAATGAAGGCGACCAGATCCTGCTGTTTCAGGTTATCGCAGGGGGCTGAAATGTTACGTATTGCCGATAAAGTCTTTGATTCACATCTGTTTACCGGAACCGGAAAATTCGCCTCGCCGCAGCTGATGGTGGAGGCCATTCGCGAAAGCGGCAGCCAGCTGGTGACGCTGGCGCTTAAGCGCGTGGATCTGCGCCATCACAGCGATGCCATTCTGGCTCCGTTGCTGGAAGCGGGCGTCACGCTGTTGCCCAACACCTCCGGCGCCAAAACGGCAGAAGAGGCGATTTTTGCCGCACAGCTGGCACGGGAGGCGCTCGGCACCCGCTGGTTGAAGCTGGAAATCCATCCGGATGCCCGCTGGCTGCTGCCCGATCCGATCGAAACGCTGAAAGCGGCTGAAAAGCTGGTTCAGCAAGGGTTTACCGTCCTGCCTTACTGCGGGGCCGACCCTGTCCTGTGCAAACGGCTGGAAGAGGTCGGCTGCGCCGCCGTCATGCCGCTGGGGGCCCCCATTGGCTCCAACCAGGGGCTGGAGACCCGCGCGATGCTGGAAATCATTATTGAGCAGGCTACCGTGCCGGTGGTGGTTGATGCGGGCATTGGCGTGCCCAGCCATGCCGCGCAGGCGCTGGAGATGGGCGCCGACGCGGTGCTGGTGAATACGGCTATCGCGGTTGCCGACGATCCGGTCATGATGGCGCGTGCGTTCCGCCTGGCCGTGGAGGCTGGCCTGCTGGCAAGGGGATCCGGCCCCGGCTCGCGCAGTTTCCAGGCGCAGGCCACCAGCCCGCTGACCGGTTTTCTGGAGGCGATCTCATGAGCACGTTTACCGAGCGCTGGCGCCAGCTTAACTGGGACGACATTGCCCTGCGTATCAACAGCAAAACGGCGGCTGACGTGGAGCGCGCGCTGCAGGCCCGTCATCTGACCCGCGAGGATCTGATGGCCCTGCTCTCCCCGGCGGCCAGCGCCTACCTCGAACCGATGGCCCAGCGAGCGCAGCGGCTTACCCGCCAGCGGTTTGGCAACACGGTGAGCTTCTACGTGCCGCTCTATCTCTCCAACCTGTGCGCCAATGACTGCACCTACTGCGGTTTCTCCATGAGCAACCGCATCAAGCGTAAAACGCTCGATGAGGCTGAGATTGCCCGTGAGTGTGCGGCCATCCGTGAAATGGGCTTTGAACATCTTTTGCTGGTCACGGGCGAACATCAGGGGAAAGTGGGAATGGACTATTTCCGTCGGCACCTTCCCGCCATTCGTCGTCAGTTTGCGTCGTTGCAGATGGAAGTGCAGCCTCTGTCGCAGGAGGAGTACGCGGAGCTCAAAACGCTCGGGCTGGACGGCGTCATGGTCTATCAGGAAACCTATCACGAGGCGACGTACGCCCGACACCACCTGAAGGGCAAGAAACAGGATTTCTTCTTCCGCCTGGAAACGCCGGACAGGCTGGGTCGCGCCGGTATCGACAAAATCGGTCTGGGTGCGCTGATCGGGCTCTCCGACAGCTGGCGGGTGGATTGTTACATGGTGGCGGAACATCTGCTGTGGTTGCAGCAGCACTACTGGCAGAGCCGATACTCCATCTCCTTCCCGCGCCTGCGTCCCTGCGCGGGAGGAATTGAACCGGCTTCGCTGATGGATGAACGCCAGCTGGTGCAGACCATTTGCGCGTTTCGCCTGCTCGCTCCGGAAGTGGAATTATCGCTCTCAACGCGCGAGTCTCCGGCATTTCGCGATCGCGTCATCCCGATTGCAATTAACAACGTCAGCGCGTTTTCCAAAACGCAGCCTGGCGGCTACGCCGACGACCATCCGGAACTGGAACAATTTGCACCCCATGACGGACGACGCCCGGAAGCGGTCGCCGCCGTCCTGACGGCGCAGGGTCTTCAGCCCGTCTGGAAAGACTGGGACAGCTGGCTGGGAAGAGCCTCGCAGTGACGTTGAAACGCACTGCAACACGTTAAAAAATTGTCGAGCCGCGACGAAAAGGCAAAACCGGATGGTTGTCGGCAATCGTCCGGTTTTTTATTGTCACACGGTCAGCAACGGATGCTGACCAGGGCGAAAAGCTTCTTCCTCGTTTCGCCCTGCCTCTGGTTCATTGCTCAAACGGCTCATGCCAGTTTAATAAGTATTTTCTTAATGGTTCTTAAGATAAATCATCCTGTCAAAAATCGCGTGCCGTATAATTCACCGCTAACCGCAGGGCAGCGACTATGCTGAGAGGATATCGGCAGACGAAAAGTATTCACCATCAGGAACGATGTACAGCTCATGGCACTTCACAGCAAAAAGCTCTCTTTTACCCGGCCCATTATGCTCAGCTTTGCGGGGATCCTCTGCAGTTTTGCGGTGATCGCGATCGCGGTGACGCTTTCGCAACGAAAGGATTTTCTTGAGGATTATCATAAGATCAATAGCAACTTCACGCACAACCTGGCGGTGAACTACACCGAATCTATCCTGCGTGAAAACGACTATATTCTGGGCCGTTCCGCGATGTACTTTGCGCGCGACGACAGGCTAAACGAGACGCTAAACCTTAACCCGACGCAGGGGCTGCAGATGGTCATGCATTTGCAGAACCTGATGCCGACCGTCTCCTCCATTTCGCTTGCCGATACGCAGGGGCATTATCTGCGCGCACCGGAGGTGCTCCCCACGGAGAAGAGTAAAACCTTCGATCCCCGAACGCGGCCGTGGTTTGTCGCTCAGGCGGAAGCCAGCATCTTCAGCCACTATACCCGTCCCTACATGGACTACTTCACCGGCCATCCGACGGTGACACTTTATAAGCCGTTGATCTCGCCGGAAGGCAGACTGAAGGGAACGATCGCCTTTCATCTTGATTTAACGTCAATGGGCTATACCCTGCGCCAGATGGTGGCACCCGTTCAGGGGGAATTCTTCGTCGTCGAACGCGACGGTGCTGTGGTGCTGCATCCGGATACCGGCGCGCTCTTCAAGCAGTATGTGAGCGAAGCGCTGATGGACAAAATGACCAGCGGCGAAGGCCATCTTTACGACAAGAAAAGCAACGCCTGGTATTACTACTACTCGTTTACCAACCCGGACTGGTTTGTCATCTACCGGGTATCCGGTGCGACGCTCACCGATATCACCCGCCACGAAACGACGATCGTTGGCTGGGGGTTTGCGCTGGCGGCCATCATCATCATCCTTTTCGGCTTATACCTCCGCCACGCCTCGCGTAGCGTGCTGATGCACATTATCAATGCCATCAAAACTGGCGACGTTAACGAGGCACCGCGCCTGGAAGCGATGTTGAGCCACACGATTCAGTCCAATAAAGAGCGCGAAATGGCGTATGTGCGCCAGGCCACCCACGATGCGCTGACGGGCTGTAAAAACCGCCGCGCGTTCGACAGCGATATCGCAGAGCTGCTGAATGCCCAGCAGCCCTTCGCGATGGCGCTGGTGGATATTGATAACTTTAAGTCAATTAACGACACGCTGGGTCACCTGACCGGTGATATCGTTCTGCGCAACGTGGCTCGTGAAGGGATCCAGATTATGCAGCCACATCACGTCTCGGTTTACCGTTATGGCGGAGAAGAGTTCGCCGTAATCTTCCAGGCGGAGCAGATGTCTTCCGCGCTCTCATTACTGGAAGCGTGGCGTACCGCCGTTGAAAAACGCGTCTGGCGGGAAGAAAACCTGCGGGTTACGTTCAGCGGCGGTCTTGGAGAGTGGCATTTTGAACCGCTGGAACAATTTGTCGGAAGCGTTGATAACGCTCTCTACAGCGCCAAACAGCAGGGAAAAAATCGAATCGTTCGCACATCCATCAGCTAATCCTCTCGCTTTCACCCTGCCCGTTTCGACGGGCCGGGTGCCCGCCAATGTAAAATTGTAACCGGTTTCAGAAAAACGCCTGTTTCTTTGTGATGCCTGACACACAATCGCGGTAAAGCGGTTGTTGAAGCGGTCTGCACGGGATAATTATCAATAAACACATGTAGATCGAGGCTGATTATGAAGAACATCGTTTTATGCTGTGCAGCGGGAATGTCAACCAGCATGCTGGTTCAACGTATGAAAGACGCCGCGCAGAAAAAAGGGGTTGAAGTCACCATTAAAGCCGTTCCGGTTGCGGAGTTTAAAGACAACATCGCAACGGCCGACATCGTATTGCTGGGGCCACAGGTTAAATACGAGCAGGCTAAATTACAGGCGCAGGCCGACCCGCTGGGCAAAAAGGTCGCGGTGATCGACATGATGGATTACGGCATGATGAAAGGTGATGCCGTACTGGATAAAGCGCTCAAACTTCTGGAGTCATAATGGAAGACTTAGAAACCACGATTATGGAACTGCTTGTTAACGCAGGCGCGGCGCGCAGTG
Source organism: Enterobacter sp. 5-4 (assembly GCF_000612205.1). Taxonomy (NCBI): domain Bacteria; kingdom Pseudomonadati; phylum Pseudomonadota; class Gammaproteobacteria; order Enterobacterales; family Enterobacteriaceae; genus Enterobacter; species Enterobacter sp. 5-4. The sequence continues at coordinate 12,749 of NZ_JFHW01000003.1, read as the reverse complement.
CGGCCCTGACGGCATTGCAGATGGCGCGTAAAGGTGAGTTTGACGAAGCCGAAAAAGCGATGGAAGAGTCGCGGGAATATGTGAAGCATGCGCACACCATACAGACGCAGCTTATCGGTCTTGATGAAGGGACCGGGAAGCTTCCGGTTAACCTGATCACCGTCCACTCGCAGGATCACCTGATGAACGCCATGGTCATACAGGACCTGGCGGGCGATATGATTGAGCTGTATCGACGGATCCCATTAGTAAACTGAAATTTTGCAGATATAAAAAAACCCGCCGAAGCGGGTTTTTTATTAGCGACTCAACGATTACTCGTTGTCGGAGCCACCCAGACCTGCGTTCAGCAGTTCTGCCAGGCTCGCGGATGCATCTTCAGCAGTAACCTGCGGTGCAGCTGGCAGTTCGCCTGCAGCACGACGACGCATACGATCCTGATGGTACGCATAACCGGTACCAGCCGGGATCAGACGACCCACGATAACGTTCTCTTTCAGACCGCGCAGTTCATCACGTTTACCTGCAACAGCGGCTTCGGTCAGGACACGAGTCGTTTCCTGGAACGATGCTGCAGAGATGAAGGACTCGGTTGCCAGAGACGCTTTGGTGATACCCAGCAGATCGCGCGAGAAGGTCGCACCGATTTTGCCGTTCGCTTCCAGTTCGCGGTTAGCGATCTTGACGCGTGAGTATTCCACCTGCTCGCCTTCGAGGAACTCGGAGCTGCCCGCGTTTTCGATGGTTGCTTTACGCAGCATCTGACGAACGATAACTTCGATGTGTTTATCGTTAATCTTAACGCCCTGCAGGCGGTATACGTCCTGTACTTCGTTAACGATGTAACGAGTAACAGCATGCACACCACGCAGACGCAGGATGTCGTGCGGCGCTTCTGGACCGTCGGAAACCACGTCACCACGTTCTACGCGTTCACCTTCGAACACGTTGAGCTGACGCCACTTAGGAATCATCTCTTCGTACGGTTCGCTGCCATCTACTGGAGTGATAACCAGACGGCGCTTACCTTTGGTCTCTTTACCGAAGGAGATGATACCGCTGATTTCAGCCAGGATTGCCGGCTCTTTCGGACGACGTGCTTCGAACAGGTCCGCAACGCGTGGCAGACCACCGGTGATGTCCTTGGTACCGCCGGATTCCTGAGGAATACGCGCCAGGGTGTCACCAGAGCTGATCTGTACGCCATCTTCCAGCTGTACAATCGCTTTACCCGGCAGGAAGTACTGCGCAGGCATATCGGTACCTGGGATCAGAACGTCATTACCCTGAGCATCAACGATTTTCAGTGCAGGACGCAGATCTTTACCGCCGGTAGTACGTTCAGCAGAATCCAGAACCACCAGAGAAGACAGACCGGTCAGCTCGTCAGTCTGACGAGTAATGGTCTGGCCGTCGATCATGTCAGTGAAGCGGATGAAACCACTTACTTCGGTGATAACCGGCATGGTGTGTGGATCCCAGTTTGCAACGGTTTCACCGCCGGCAACCTGCTCGCCATCACCTTTCGCCATAACCGCACCGTAAGGCACTTTATAGCTCTCTTTGGTACGACCGAATTCGTCGATCAGCTTCAGCTCGGTGTTACGTGAAGTGATAACCAGTTTACCGCTGGAGTTCACAACCGATTTCGCGTTGCTGAGCTTGATGCTACCTTTGTTTTTCACCTGGATGCTGGATTCAGCAGCCGCACGAGATGCCGCACCACCGATGTGGAACGTACGCATCGTCAGCTGTGTACCCGGCTCACCGATGGACTGTGCCGCGATAACGCCGATGGCTTCACCTTTGTTGATGATGTGGCCACGCGCCAGGTCACGACCGTAGCAGTGCGCACATACACCAAAGTCGGTGTCACAGGATACAACGGAACGCACCTTCACGGAGTCAACAGAGTTCGCTTCCAGCAGGTCACACCACTGTTCGTGCAGCAGGGTGTTGCGTGGAACCAGAATGTCTGCGGTGCCCGGCTTCAGGATGTCTTCCGCGGTCACACGACCCAGTACGCGATCGCGCAGTGGCTCTTTAACATCACCACCCTCGATAACCGGGGTCATGGTGATACCTTCGAGGGTGCCACAATCGTCTTCGGTCACAACCAGATCCTGCGCAACGTCTACCAGACGACGCGTCAGATAACCGGAGTTCGCGGTTTTCAGTGCGGTATCCGCCAGACCTTTACGCGCACCGTGCGTGGAGATGAAGTACTGGAGTACGTTCAGACCTTCACGGAAGTTCGCGGTGATTGGCGTTTCGATGATGGAGCCATCTGGCTTCGCCATCAGACCACGCATACCTGCCAGCTGACGAATCTGTGCTGCAGAACCACGCGCACCGGAGTCGGCCATCATGTAGATGCTGTTGAAGGAAACCTGCTGCTCTTCTACGCCGTCACGGTTAATCACGGTTTCGGTCTGCAGGTTGTCCATCATCGCTTTGGATACACGATCGTTCGCCGCTGCCCAGATATCGATAACTTTGTTATAGCGTTCGCCCGCGGTAACCAGACCAGACTGGAACTGCTCCTGGATCTCAGCAACTTCAGCTTCCGCTTCAGAGATGATCTCGTGTTTCTTCTCTGGGATGACCATGTCATCGATACCAACAGATGCACCTGAACGCGCTGCATAAGCAAAGCCGGTGTACATAGTCTGGTCAGCGAAGATAACGGTCGGCTTCAGGCCCAGAATGCGGTAACAGGTGTTCAGCATTTTGGAGATCGCTTTCTTGCCCAGCGCCTGGTTGACGATGGAGAAAGGCAGACCTTTCGGTACGATCATCCACAGAATGGCACGGCCAACGGTCGTGTCTTTCAGGCTGGTTTTCGCAACGAATTCGCCGTTTGCATCTTTTTCGTATTCGGTGATACGCACTTTAACGCGCGCATGCAGAGAGGCCAGGCCAGCGCGATAAATACGCTCAGCTTCTTTCGGGCCAGTCAGCACCATGCCTTCGCCTTTGGCGTTAACACAGTCACGGGTCATGTAGTACAGACCCAGTACAACGTCCTGAGAAGGAACAATGATTGGCTCACCGTTCGCTGGAGACAGGATGTTGTTGGTAGACATCATCAGCGCACGCGCTTCGAGCTGGGCTTCCAGCGTCAGCGGTACGTGAACAGCCATCTGGTCACCATCGAAGTCGGCGTTATAGGCCGCACAAACCAGCGGGTGCAGCTGGATCGCTTTACCTTCGATCAGGACTGGCTCAAATGCCTGGATACCCAGACGGTGCAGGGTTGGTGCACGGTTCAGCAGTACCGGGTGTTCGCGGATAACTTCGTCCAGGATATCCCAAACGACAGCTTCTTCACGCTCAACCATTTTCTTAGCGGCTTTGATGGTGGTGGCCAGGCCACGCAGTTCCAGCTTGCCGTAGATGAACGGTTTGAACAGCTCCAGTGCCATTTTCTTCGGCAGACCGCACTGATGCAGACGCAGGTATGGACCTACGGTGATTACAGAACGACCGGAGTAGTCAACACGCTTACCGAGCAGGTTCTGACGGAAACGACCCTGTTTACCTTTGATCATGTCGGCCAAAGATTTCAGAGGACGTTTGTTAGAACCGGTGATCGCACGACCGCGACGACCGTTATCCAGCAGGGCATCTACCGCTTCCTGCAGCATACGTTTTTCGTTGCGTACGATGATGTCCGGCGCAGCCAGATCCAGCAGACGTTTCAGACGGTTGTTACGGTTGATCACGCGACGATACAGATCGTTCAGATCGGACGTTGCGAAACGACCACCATCCAGCGGAACCAGTGGACGCAGATCTGGCGGCAGAACCGGCAGAACGGTCAGGATCATCCACTCTGGCTTGTTACCAGACTGAACGAACGCTTCCAGCAGTTTGATACGCTTGGTCAGCTTTTTACGCTTGGTTTCGGAGTTGGTTTCGTTCAGCTCTTCACGCAGCTGCTCGCACTCTTGCTCCAGATCCATGCTCTTCAGCAGAGCCTGAATAGCTTCCGCACCCATCTTCGCGTCGAATTCGTCACCGAACTCTTCCAGCGCGTCCAGATACTGCTCTTCAGTCAGGATCTGATGACGTTCCAGGTTCGTCATCCCGCCTTCGATAACCACATAAGATTCGAAGTACAGAACACGTTCGATATCACGCAGCGGCATATCCAGCAGCAGACCGATACGGGACGGCAGTGATTTCAGGAACCAGATGTGAGCAGTCGGAGACGCCAGCTCGATGTGGCCCATGCGCTCACGGCGCACTTTGGTCTGGGTCACTTCAACGCCGCACTTCTCACAGATCACACCGCGGTGTTTCAGGCGCTTGTACTTACCGCACAGGCACTCGTAATCTTTTACTGGCCCGAAAATACGCGCACAGAAAAGGCCGTCACGCTCAGGCTTGAACGTACGGTAGTTGATGGTTTCCGGCTTTTTAACTTCACCGAAAGACCATGAACGGATCATGTCTGGCGAAGCCAGAGCAATTTTGATCGCATCAAACTCTTCGGTTTTAGTCTGCGCTTTCAGAAACTTTAATAAATCTTTCACGGATTTGCTCCCGTCGGAGTTAGCACAATCCGGTGCCAGGGGTTAACCCGGCACCAGTGACCTGTTTGAGCGAGAATTACTCGTCTTCCAGTTCGATGTTGATACCCAGCGAACGAATCTCTTTCAACAGTACGTTGAAGGATTCTGGCATGCCTGGTTCCATCTGATGGTTGCCGTCCACGATGTTTTTATACATCTTAGTACGACCGTTCACGTCATCAGACTTAACGGTGAGCATTTCCTGCAGGGTGTATGCCGCGCCGTATGCTTCCAGCGCCCACACTTCCATCTCCCCGAAGCGCTGACCACCGAACTGTGCCTTACCACCCAGCGGCTGCTGAGTAACCAGGCTGTAAGAACCGGTAGAACGAGCGTGCATCTTGTCGTCGACCAGGTGGTTCAGTTTCAGCATGTACATGTAACCTACGGTTACCGGACGTTCGAACTGTTCACCGGTACGGCCGTCAAACAGCGTAATCTGACCAGACGTTGGCAGACCACCCAGTTGCAGCAGCTCTTTAATTTCAGCTTCTTTTGCACCGTCGAATACCGGCGTTGCAATTGGCATACCTTTGCGCAGGTTCTCTGCCAGACGCAGCACTTCTTCATCGCTGAAGGTGTTCAGGTCGACTTTCTGACGCACGTCGGTACCCAGATCGTAGGCACGCTGGATGAATTCGCGCAGTTTCGCGACTTCCTGCTGCTGTTTCAGCATGGCGTTAATCTTGTCGCCGATGCCTTTCGCAGCCATACCCAGGTGAGTTTCCAGGATCTGACCAATGTTCATACGAGACGGTACGCCCAGTGGGTTCAGTACGATATCTACCGGCGTACCGTTAGCATCGTGCGGCATATCTTCGATCGGGTTGATCTTAGAGATAACACCCTTGTTACCGTGACGACCTGCCATCTTATCACCAGGCTGGATCTGACGTTTAACAGCCAGATAGACCTTAACAATCTTCAGCACGCCTGGTGCCAGATCGTCGCCCTGAGTGATTTTGCGGCGTTTCGCTTCGAGTTTTTTCTCGAACTCGTGTTTCAGTTCGTCATACTGCTCAGCCAGCTGTTCCAGCTGATTTTGTTTCTCTTCGTCGGTCAGGCCCAGTTCCAGCCAGCGATCGCGTGGCAGTTTGTCGAGCTTCTCAGCTTCAACGCCACCGGCAACCAGCACCGCATAGATACGGCTGAACAGACCCGCTTCGAGGATCTGCAGTTCTTCAGACAGGTCTTTCTTAGCCTGTTTGAGCTGCATCTCTTCGATTTCCAGCGCACGCTTATCTTTCTCAACGCCATCACGAGTGAAGACCTGAACGTCGATAACCGTACCGGAAACACCGTTTGGTACGCGCAGAGAAGAGTCTTTAACGTCAGACGCTTTCTCACCGAAGATGGCACGCAGCAGTTTCTCTTCTGGCGTCAGCTGGGTTTCACCTTTCGGCGTAACCTTACCCACCAGAATGTCGCCGCCGGTCACTTCCGCACCGATGTAAACAATACCGGATTCATCCAGTTTGGAGAGCGCAGCTTCACCCACGTTAGGGATGTCAGCAGTGATCTCTTCTGGCCCCAGCTTGGTGTCACGGGACACGCACGCCAGTTCCTGAATGTGGATGGTGGTGAAACGATCTTCCTGAACCACACGCTCGGAGACGAGGATGGAGTCTTCGAAGTTGTAACCGTTCCACGGCATGAACGCTACGCGCATGTTTTGACCGAGCGCCAGTTCACCGAGGTCGGTGGACGGACCGTCTGCCAGCACGTCGCCGCGCTCAACTGGCTCACCCAGAGATACGCAAGGCATCTGGTTGATACAGGTGTTCTGGTTAGAACGGGTGTATTTGGTCAGGTTATAAATGTCGATACCTGCTTCGCCCGGGTACATCTCGTCTTCGTTAACTTTGATAACGATACGGGAGGCATCCACGTACTGAACAGTACCGCCACGCTTAGCAACTGCAGTAACACCGGAGTCAACGGCAACAGCACGTTCCATACCGGTACCAACCAGCGGCTTATCAGCACGCAGAGTTGGAACGGCCTGACGTTGCATGTTCGCACCCATCAATGCACGGTTGGCGTCATCGTGTTCCAGGAACGGGATCAGGGACGCACCGACGGATACCACCTGCTGGGTGGATACGTCCATGTAGTCAACCTGGTCGCGGCTGAACAAGCTGGATTCGCCTTTGCTACGGCAGGTAACCAGATCTTCTACAAAGTGGCCTTCGTCATCCAGGTTGGAGTTCGCCTGAGCGATAACGTAGTTGCCTTCTTCGATAGCAGACAGGTAATGAATTTCGTCGGTAACAACACCGTCGGTCACTTTACGGTACGGGGTCTCGAGGAAACCGTATTCGTTTGTCTGTGCATACACGGACAGGGAGTTGATCAGACCGATGTTTGGACCTTCAGGCGTTTCGATTGGACATACGCGACCGTAGTGCGTCGGGTGTACGTCTCGAACTTCGAAGCCTGCACGCTCACGGGTCAGACCGCCAGGGCCGAGTGCAGAGATACGACGCTTGTGCGTAATCTCAGACAGCGGGTTGTTCTGGTCCATGAACTGAGACAGCTGGCTGGAACCGAAGAACTCTTTCACTGCTGCAGAAATCGGCTTGGCGTTGATCATATCCTGAGGCATCAGGGTATCCAGATCGCCCAGAGACAGACGCTCTTTCACCGCACGCTCTACACGTACCAGGCCAACGCGGAACTGGTTTTCCGCCATTTCGCCTACGGAACGGATACGACGGTTGCCGAGGTGGTCGATGTCGTCCACTTCGCCTTTGCCGTTACGGATATCGATGAGCTTCTTCATCACTTCGATGATGTCGTCTTTGCTCAGGATACCGGAACCTTCGATTTCGTCGCGCAGCAGAGAACGGTTGAACTTCATACGACCAACCGCGGACAGATCGTAGCGGTCTTCGGAGAAGAACAGGTTCTCGAACAGGCTTTCAGCCGCTTCGCGAGTTGGTGGCTCACCAGGACGCATCATGCGGTAGATTTCAACCAGCGCGCTCAGACGATCGTTGGTTGGGTCGACGCGTACAGTCTCAGAGATGTACGGACCGTGGTCCAGATCGTTGGTGAACAGCGTTTCGATACGTTTGTGGCCAGCCTGACTCAGCTTAGCCAGCAGATCCAGGCTCAGCTCCATGTTAGCCGGGCAGATCAGCTCGCCAGTTGATTCATCAACGTAATCTTTCGCGGCTACTTTTCCTGCAATGTATTCAACCGGAACTTCGATGTGTTTGATATCATCTTTTTCCAGCTGGCGGATGTGGCGCGCGGTGATACGGCGACCTTTTTCCACATACACTTTGCCGTCGGCTTCGATGTCGAACGACGCGGTCTCACCACGCAGACGTTCCGGCACCAGCTCCATCTGCAGCTTGTTGTCGCGGATTTCAAAGATCACTTTCTCAAAGAACAGGTCCAGGATCTGCTCAGTGGTATAGTTCAGTGCACGCAGAATGATGGTTGCAGGCAGTTTACGACGACGGTCGATACGGACAAACAGGTTGTCTTTTGGATCGAACTCGAAGTCCAGCCAGGAACCACGGTAAGGAATGATGCGTGCGTTATACAGTACTTTACCGGAAGAGTGCGTTTTACCTTTATCGCTGTCGAAGAAGACGCCCGGGCTACGATGCAGCTGGGAAACGATAACACGCTCAGTACCGTTAATAACGAAAGTACCGTTGTCCGTCATGAGTGGAATTTCACCCATGTAGACTTCTTGTTCTTTAATGTCTTTTACGGTGCCTTCCGGCGCTTCGCGCTCGTAGATCACCAGACGCAGTTTCACGCGCAGCGGTGCGGAATAGGTCACGCCACGGATCTGACATTCCTGAACGTCAAACACCGGTTCGCCAAGGCGGTAGCTGACGTACTGCAGCTCGGAGTTACCGCTGTAGCTCTGAATCGGGAACACGGAGCGGAAGGCTGCTTCCAGACCGTACTGCCCTTCAGGATCTTGCTCGATAAACTTCTGGAACGAGTCAAGCTGGATAGAAAGGAGATATGGAATGTCCAGAACTTGTGGACGTTTACCAAAATCCTTACGAATACGTTTTTTCTCGGTATAGGAGTAAACCATAGGGTTCCTCAGCTCGCTGACAAGTCGACCCATCTGTCCGACGAAGGGACAGTTTGTGCAACACCATTTTGTGGACCGGAAAATTGAATACTTTCCGCAATACCTGTTGCTATCACGCTTAAACCATTTCATTGCGATTTACACAGAGCGAGCACCCTGTCGCAGTATATTAAGTCGTCGATAGAAACAAGCATTGTCAGGACAATCAGCAGTCAAACAGTGTGAAATGCTACTGATGCCTTACAGCGCAAAAAGGCTGGTGACTAAAAAGTCACCAGCCATCAGCCTAATGACTTAGGCTGCAACCAGAAAAGTTGGCTTATTTAACTTCAACTTCAGCGCCAGCTTCTTCCAGAGATTTTTTCAGTGCTTCTGCGTCGTCTTTGCTCACGCCTTCTTTCAGCGCAGCTGGAGCAGATTCTACCAGGTCTTTAGCTTCTTTCAGACCCAGGCCAGTTGCGCCACGTACTGCTTTGATAACAGCAACTTTGTTCGCGCCAGCAGCTTTCAGAATTACGTCGAATTCAGTTTTTTCTTCAGCAGCTTCAGCCGGGCCCGCAGCTACAGCTACAGCAGCAGCAGCAGAAACACCGAATTTTTCTTCCATTGCAGAAACCAGCTCTACAACGTCCATTACGGACATAGCTGCTACTGCTTCAATGATTTGATCTTTAGTGATAGACATTTAAATTGTTCCTGAAAATCAGAATAAGTTTATACGTAAGCAAATGCTTTATAAAGATAACTGCGATTAAGCAGCTTCTTTCGCATCGCGTACAGCAGCCAGAGTGCGAACCAGTTTGCCAGCCGCAGCTTCTTTCATGGTTGCCATCAGGCGTGCAATTGCTTCTTCGTAGGTCGGCAGGGTTGCCAGGCGATCGATTTGCGATGCCGGGATCAACTCACCTTCAAAGGCTGCAGCTTTGACCTCAAATTTTGCATTCGCTTTCGCGAACTCTTTGAACAGACGAGCAGCAGCGCCCGGGTGTTCCATAGAGTATGCAATCAGGGTCGGACCAACAAACGTGTCTTTCAGGCACTCGAACTGAGTACCTTCAACTACGCGGCGCAGCAGGGTGTTACGAACAACACGCATGTATACGCCAGCTTCACGACCTGCTTTACGCAGTTCAGTCATTTTGTCTACAGTAACGCCACGGGAATCCGCAACTACTGCAGACAGCGCGCCTTTGGCTACTTCGCTGACTTCAGCAACAATCGCTTGTTTGTCTTGAAGATTTAAAGCCATTAGCTTTGCTCCTGGATGTTTGCCGGAACTCATGTTCCGGAACTCACTTCACTCTCCCCAACGGAAAGAGCGTCTTAATACGGTGAGCAGAAACAAGCCAGAGTATCCAAAAATAATCTTAGCGTTCTGTCACCGTCTACGCAGGGGATTAAGTCTCTTGCGAAACACCTGCGGTCTTCGACGGAGGCCTGGATTAGGCCAGGCTCCAACGAACAATTCTTTTAGCCGCTAACTTTCGTTAGCAAACGTGGGGGTAAGATTGTAGACAAAATCACCGCCCACGTAAAGGCATTAGTTTGCAGCAGCGCTCAGGCCAGCCTGGTCAACTGCAACACCTGCACCCATGGTGGTGGAGATGCTAACTTTCTTGATGTACACGCCTTTCGCCTGAGTTGGTTTTGCTTTTTTCAGCGCAACCAGCAGAGCTTCCAGGTTTTCTTTCAGTTTGTCAGCGTCAAAGTCCACTTTACCGATGGTGGTGTGGATGATGCCGTTTTTGTCGTTACGATAACGAACCTGACCTGCTTTAGCGTTCTTAACCGCTTCAGCAACGTTAGGGGTTACAGTACCCACTTTCGGGTTTGGCATCAGGCCGCGTGGACCCAGAACCTGGCCCAGCTGGCCAACAACGCGCATTGCATCTGGAGAAGCAATAACAACGTCAAAGTTCATTTCGCCTTTCTTGATCTGATCAGCCAGATCTTCCATACCTACCAGTTCAGCGCCGGCAGCTTTAGCAGCTTCAGCGTTTGCACCCTGAGCAAATACAGCTACACGTACGGAACGGCCAGTACCGTGTGGCAGTACAGTTGCGCCACGAACGTTCTGATCGGATTTACGCGCGTCGATGCCCAGGTTAACGGCAACGTCAACGCTTTCAACGAACTTAGCAGTTGCCAGTTCTTTCAGCAGAGCGATAGCTTCGTTGATGTCGTACTGTTTGGTCGCATCAACTTTGTCACGGATCACGGACATGCGCTTGGTCAGTTTAGCCATTTCTTAGTCCTCCACTACCAGGCCCATGGAACGTGCAGTACCTTCGATTGAGCGAGTCATCGCTTCAATGTCGGCACCAGTCATGTCGGCAGCTTTGGTCTGCGCGATTTCCTGCAGCTGAGCGCGGGAAATTTTACCCACTTTGTCTTTGTTCGGTTTACCGGAACCAGACTTGATACCAGCCGCTTTCTTCAGCAGAACTGCTGCAGGAGGGGTTTTGGTAACGAAAGTGAAAGAACGGTCAGCGTAAACAGTGATTACGACTGGGATTGGCAGACCTTTTTCCAGGGATTCCGTTTTTGCGTTGAACGCTTTACAGAATTCCATGATGTTCACACCCTGCTGACCCAGAGCTGGACCAACTGGTGGACTTGGGTTCGCCATACCAGCTGCAACCTGCAGCTTGACGTAGGCTTGTACTTTCTTAGCCATTCTAAAATCCTCTGATTGGGTAATAGCGCCTCAGTGAGGCTCCCCGTGAATAAAATTCGTTTTACGGGCCGGGCCCATAAAAACAAAAGGCGCGAAATTGTATTCCAATCTCGCGCCCTGTGCAACGATTAAATCGTCGCTTTTTTGATCGCTGCTTAGGCTTTTTCGACCTGCGCAAAGTCCAGTTCTACCGGGGTCGCACGACCGAAGATAGATACAGAAACTTTCAGGCGGGACTTTTCGTAGTCCACTTCTTCAACGACGCCGTTAAAGTCAGCAAACGGACCGTCATTAACACGAACCATTTCACCCGGTTCAAACAGCGTTTTCGGACGCGGCTTATCACCAACCTGCTGCAGGCGGTTCATAATCGCATCCACTTCTTTGTCGCTGATTGGCGCCGGACGGTCAGACGTGCCGCCGATAAAGCCCATCACGCGCGGTACGCTGCGCACCAGGTGCCAGCTCGCGTCGTTCATCACCATCTGAACCAGCACGTAACCCGGGAAGAATTTGCGCTCGCTTTTGCGACGCTGGCCGCCACGGATCTCGACCACTTCTTCGGTCGGAACCATAACTTCGCCAAATAACTCTTCCATGTTGTGTAATTTGATATGCTCACGCAGCGACGTTGCTACGCGGCCTTCAAAACCGGAAAACGCCTGAACGACGTACCAGCGCTTTTTAGGGGCTTCAGACATCTCAGAACCTCAGGCCAGTGATAAAGGATACCAGGCGAACCAGAATACCATCCAGTCCCCACAGGATCAGTGACATTACAGCGGTAACCGCCGCTACGATCAGCGTGGTGTGCAATGTTTCCTGGCGAGTCGGCCAAATTACCTTACGGACTTCGGTACGCGCTTCGCGAGCAAAAGCGACGGTCGCTTTGCCTTTCGTCGTCAACAGCGCGACACCACCCGCTGCAGCAATCAGAATTACCACTGCAAGCGCGCGTAGCGGCAGCATCATGTCACGATAAAGGTAGTTGCCGACAATCGCTACGATCAGCAGAACGGCTACTACTACCCATTTCATCGCTTCCAGGCCGCGCCCGCTCCCTTGAGCTTCGGTATTCGCACTCATAAACCAACCTGTCAGAAGTATTCTACAAACATTTTCACCCCGCGATTGCGAGGCAAACCAAATCGAAATGCTAATTCGCTTTTCGAATTATACGCTCTCTGCAGAGCCTGTCTCAGCAATGATTATGACAAAAATAATCACTGATGAGCCAGGTTCTGACGTGAAAGCGTGCAAAAAGGGCATCAAATGATGCCCTTTTATTGCGCATTGCGTCAAATGTTATCAGCAATTAGCCGAGAACTTTAGCAACCACGCCCGCGCCAACGGTACGGCCACCTTCACGGATTGCGAAACGCAGACCGTCGTCCATCGCGATTGGGTGGATCAGCGTCACAACCATCTT
>NZ_JFHW01000002.1:0-176144 GCF_000612205.1 Enterobacter sp. 5-4 | reverse complement strand
CCACGAGCTTTTTCTTCTGGTGCGTTATCGATCTGGTCGAATGCACGAGCAGAACCACCGTAGGTTTTAGCCAGAACGGTAGTGATTGCAGCAGTCAGGGTAGTTTTACCATGGTCAACGTGGCCGATAGTACCAACGTTGACGTGCGGTTTTGTACGTTCAAATTTTTCTTTAGACACGGCTATATTCCTTACTATAGTGCTCTCCCCTTTGGAGAGAGCACGGGACTTAGGTTTTAATCCTGTGGATTACTTACCACGGGCTTCAATAACGGCCTGAGCAACGTTGTTAGGCGCATCATCATACTTCAGGAATTCCATGGTGTATGATGCACGACCTTTGGTCAGAGAACGCAGCTGAGTTGCATATCCGAACATTTCAGACAGCGGAACTTCAGCGTGGATCTTAACGCCAGTTACTTCGGATTCCTGACCACGCAGCATACCGCGACGACGGCTCAAGTCACCGATAACGTCACCGGTGTTCTCTTCAGGAGTTTCTACTTCAACCTTCATGATTGGCTCAAGCAGAACTGGTTTTGCTTTCTTAAAGCCTTCTTTAAAGGCAATAGACGCAGCCAGTTTAAACGCCAGTTCAGAGGAGTCAACGTCGTGGTAAGAACCGAAGTGCAGACGAACACCCATGTCAACAACCGGATAGCCAGCCAGAGGGCCCGCTTTCAGCTGTTCCTGGATGCCTTTATCAACGGCTGGGATGTATTCGCCAGGAATTACACCACCTTTGATGTCGTTGATGAACTCGTAACCTTTCGGGTTAGAGCCCGGCTCCAGTGGGTACATGTCGATCACAACGTGACCGTACTGACCGCGACCACCAGACTGCTTAGCGTGTTTACCTTCAATGTCGGTAACTTTCGCGCGAATCGCTTCGCGGTAAGCAACCTGAGGTTTACCCACGTTCGCTTCAACGTTGAATTCACGCTTCATACGGTCAACGATGATGTCCAGGTGCAGTTCACCCATACCAGCGATGATGGTCTGGTTAGATTCTTCATCAGTCCATACGCGGAATGATGGGTCTTCTTTCGCCAGACGGCCCAGAGCCAGACCCATTTTTTCCTGGTCAGCTTTGGTTTTTGGTTCAACTGCGATGGAGATTACCGGCTCTGGGAATTCCATACGCTCCAGAATGATCGGGTGATCCGGGTCACACAGGGTGTCACCAGTGGTCACGTCTTTCAGACCGATAGCTGCAGCGATGTCGCCCGCACGAACTTCTTTGATCTCTTCACGTTTGTTAGCGTGCATCTGTACGATACGGCCAAAACGCTCACGCGCCGCTTTCACGGAGTTCAGGATGGTGTCACCGGAGTTAACCACACCAGAGTAAACGCGGAAGAAGGTCAGGTTACCCACGAATGGGTCGGTAGCAATTTTGAACGCCAGTGCAGAGAATGGCTCTTCGTCGCTTGCGTGACGCTCAGCTGGGGTATCTTTACCGTCGTCCAGGATGCCGTTGATCGCAGGAACGTCAACTGGGGATGGCAGGTAGTCAACTACCGCATCCAGCATCGCCTGAACACCTTTGTTCTTGAACGCAGAACCACAGGTTACCAGGATGATTTCGTTGTTCAGAACGCGCTGACGCAGAGCTTTTTTGATCTCTTCTTCAGTCAGTTCTTCACCACCCAGGTATTTCTCCATCAGCTCTTCAGAAGCTTCAGCAGCGGATTCGATCAGGTTCTGGTGCCATTCGTCAGCCAGGTCCTGCATTGCAGCTGGGATATCTTCGTATTCGAAGGTAACGCCCTGGTCTGCATCGTTCCAGTTGATGGCTTTCATTTTCACCAGGTCGATAACGCCGGTGAAGCCTTCTTCAGCACCAATTGCCAGCTGCAGCGGAACAGGGTTCGCGCCCAGACGGGTTTTGATCTGACCAACAACTTTCAGGAAGTTAGCACCCATACGGTCCATTTTGTTAACGAACGCGATGCGTGGAACTTTATATTTGTTCGCCTGACGCCATACGGTTTCAGACTGTGGCTGAACACCACCAACTGCGCAATAAACCATTACCGCGCCGTCAAGAACACGCATGGAACGTTCTACTTCGATGGTGAAGTCAACGTGCCCTGGGGTGTCGATGATGTTTACGCGATGCGGTTCGTACTGCTTAGCCATACCTGACCAGAATGCAGTAGTCGCTGCGGAGGTGATAGTGATACCACGCTCCTGCTCCTGTTCCATCCAGTCCATGGTGGCTGCGCCGTCATGAACTTCACCGATTTTGTGGTTTACACCGGTGTAGAACAGAATACGTTCGGTAGTAGTGGTTTTACCGGCGTCGATGTGCGCACTGATACCGATGTTACGGTAGCGTGCGATGGGTGTTGTACGAGCCATTTGATTCCTCGTTTATATCTTTAGGCGTTCAGTTAAGTTACCCAGAGCGGGCGGCTTCTCTGAAGCGCCCGCCTGGTGACTAAGACTCCGAAGGGATTACCAACGGTAGTGTGCGAACGCCTTGTTGGCTTCTGCCATACGGTGAACGTCTTCACGTTTCTTAACTGCAGTACCTTTGTTGTCTGCAGCATCAGAAAGTTCGTTCGCCAGACGCAGAGCCATGGATTTATCACCGCGTTTACGAGCAGCTTCAACGATCCAACGCATTGCCAGGGCATTACGACGAACCGGACGAACTTCAACTGGAACCTGATAAGTAGAACCACCAACGCGGCGGGACTTAACTTCTACAGTTGGGCGAACGTTGTCGAGAGCGACTTCGAAAGCTTCCAGTTCATTTTTACCAGAACGCTGAGCCAGGGTCTCCAGCGCGCTGTATACGATTGCTTCTGCAGTAGATTTTTTACCATCTACCATCAGGATATTTACAAATTTTGCCAGCAGTTCTGATCCGAATTTCGGATCTGGAAGAATTTTACGCTGACCAATGACGCGACGACGTGGCATGGGAATACTCCGTTGTTAATTCAGGATTGTCCAAAACTCAAAGAGTTTAGTATGACATTAAGATAAATCAGTTTGGCCTTACTTAACGGAGAACCATTAAGCCTTAGGACGCTTCACGCCGTACTTGGAGCGAGCCTGCTTACGGTCTTTAACACCTGAGCAGTCCAGCGCACCACGAACGGTGTGGTAACGAACACCCGGAAGGTCTTTAACACGACCGCCACGGATCAGGATCACGGAGTGCTCCTGCAGGTTGTGACCTTCACCACCGATGTAGGAAGTCACTTCGAAACCGTTAGTCAAACGCACACGGCATACTTTACGCAGTGCGGAGTTTGGTTTTTTAGGAGTGGTGGTATATACACGAGTACATACACCACGTTTCTGCGGGCAGGCTTCCAGCGCAGGCACGTTGCTTTTCGCAACTTTGCGTGCACGTGGTTTGCGTACCAGCTGGTTAACTGTTGCCATTAAATAGCTCCTGGTTTTAGCTTTTGCTTCGTAAACACGTAATAAAACGACCTCATACAATATGAGGACGCGAAATTTTAGGGCTACGTCGAAAAGGTGTCAAGAAATATACAGCGATCTCAAATCACCAGTTCATTTGACTGGCGTGCGTCACAGTAAGATTGACGAAATCAGTATAGCCAACCACGTCAATTTTGGCTGAAATTTGACCAGAAAGACCCCGCGCATCCAGATCGTCTTTCAGCGCAGAAACTGTTATGGGGGCATTCGTGAGCATTTCAACGAAACGGCTGCCTTCAAGTGCGGCAAGCACGCCGTCCTGAATCAGCAGCAGGTCATCACCGTCGCGCAGCATACTCAGTAACGCGTCGATATCACATTGCCATGGTGAATGGCTCAGAGTATGGAGCATGGCAGCCTCAGAAGGTCAGAACGGTGTCGTAGTGGGAAAGGTGTTCGCGCAATGCCGCAGAAGAGACGACGGTCACATCCAGCACGAAAGGCGTCTTCTCATCCAAACCGCGAGCGGCCAGCGAGTCGGCGCAGACATACAGGGTTTCAATGTCATACAGCGGCAGCACTTTAAACGTAGCGATGTAATCCCGCGCCAGAATGGCCTGTGGCTGCTGACCCGCCAGAAGCTGAAACACACCGTCCCCTAAAAAGAAGACGCCGATATCTTCGGTCAGCGCGGACGTCGCAAGTAACGCATCCAGTCCTTCGCGGCCAGAAGCGCTCCCGTGCGGCGTAGACGCAAAAACAAATGCCACGCGCTTCATCAGAATTGCACCACTCTATCGCAGGTGAGCGCCGCCTGTGCCAGCGCACCCAGACCGCTTAACGAAAAACCGGGCTGCAGGTTAGAACCCGATAAACCAAGACGGGCGGCTTCGGTTGCATCGGTCACGCCGCGGCGCAGTGCCGCCGCCACGCAGATGTGCAGTTCTACGCCCTGCTTTTCGTTTAATGCCTGCCAGCCGCGCACCACATCAAACTCATCGCTCGCCGGCGACGTAAACTGGTTCGCGTTATACACCCCTTCCCGATAGAAGAAGACGCTCGCCAGCTCATGTCCGGCTGCCAGCAGCGCATGCGCAAACTGCAGCGCGCTGCTGGCCTGCTGAGTCCCGTACGCCGGGCCTGTCACCATTAACGCATAACGCATTACTTGTCTTGTCCCAGGAAATCACCGCTTTTGAACTGGCGAATATAGAGGTAGACCGTGTGCTTGGAGATGTTGAGACGATCGGCCACCTGGTTGATAGCGTCTTTAATATCAAAAATCCCTTTTTCATAGAGATTGAGCACGATCTGGCGATTCTTGGCGTTGTTCGAGACGTTGCGGTCGGCATTCACCTCTTCAATGGTGAACTCAAGCGTCTGCGTGACGAGATCTTCGACGGAAGAGGCAAAGTTAACAGAAGAGCCAACATCCGGCGTTTCGGGTGGAATAAAGGTGCTCATGATCTGCGAGAAAGGCACATCAAGGTTCATGTTGATGCACAGCAGCCCAATTACACGATGCTCGCGGTTTCGAATCGCGATGGTTTCTGATTTCATCAGCACGCCGCTTTTGGCGCGGGTGAAATAGCATTTGGAGACGCTGCTGTCCGCGCCGGTCATGTCATGCAACATACGCAATGCAAGGTCGGTAATTGGCGAGCCAATTTTACGGCCAGTATGCTCACCATTCGCAATGCGGATGGCGGAACACTTCAGATCTTGCAGGGAGTGCAATACGATTTCGCAGTGGGAGCCAATGAGCATCGCTAACCCGTCCACTACCGCTTCATAGGATTTCAGAATATCGAAGTCGGTCTGGTCAAAAGGACGTTGATCCAGCAAATCAAGTTCACTGGTTTCGTTGGTTAAAAGCGACCTGGACATGAAAAAAACACTCCTTTTCAGGAGCCTGTCGTTAGGTTTTCAGGGCAGGCTCATTATCTACACGGACAACTAAATTAATACAGCGTGCCTAACGCTTTCCAGTGTTAATTATATCTGCCCCACAATAAAAAACCGCCGCCTTAAAGGCGGCGGTTTTTTTCAGCATTACTTCTTAGCAGCAGCGGCTTTATCGTCAGCCGGTGCGTCTGCCTTGGCATCCGCTTTCGGTGCCGGTTTGATGTCCAGCAGCTCTACGTCAAAGACCAGCGTAGAGTTGGCAGGGATCCCCGGAACGCCGGTTTTGCCATAGGCCAGATCCGGTGGGATGACCATCTTGATCTTGCCGCCTTTCTTGATGTTTTTCAGGCCTTCAGTCCAGCCAGGGATCACACCATCCAGACGGAAGGAGAGCGGCTCACCACGGGTGTAAGAGTTATCGAACTCTTTACCGTCGATCAGCGTACCTTTGTAGTTCACGACAACCGTGTCGCTGTCTTTAGGCGCATCGCCGGTGCCTTCTTTCTCAACTTTGTACACCAGGCCAGTCGAAGAGGTTTTCACACCCTTCTCTTTAGCGAAAGCATCGCGGTAGGCTTTGCCTTTCGCTTCGTTGTCTTTTGCGTCCGCGTCCATCTTAGTCTGCGCGGCGCCCTTCACACGCGCTTCGAACGCCTGCAGAGTCTGTTCAATTTCCTGGTCAGACAGCTTGCTCTTATCGGCAAATGCGTCCTGAACGCCTGCGATCAGCTGAGCTTTATCCAGTTTGATGCCCAGTTTCTCTTGTTCTTTCAGAGAGTTTTCCATGTAACGACCCAGAGATGCGCCCAGTGCGTAGGCGGATTTCTGGTCGTCATTTTTGAACGCTGCTTTGCTGTCTGCAGTGGCAGCAGGCTTCGCAGCAGTATCAGCAGCGAATGACAGCGGCGCGTTCAGCGCAACAGCCATCGTCGTCGCCAGCAGCGTTACTTTAAACAGTGATTTCATCCATATCTCCAGGGCCTGGGGACTCTCACCCCAGCGTTAAACGTAAATGAGTGACGTACTATAAAACGTTGCAGAAGAAATCTACAGACAGACACGTCCAATTCTCGCCACTTTTCAGACTATTTTTGTTTAAATAAGTTTCTTGCCAGAGGGATGCGAACTGTACTTAAGGATAAACTCAGTTAAACTGCGCCGCCGCTGGGCCATTATGGCGAATCTGAAATAAACGAGGTGAATGATGAAGGATACAACGATAGAAGCGAGAATGGCTGAGCTGGAAAGCCGCCTGGCTTTTCAGGACATCACCATCGAAGAGCTAAACCAGACCGTGACCGCACATGAGCTCGAAATGGCGAAACTGCGGGATCATATGCGCCTGCTGACGGAAAAGCTGAAGGCTACGCAGCCGTCGAACATCGCCTCTCAGTCAGAAGAGACGCCACCTCCTCATTATTGAGGCGTAAAAAAAGCGGGATAATCCCGCTTTTTTATTTTCCGCATGACGGAATTAGTGGCAGCCGCAGCCGCCGTTACCGCAACCACCTTTACCGTGGCCGTGGTCATGACCATGGTCGTGGCCGTGACCACCGCAGCAGCCGTCGTGGCCGTGATCGTGGTCATGGTCGTGACCGTGCGCACCGTGAACGTGGCCATGAGCCAGCTCTTCTTCGGTCGCTTCGCGGATCGCAACAACTTCTACGTTGAACTTCAGGTTCTGGCCAGCCAGCATGTGGTTGCCGTCAACCACGACGTGGTCATCTTCCACTTCGGTGATTTCAACTGGAACCGGGCCCTGGTCGGTTTCCGCCAGGAAGCGCATGCCAACCTGCAGTTCGTCAACGCCCATGAATACGTCTTTAGGAACGCGCTGAACCAGGTTGTCGTCATACTGACCGTAAGCGTCGTTCGCGCCTACAGCAACGTCAAATTTGTCGCCAACTTCATGACCTTCCAGCGCGTTTTCCAGGCCGGAAATCAGGGAACCGTGACCATGCAGGTAGTCAAGCGGCGCACTCACCGGAGACTCATCAACCAACACACCGTCTTCTGTACGTACCTGATAGGCCAGGCTGACCACCAGGTCTTTTGCTACTTTCATGATATCTCCTGAGCGTGGGAAAATTGCTGGCGCAGATTGTAGCGGAAATCTGCACCTGTGTACCCTTTAGCTTAAAAAAACTCAGGGCATATCGCTAGTCCGGATGAAAAATCCCGATAACTTGCTCTTCTTTGCGAACGTGATCGCGGGCCTCTTTGTCGGCCTCACGCATCTGGTGACCGCACTTAACACACTCAACAACATCAATATTATTTTCCCGCCACATCGCCAGGGTATCTTGCGCCTGGCAGGTCGGGCATTTTGCACCCGCGATAAAGCGTTTACGTACAGCCATCTTTCGTTACCCTTTATTCAAATTCATCCCAGCCATCGAGCTGGCGTCGTTCCTGCTGCATCTCGCGCTGGAAGATCTCCTCCAGCTCGCGACGCGCTTCCCGGACGCGGGAGATCTGCGCCGTATCGGTATGGACCGGCATCAGCTCGCGCAGCATCCGCATATCCAGCCGGCGGAAGTGCATCTGGGCGCGCTGCGCCTGATGCGGATGCATGCCAAGCGAGATCAGCGCCTTGCGCCCCAGCTCCAGCGCGCTGGAGAACGTCTCACGGGAAAAGTGTTTCACACCCGCCTGCAATAATTCGTGAGCTTCAACACGTCCCCGCGCACGCGCCAGAATATGCAGATGGGGGAAATGCTGCTGGCAGAGATCCACCAGCTTCATCGTGTCTTCCGGGTCGTTACAGGTAATGACGATGGACTCTGCCGCCTCTGCCCCCGCCGAGCGCAGTAGCTCAAGCTGGGTCGCGTCGCCGTAGTAAACCTTGTAGCCATATTTGCGCATCAGGTTGACCGCGCTGATATCCCGCTCCAGCACCGTAATGCGCATTTTGTTCGCCATCAGCAAACGGCCGATTACCTGTCCAAAGCGGCCAAAGCCCACCACGATCACCTGGGGCTTATCGTCTTCCACCCACGGCGCTTCGTCTTCGTCGTCTGCCGGGTTCAGGCGGCGCGACAGCAGTCTATCCACCATCTTCATCAGCAGCGGCGTGGTCATCATGGACAGCGTGACCGTTACCAGCAAAAGCGCCATCTGATCGTCTTTAAACAGCTTCTGGGACGAGGCGGTAGAGAACAGCACAAACGCGAACTCGCCTCCCTGGCTCAACACGCTCGCAAACTGCATGCGCTCCGAGCTGCGCAGGCCGTAAATGCGCGCCATGACGTACAGTACCAGCGTTTTCACCGCCACCAGGATAGCGACGCTCACCACAACCCACAGGAGATGGGTATAGAGCACGCCAAGGTTGAGCGCCATCCCCACCGAAATAAAGAACAACCCCAACAGCAACCCTTTGAAGGGATCGATGGCAATTTCCAGCTCGTGGCGGTATTCACTTTCCGCCAGCAGTACCCCGGCGATAAAGGTCCCGAGCGCCATCGACAGCCCCAGCGCGTCCATAAACAATGCCGACCCCAGCACCAGCAGCAGCGTCGCGGCGGTAAACACCTCGCGCACGCCGGACGCGGCAATAAAGCGGAATACGGGACGTAACAGGAAACGTCCGCCAATCAGCATCCCCGCGAAGGCCAGCACCTTCATGGCGATTTTCGCCCAGTCAAAGTGGTCGTCGCCGGAGCCCGCCAGCAGCGGCACCAGCGCCAGCGCCGGGATGACCGCCAAATCCTGGAACAGCAGCACCGAAAAACCCAGCTGACCGGCTTCGTTACGGTTCATCCCCTTGTCGCGCATCAGCTGCAGGGCCATCGCCGTCGACGACATCGCAAGGCCTATTCCGCCGATCACCGCCGCCTGCCAGGAGAAATTCGTCAGCATTAACAGGCCACCCAGAATCGCGGCGCTGAGCAACACCTGAGCGGCACCTACGCCAAAGATTGAGCGTCGGAGCTGCCACAATTTAGAAGGGTTGAGCTCAAGGCCAATGATGAACATCAGGAACACCACGCCCAGTTCGGAGAAATGGAGAATTTCATCCACATCGCTGATGAATCCCAGTCCCCAGGGGCCAATCGCGATCCCCGCCAGCAGATACCCCAGCACCGCCCCGATGCCGATACGGGCGGCAAGCGGCACCGCGACGACGGCCGCAAATAAAAACAGCACCCCGGCGAGGAGCAAATTCGATCCTTCCATTAACGCCCTCCTGCCGGAATCGGTGACGCCAGCCATTCACCGTAGGCTCTGGCGTGGCTGGCCAGCTCTTTCGGATCCTGACGACGGGCCCAGTAGACAATAATCGGGCTCATCCAGTGCATACGGCACATGGCCGCCGTCAGCTCAAAAGGCCGCAGAATGTCGCTCATCGGATAGCGGTTCAGCCCGTCGTGGCGGTAGGCGCTTTCGGGTTCACCGGTCGTAATCACACTACGCCAGTACTTTCCCGCCAGCTGATTGCCCCCCACCCCGCTGGAGAAGCCCCGGCTAAGCACGCGGTCCAGCCACTCTTTGAGCAGCGCCGGACAGCTGTAGGTATAAAGCGGATGCTGGAACACAATCACGTCATGCTGACGCAGCAGTTCCTGCTCGTAAGGAATATCAATAAAGAAATCAGGATAGTGCGCGTAGAGATCGTGCACCGTCACGTTGCTGAGCTGAGTAGCCGGCTTAAGCAGCACCCGGTTTGCCACCGAGTCCTGAGATTCCGGATGGGCATACAGCAGCAGCACTTTTGCTGTCTGAGACATCATTCCCCTCCCGGTCTTGTTTCTGTTTTTGTGTATCGTCGCTGTTTTGGGCTACCATGGCGGCCCGGTGCGGAAAATGGCCCACACCTTACATTATCATAATGACAAATTAACATAGTCGGAACATACGGCGCTTCTATGATTGTTTTCTCCTCGTTACAAATTCGTCGCGGCGTGCGCGTCCTGCTGGATAACGCCACTGCTACCATCAACCCGGGCCAGAAAGTGGGTCTGGTCGGCAAAAACGGCTGTGGTAAATCCACGCTGCTGGCGCTGCTGAAAAACGAGATTAGCGCGGATGGCGGTAACTTCACCTTCCCGGGGAACTGGCAGCTCGCCTGGGTAAACCAGGAGACGCCCGCGCTGAGCGAACCGGCACTCGACTATGTTATCGACGGCGATCGTGAGTACCGAAAACTCGAAGCGGAACTCAATGCCGCAAACGAGCGCAACGACGGCCACGCCATCGCCACCGTTCACGGCAAGCTGGACGCCATCGACGCGTGGACCATTCGCTCCCGCGCCTCCAGCCTGCTGCACGGCCTGGGCTTCAGCAATGAGCAGCTGGAACGCCCGGTCAGCGACTTCTCCGGCGGCTGGCGTATGCGCCTCAACCTGGCGCAGGCGCTGATTTGCCGCTCTGACCTGCTGCTGCTCGATGAACCGACTAACCACCTCGATCTCGATGCGGTTATTTGGCTGGAGAAGTGGCTCAAGAGCTATCAGGGCACTCTGATTCTGATCTCCCACGACCGCGACTTCCTCGACCCGGTGGTGGATAAAATCATTCATATCGAACAGCAAACGATGTTCGAGTACACGGGCAACTACAGCTCCTTCGAGCGCCAGCGCGCGACGCGTCTTGCCCAGCAGCAGTCCATGTACGAAAGCCAGCAGCAGCGCGTAGCGCACCTGCAAAGCTTTGTGGATCGCTTCAAGGCCAAGGCGTCAAAGGCGAAGCAGGCCCAGAGCCGCATCAAGATGCTGGAGCGCATGGAGATGATCGCCCCGGCGCACGTCGACAACCCGTTCCACTTCAGCTTCCGGGCCCCGGAAAGCCTGCCAAATCCCCTGCTGAAAATGGAAAAGGTCAGCGCGGGTTATGCCGACCGCATTATTCTCGACTCCATCAAGCTCAACCTGGTGCCGGGTTCACGTATTGGTCTGCTCGGGCGCAACGGTGCCGGTAAATCCACGCTGATCAAACTGCTGGCGGGCGAGCTTAATCCGGTCAAGGGTGAAATCGGCCTGGCGAAGGGCATCAAGCTGGGTTACTTCGCCCAGCATCAGCTGGAATTTTTACGCGCGGATGAATCCCCGATTCAGCACCTTGCGCGTCTGGCGCCGCAGGAGATGGAGCAGAAGCTGCGCGACTACCTCGGCGGCTTCGGCTTCCAGGGCGATAAGGTCACCGAAAACACCGAGCGCTTCTCCGGCGGCGAAAAGGCCCGTCTGGTGCTGGCGCTGATCGTCTGGCAGCGCCCGAACCTGCTGCTGCTCGATGAACCGACCAACCACCTGGATCTCGACATGCGTCAGGCGCTGACCGAAGCGCTGATTGAATTCGAAGGGGCGCTGGTTGTCGTTTCGCACGATCGTCACCTGATCCGCTCCACCACGGACGATCTCTACTTAGTGCACGACGGCAAAGTCGAACCGTTCGACGGCGATCTGGAAGACTACCAGCAGTGGCTGACGGACGTGCAGAAGCAGGAAAACCAGCCGGAAGAGTCAGCGAAAGAGAACGCCAACAGCGCGCAGGCACGTAAAGACCAGAAGCGCCGTGAAGCGGAGCTGCGCACCCAGACGCAGCCGCTGCGTAAAGAGATTGCCCGTCTCGAAAAAGAGATGGAAAAGCTCAACGCCACGCTTGCTACCGTTGAAGAGAAGCTGGGCGACAGCGGTCTGTATGACCAGAGCCGTAAAGCCGAACTGACGGACTGCCTGCAAACCCAGGCGAAGACCAAATCCAGCCTTGAAGAGTGTGAGATGGCGTGGCTGGACGCGCAGGAACAGCTGGAAGCGATGCTGCAGGCTGACTGATACCGGGAGGGCTATGAGTTTCGATAACACGAGCGAGATTACATTCCGCAAGCTCAGCATCTTCATGACGTTTATGGAGAAGGGGAATATCGCGCGTACCGCCGAAACTCTGGGCCTGAGCGGCGTCAGCGTTCACCGTGCGCTGCACACGCTGGAAGAGAACGTGCGCTGTCCGCTCTTTACCCATAAGGGGCGCAACCTGATTGCTCTCCCTTCCGCCTGGACCTTACTGGAATATTGTCAGGAAGTGATGCAGGTGATGGAGCGCGGGCTGGAAGCGTCGCGCAAAATTGCCGGGATCGGCCAGGGGCGGCTGCGAGTCGGAACGCTCTACTCGCTCACCCTGGAAACCGTGCCGCGTCTGATCATGGGCATGAAGCTACGTCGTCCGGATCTGGAAATGGATCTGACGATGGGCTCCAACGAAACCCTGCTGCACATGCTGGATGAAGGCTCTCTGGACGCCATTCTTATCTCCATTTCCGAGAGCGATATCGACCGTAACAGCCTGGAAGTGCTCCCGCTGTTCCATGACGACATCTTCCTTGCCGCACCGGCCTCCGCGACGCTCAATACCCGCGGCCCGGCCGATCTGCGCGACTATAAAGATCGGAAATTTGTCTCTCTTGCGGAAGGGTTCGCCACCTATGCAGGCTTCCAGGAGGCGTTTCATATCGCCGGGTTCGAGCCGGAGATTGTTACCCGGGTGAATGACATTTTCTCCATGCTCAGTCTGGTGCAGGCGGGAGTGGGCTTTACGCTGATGCCGGGCAGGATGAAAAAGGTCTATGAGAATTCCGTGCAGCTCCTGAAGCTTGCCGAGCCGTACCAGATGCAACAGCTGATCGCCATCGTCTTTGCCCGCAACCGCGAGCAGGATCCAAGCCTGCGGGCGCTGGCCGCCGAAGGGCGGATGTATGCCCGCAGTTTGCAGGATAGTGCCTGATGTTATTGCCCGGTGGCGCTACGCTTACCGGGCCTACAGTCCGTAGTAGGCCCGGTAAGGCGCAGCCGCCACCGGGCTAAACCATCACGCACGGAGTCGCTTCGCCAGATGTACCGCCACGTCCACCCCGCTGCGCTCCAGTGAAATCGTCTCTCCTTCCCACGGCGCCTGACGCGTCAGGCAGGTCAGTACGCCGCCGGGGGGCATCTCGATCGCCAGCCGGGCTTCGCGTTCATTCGCTGAAATCATCGCCTCCTGCCAGCGCACCGTACGCGCCATGTTCATCGCCAGATCGTCGGCGATCTTTTCCGGCTGCCACAACACGCGCCCGGTGCTGCCGCTCAGGTAGGCGCAGCGTGGGCGTGAAAGCGTGACCGATTCAAACGCCGTTGCCAGCTTTTGCGCGGGTGCTGTCAGCAGTTCGCAGTGCGACGGCACGCTGACCGCCAGCCGTTTGGCCTTGCTCGCCCCTTTCGCCAGCGCGCGCGACGCCGCCTCCGCCATCCCTTCATCGGTTCCGGCAATCACGATCTGCGTTTCGGCATTCAGGTTGGCAATGTAGGTCCCGCTGCCCTGGATAAGGTCTTCCACCTGCGGCAGAGTGAGCCCCATAATTGCCGTCAGGCCGTAGCCGTGCGGATACGCCTGCTCCATCAGATCGCCACGCAGCGCCACCAGCTTCAGCGCATCCGTGAAGTCCAGCGCGCCTGCAATGACCGCCGCCGGATAAGCGCCGATGGACAGCCCGCTGACGATATCCGGCGCCACGCCGCGCCGTTCCAGCTCGCGCGCCCAGGCCACGCCTGCAATTAGCAGGCAAAGCTGAACCGCGCGGGTATGGCTTAACGCGTCTGCGCTATCCAGCGTATCCACTTCGGTGCCAAGCACCTCACGCGCCTGAGCCAGTTCCGTTCCCGGCAGGTTTTGCAGCATGCCTTCGTGCTGCGTGCCCTGCCCCGGAAAGGTAAACACTATTTTCATCACTCCTCCCTGCGCCACGGATCCGCCACCAGGCGCGGTCCACGGCGGGTTTTCAGCAGCGTTTTGCCGTCGCGCAGCCACTCCGCCAGCGCGAAACCGCCCTCGGGCGTATCCACCTGCGTATCGGCACGACACAGCGCACGGCTTAGCCGGGACTGCCACGTCGTCAGGGCGTCCGGTGAGATCGGCAGCGGAGCGCGGATAAGCAGATCGAGATCGCTGTCGGCATGGATCACCGGGATACCGGTCGCCAGCGCGTAGCCGGTACTGCCGGTAATGCCCCACGTCCACGGCCACGCCTGCTGAGAAAGCTGAAGCGCCACCTGAACGGGTGGCTGAGTCACAAAGGGCGAGCGCAGCAGTTCGGCCGCAACGCTCAGATCTTCTGGTGAAACCACGCGTATTACGTTTTCGGGCTTCCCCCATCCGGCCGCCCGCTGGTCGCGACGTAAACCGCGCACGCCAACGGGGATCCGGCCTTCGCTATCCACATCACGCCGCACCACCACCGGCAGGCCGGTATGCCAGGCGGCCTCCACCCAGGATTCAGTGATGCCTTCCAGCGCATCGCGGGAAGTAAGCCAGATAAGGTCGTGCGGGCGTAATGGGGTGGTCATGGTTACATTCCTGAAGTTAGCGAGATAAACAGCGGCAGCGACAGGATACACAGGACGGAGCTTAACAGCAGCACGGCTTCTGCATCCGGCGACTGCACGCCAAAGCGGTTACCGAACACGACGCCGAAGAAGCCCGCAGACAGCGCAATCATCAGGATAGCGGTGATCGCCACGGAGCCGTGCAGACCAAAGATCAAGACGATACCCCAGGCAATGGCTGGCTGAATCAGCAGCTTGGCGATCGTGGAGGTGATGACCATGGTATTAATCTGCAGCTTACGGGCAGAGAGGATCACCCCGGTCAGGAACAGCGCTGCAGCGGTCGCGGACAGCCCCAGCGGTTTGATCGCCGCCAGCACCAGCTCCGGCATTTTGATGCCGATGGCGGACAAAATCACGCCCAGCAGCGGGCCCATCACGATCGGTTTTTTAATGGAACGCCACATCAGCACCGGCAGCATCGAGAGCGTTGAGCCGGAGCTATTGCCTTCAGCGCGCGCTTTTTCACGCTCCAGAATGAGCAGGCAGAACGGGGTCATCAGCACCGAACCGCAGGCGATGGAGACCGCGACGGAGAGCGACGTAGAGGAACCTTCGCCCAGCACGCTGCCCAGAATCGGCAGACCCAGCGCTGCATAGTTGGGCAGCGCGACGGTGAGCGTCAGCACGGCCGCATCCTGTGGCGATTTCTTAAAGACGCCGGTGGCGAGGAAATAGATGACCGCATAGGTGATCCACATCGCCAGCGTCAGCACCAGGATCAGCGGCGACTGGGCAACGATGCCGGTCCACGGGGTTTGCACGGTGGCACTGAACAGCGCGGCAGGGAGTGCAAAATCCATTACGAAGATATTAAGCAGGGAAACATTTTTGTTATCGACCATCTTTGCCTTGCCGGCCCAGAATCCCAGCAGCATGATGACGAAAATCGGTGCAAGAGCATGAACAATTACGTAAGTCATAAATCACCTGTAGTAAAAAAGTTTTAGCACTGGCGCGATGATTATTATTTTCAGGATGCAGGTTCCCGCGTGGGCGCTGTCACGCGCCCACGGGTTGATGCATCTGGCAGGTCTCTTTTTACTTACCAGCTGGCTCGCATACGTTCGCGTACGAGCGCCGAGCTGCGGCGATTGTCAGCACCCAGACGGTTTTTCAACGTGGTGTCCTGACGAGCGTCACTGATGGCCTGTTGCAGGGTGGATTTCACCAGCGTCAGATCGTTATCGGAGGGGGCATCCGGGTTGCTGATATCCAGCAGGTTAGAGAGCAGCCCCAGCGTGGCGTAGTTGCTGATGTCGTAGGCCATTGGCGGAATGGTCGCCGCCAGTTTTTCCAGCGCCTCGACGGTACGCAGCGTGATGCGCGCCGCAGACTCTTTGCCCATCGCGTGGATCAGCACGCCTTTGTCGTTAAAGGCGATCAGACGGTTAGCCTGGTAGCCGTGCGCCAGGAACGCGCCGGACATCGCCTTGCCGACGATAAGCCCAATCACCGGGTGACCGGCCAGGCGGGCATTCGCATAGGCTGCTGCCGCACCGGCCAGCGCCTGATGAATCCCAAACGCCTCTTCGCGTCGGCCATAGGCCTGGCTTGGGACGTCGATCACCGCCACAATCGGGCGCTTCACGGGTTTGTCAGCATCCGCCGCGACGGTTTCACTGACCACTTTCGCCAGGGTCCAGCCTTCCAGCAGCCCCACTTCCCCTTTCGCCGCACGCGGGAAGTGGTTGTTGGCATCCGGCACCACGGCAACAAAGCGCACCGCCTCGCCGTTCAGCTCGCCGTCTGCCGCCTGGACGGACGGGCATAGCCCCTCGATACGTTTGGCGTTCGGGGCGAGGATGTCCAGCCAGCGTTCGCCACGGCTTATTGCGTTACTCATCATTTCACCTCCCGGGCAAAAAGCGCGTTAATCTGTTCGGCATCAGCCTGTTTGCGGGTGTCGAAATTCGTCAGACGGTTCAGGTAATCGTCGTAGTTATCGGTGCGATGTTTCGCGGGAACGCCTTTAGCAATCGCGTCGTTCATCGCCTGTTTCACCGCGTTGATACCGTCGCCGACGAGCGCATCCACCAGCCCGCTTTGATAGCGCACTTCACCGCCGGTCATGCTCCAGATAAACGGACGATCGCGGGAGTCGTACTCCTCAATGCCCGCCTCCTGTTCGATAACCTGCGGGCCGTTGAGGCCAAGACGCGCTTCGCGGGTCACGATCAGGTAGCTGCAGAGCGCCGCCGCGATGGACATCCCACCGAAGCAGCCCACGGTTCCGGCCACAATGCCAATAACCGGCGTGTAGCGACGCAGGTCCACAATCGCCGCGTGAATATCGGCAATCGCCGCCAGGCCGAGGTTCGCCTCCTGCAGACGCACGCCGCCGGTTTCGAGGCACAGTACCGCCTGAGTCGGAATGCCGTTGCGGTTATCCTCCGCCGCCAGCTCCAGCGCCGCCGCCATTTTGGCGCCGGACACTTCGCCCATGCTGCCGCCCTGGAACGCGCCTTCAATCGCCACGACGACGGCAGGCTTGCCGTTGATGGTGCCCTTCGCCACCACCATGCCGTCGTCCGCCTGCGGCACAATGCCCTGTGGCCCAAGCCACGGAGAAATAATACCTTCAAACGGATCCAGCAGTTCGCGGTAGCTGCCCTCGTCGAGCAGGGCCTGCGCGCGCTGGCGCGCTTTCAGTTCGATAAAGCTGCTGTCATCACGCATGGCTCACCCCCTCAAAAACCTGTTCGATGCGAATGCGCGCCACGCCCGGCGTCGCGCCGAAGTCGTGGATGGTCAGCTTCCCTGCGGGCAGGCTGCTGACGGTTTGCAGACGGTTGAACAGCGCCTCCCAGCGCCCCCGGCTGTTGTCCACGGAGGTGGTGATATCAATGGTTAACGTCTGGCCCGGTTCGGCGGTGAAGAGCACCTCCATATCCCCGGAACCGACTACCCCTGCCAGCGCCCTGCCGCTTAACGTGCGGCTGGCTGGCACGGTCAATGTGATTTTTTCCATAACATCCTCTTAATGCTTTGAATTTGGCGTTTCGATGCGGTCGAGAAACAGCGTGGCGGCAAGCAGGTCGGCAGCGCCGCCCGGTGAGGCGTTGAGCGCCAGCATCTGACGGTCTAACCTCGCCAGCGCCTGCTGGCCCGCAGGCGTTGCGCTGCCGCCGGCATTCAGCACCGCACGGGCGCCGTCCTGCATAGCATCAAGCCCTTCCATTCCGGCACGTGACAGCACGCAGGTGTCGGTGAGTGAGGTCATGATGGCCATCAGCGCGTCGAGCCTGGCGTGCGTTTCGCTGCTGCCGTTGAGGCGGCTCAGACGAAGCTGCGGCAGCGCGCGCTGCATAACGTGCGGGAACGCCTGCTGCGCCTCTTCACGCGCGCCCGGCACGCGGTAACGGTGCGTGGCGCGCAGGCCTTTACTGAACACCTTCGGCGCCGCGTCGTCCGGCAGTCTCGCCAGCTGTGCGGCGGTGCGGGCGACGTCTTGCGCCCTGGCATCACCGCCGAGCATCGCCACCGCGCTGACCAGCAGCCCCAGCGCCCAAATCGCGCCGCGATGGGTGTTTACGCCACCGGTTGCGGCCATCATCTGCTGCTCGCCTTCGCGACCGAGTCGCCCGACGGTTTGCCGAAGTGCGATATCTGCCGGGCGCTGCCAGCTTTGCAGCGCCAGCGCCTGAAACGTGGAGGTCAGGCTGTGCGCGGAGCGCTCCATCAGCGCAAGGGATAAATCGTGGTGCGCGCCGTTCCCCCGACTGTCCACCAGACCGGGTTTCGGGCTTAAACGTGCTTCGTCAATCAGACACTGCGTGGCGGTTCGCGCCAGCCATTCGGCACCGCCTTCAACCTCAATCTGGGGCAGAAGTTTCATTACCAGCTCCGGAATTTCGCAGGTGGGTTATAGAGACCGCCGGACCATTCCACCAGGTCCGACACGCTGCCTGCGGCCAGCAGAGATCGGGTGGCATCAGTGCGGCGGATCCCCATATCTTCCGGATAGAGCACCTTGCCGCTCTGACGCAGTTCCGCCACGCGTTTGGCATCCACGCCCAGACCGATGTCGGTGATCCCCGCGACGGCGGCGACCATGGCGCGACGCTCTTCCAGATCTTTCGCCCGATAGAGGTAGGCAATCCCCTCTTCCGTCAGCACGTGGGTGACGTCATCGCCGTAGATCATCACCGGCGCCAGCGGCATACCGGAGGCTTTCGCCACGTCAACGGCATCGAGTTTTTCCACGAAGGTCGGCTTCACACCCGCCTGGAAGGTTTCCACCATCTGCACGACCAGTTTTTTGCCGCGCTGCATTGGGTCAGGTTCGGTGATCATGTTCAGCCAGGCGGGCGTGGCGTGGCGACGACCGTGCGGGTCGTGACCCATGTTTGGCGCACCGCCGAAGCCGGACAGACGACCGCGGGTCACGGTTGAGGAGTTGGCGTAGCCGTCCACCTGCAGCGTAGAACCGATGAACATATCCACCGCGTACTGACCCGCCAGCTGGCAGAACGCGCGGTTGGAGCGCATGGAGCCGTCGGCACCGGTAAAGAAGACGTCCGGACGCGCGCGGATGTACTCTTCCATCCCCAGCTCGCCGCCGAAGCAGTGCACGCTCTCGACCCAGCCGCTTTCAATAGCCGGGATCAGCGTCGGATGCGGGTTCAGCGTCCAGTGTTTACAGATTTTGCCTTTAAGGCCGAGCTGTTCACCGTAGGTAGGCAGCAGCAGCTCAATCGCCGCAGTGTTAAAGCCGATCCCGTGGTTCAGGGACTGCACCTGGTGTTCCGCATAAATACCCTTGATGGCCATCATCGCCATCAGGATGTGTTCCTGTTTAATCAGGCGCGGGTCGCGGGTAAACAGCGGTTCGATAAAGAACGGCTTATCGGCCACCACCACAAAGTCAATCCACGAACCCGGAATGTCCACGCGCGGCAGGTCACACTCGTCATCCACCAGCTCGTTCACCTGCGCGATGACGATGCCGTCATGGAACGCGGCGGCTTCCACCAGCGCCGGGGTATCTTCGGTGCTCGCCCCGGTATAGAGGTTGCCTTTGCGGTCAGCTTTAAAGCCAGCAATCAGCGCCACGTTGGGCGACAGGTCGACGTAGAGACGGGAGTAGAGTTCGATGTAGGTGTGAATCGCGCCGATTTCGAGCTGACCATCCTCCAGCAGTTGGGAGATGCGCAGGCTCTGCGTCCCGGAGAAGGAGAAATCCAGCTTGCGGGCGATGCCTTTCTCAAAGATATCCAAATGTTCGCTACGGCCAACGCTCGGCATGATCATATGCAGGTCGTGGACGATCTGCGGGTTCACTTCGGCCAGCGAGCGGGAAAGGAAATCGGCCTGCTTCTGGTTGTTACCTTCCAGCACGACCTTGTCGCCTGGCGCGATCAGTTTTTCCAGCATGGCGACGAGATCGCCGGTTGGCAGTACCTTGCCCTGCACCGGTACGGAGGCCAGACGACGCGCTTTTTCGCTGCGTCGCGTGTTCCATTGCCGGGTGGGTGTTTGCCCAGATAACATTATTAACCTCCTGATTCAGCTAATCATTTTTATTTGCTTAACGTTGAGTAGAGTGTGCGTTCTGGTGAGAAAGGCATCAATTAAGCGTAGAGCTGAATCATTAGCCTGAGAGTAATAATCAAGGTAAATATTTGTGATCGGGATCAGTTCATGTTTCGGAAAACCAGGCTAAACGGGGTACAATTCGGAAAGTATCGTTAATTTCCGACAAGAATCAGCATCGCGCCTATGACCCAAATCATTCCATCAGGCTTCGACATTGCCGCCGAAGACAGCACTGAGTTCGTGCCTATGCGCGGCGTCGCCAATCGCCATTTGCAGACCATGCTGCCGCGACTGATCCGCCGCAAGGTTCAGTTCACCCCACACTGGCAGCGGCTAGACCTGCCAGACGGTGACTTTCTGGATCTCGCCTGGAGCGAAGCGCCGGATCAGGCTCGCCATAAGCCGCGGCTGGTGGTTTTTCACGGTCTGGAAGGCAGCCTGCACAGCCCGTATGCGCACGGGCTCATTGAGGCGGCCAAAGCGCGCGGCTGGCTCGGCGTGGTGATGCATTTTCGCGGCTGCAGCGGCGAGCCGAACCGGCAGAAGCGTATCTATCACTCGGGTGAAACCGAAGACGGCACGTGGTTTTTACACTGGCTGCGGGACAACTTTGGCACCGTGCCCACCGCGGCCGTAGGCTACTCGTTAGGCGGAAATATGCTGGCCTGCCTGTTAGCTAAAGAAGGGGAAAGCGTCCCGCTGGATGCCGCCGTCATCGTCTCCGCCCCGTTCATGCTGGAGCAGTGCAGCTACCACATGGATAAAGGCTTTTCCCGCGTCTATCAGCGCTACCTGCTCAACCTGCTGAAAGCCAACGCGGCGCGTAAGCTGAAGGCCTACCCGGACACCCTCCCGGTCAGCCTGCGCCAGCTGAAAAAAGTGCGCCGCATACGCGAATTCGACGATCTGATCACCGCGAAAATTCACGGTTTCGCCGATGCGATTGACTATTATCGTCAATGCAGCGCCATGCCGCTGCTCAGCAAGATCACGCAGCCGACGCTGATCATTCATGCCAAAGATGACCCTTTTATGGATCATCACTCGATTCCCGCTCAGGAATTCCTGCCCGACAACGTTCACTATCAGTTGACCGAGCACGGCGGCCACGTCGGGTTTATCGGCGGCACGCTGCGTCGCCCGAAAATGTGGCTTGAGGCGCGTATTCCTGACTGGCTAACCCCTTATCTGGACGGTGCAACATGATTATTCCCTGGCAGGATCTGGCTCCCGAAACGCTCGATAATCTGATTGAAAGCTTTGTATTACGCGAAGGCACCGATTATGGTGAACAGGAACGCTCGCTTGAGCAAAAGGTCAACGATGTAAAGCGCCAGCTGAAAAGCGGCGACGTGGTGCTGGTGTGGTCAGAACTGCATGAGACGGTCAATATCATGCCCCGCAACGCGTTTCACGGCTGATCTTCCACCCTTTTCAGTCAGGGAGTTGCTATGTCTGCCAGACATCCGGTTATTGCCGTTACGGGGTCGAGTGGTGCGGGAACCACCACCACCAGCCTCGCATTTCGCAAGATTTTCGCCCAGCTGAATCTCCGTGCGGCGGAGGTCGAAGGCGACAGCTTTCACCGCTACACGCGCCCGGAGATGGACATGGCCATCCGTAAGGCGCGCGATCTGGGTAAACACATCAGCTACTTCGGTCCGGAAGCCAATGACTTCGGCCTGCTGGAACAAACCTTTGTTGAGTACGGCCAGAGCGGTAAAGGGCAGTCCCGCAAGTATCTGCATACCTATGATGAAGCCGTTCCCTGGAATCAGGTGCCTGGCACCTTTACCCCCTGGCAGCCCCTGCCGGAACCTACCGACGTGCTGTTCTACGAAGGATTACACGGCGGCGTGGTCACGCCGCAGCACGACGTGGCGCGCCACGTGGATCTGCTGGTTGGCGTGGTGCCTATCGTTAACCTGGAGTGGATCCAGAAGCTGACGCGTGACATGAGCGAGCGCGGCCACTCGCGCGAAGCAGTGATGGATTCGGTGGTGCGCTCCATGGAAGACTACATCAACTTCCTGACGCCGCAGTTTTCCCGCACCCATATCAACTTCCAGCGCGTGCCGACGGTGGACACCTCCAACCCGTTCGCGGCCAAAAGTATCCCATCCCTGGATGAGAGCTTTGTGGTGATCCATTTCCGCAATCTCGAAGGCATTGACTACCCCTGGCTGCTGGCGATGCTGCAGGGCTCGTTTATTTCTCACATGAATACATTAGTCGTACCGGGCGGAAAAATGGGGCTGGCGATGGAGCTCATCATGACGCCGCTGGTGGAGCGATTGATGGAAGGGAAACAGATCGCGTGAGTTTTTTGCCCGGTGGCGCTGCGCTTACCGGGCCTACGGTCGTGCTTTTGTAGGGCGGGTCAGCGAAGCGCCACCCGCCAAAACATTAAGCCTCGATCACTTCATACGAATGGGTGATTTTTACCGCTTTCTCCAGCATTAACGCGACAGAGCAGTACTTCTCCGCAGACAGGTCCACCGCACGTGAAACCGCCGCGTCTTTCAGTTCTTTACCGGTGACCACAAAGTGCAGATTGATGTGGGTGAACAGGCGTGGCGCCTCTTCGCGGCGTTCTGACGTGAGTTTGACCTCACAATCCGTCACGTCATGACGGCCTTTTTGCAGAATCGACACCACGTCAATGGCGCTGCATCCCCCTGCCGCCATCAGCACCATTTCCATTGGGCTGGGCGCTTTATCGCCGGAGTTACCATCCATCAAAATCTGATGCCCTGACGCGGACTCGCCCAGGAACGTTAAACCTTCAACCCACTTCACGCGCGCTTGCATATTCTTAAACTCCAACGTTGCATTTTTGGTGACAGATTACGCGTGCGTTACATTTCTCGCAATGGAAGGCGACCTGCATCATGCTGAAGCGAGACACCAGGAGACACGCGGCGAAAGCTATGCTAAAACACTCAGGATGCTACAGTAATACATTGACGTTACACATGTATGCAGAGGACATCAAACTTTACTGGCTGCGAAACGTTACGGTAGCCGACTTCCCAGGGTATGGGTAAGAATTCGATTGCAACCCCAGAGTCCGGATGCATCTGATGACTCTGGTGACAGCTTATAACAGAGGATAACAGCGCATGGTGCTTGGCAAACCGCAAACAGACCCGACTCTCGAATGGTTCTTGTCTCATTGCCACATTCATAAGTACCCATCAAAGAGCACGCTGATTCACCAGGGTGAAAAAGCGGAAACGTTGTATTACATCGTTAAAGGCTCGGTGGCAGTGCTGATCAAAGATGAAGAAGGGAAAGAGATGATCCTTTCTTATCTGAACCAGGGCGATTTCATCGGTGAACTGGGCCTGTTTGAAGAGGGCCAGGAACGTAGCGCCTGGGTTCGTGCAAAGACAGCATGTGAAGTGGCTGAAATTTCTTACAAGAAGTTCCGTCAGCTGATTCAGGTTAACCCTGACATTCTGATGCGTCTCTCTTCCCAGATGGCGCGCCGTCTGCAGGTCACCTCAGAGAAAGTGGGCAACCTCGCCTTCCTGGACGTGACGGGCCGCATCGCACAAACTCTGCTGAACCTGGCGAAACAGCCGGACGCCATGACCCATCCGGACGGCATGCAAATTAAAATTACCCGTCAGGAAATTGGTCAGATCGTCGGTTGCTCCCGTGAAACAGTGGGCCGTATCCTGAAAATGCTGGAAGATCAAAACCTGATCTCCGCCCACGGTAAAACCATCGTGGTCTACGGAACGCGTTAATTCCGCTTAAACGGCGTGCCATCGCAAGGTGTCACGCCGTTTTTGTCTCTACTCCTCATGTGGCGCAGGCTGATCTATCACCCGGAAGTCAACTACGCACTGCGACAAACGCTGGTGTTGTGTCTACCCGTGGCCATCGGCCTGATCCTCGGACACCTTCAGCAAGGCCTGCTCTTTTCCCTCGTGCCCGCCTGCTGCAACATTGCCGGCCTGGACACACCGCATAAGCGCTTTTTCAAACGACTGATCGTGGGCGGCTGCCTGTTTGCTGGCTGTAGCCTTGCCGTACAGCTTTTACTGGCCCGGGACATCCCGCTGCCGCTG
The DNA here is from genome assembly GCF_000612205.1 of Enterobacter sp. 5-4. Classification (NCBI taxonomy): domain Bacteria; kingdom Pseudomonadati; phylum Pseudomonadota; class Gammaproteobacteria; order Enterobacterales; family Enterobacteriaceae; genus Enterobacter; species Enterobacter sp. 5-4. The sequence continues at coordinate 151,865 of NZ_JFHW01000002.1, read as the reverse complement.
ATCCTGACGGTGCTGGCGATGACGCTCGGCGTCACGGCGGAAATCAGCTCGCTGCACGCCCGCCTGCTACCCGCCTCGCTGATTGCGGCCATCTTCACGCTGAGCCTCGCCGGGAATATGCCGGTGTGGGAGCCGCTGCTGATCTACGCTCTGGGGACACTGTGGTACGGGCTGTTTAACTGGTTCTGGTTCTGGCTGTGGCGGGAACAGCCGCTGCGCGAATCCCTGAGCCTGCTCTATGTGCAGTTGGCGGAATACTGCGAAGCCAAATACACCCTGCTCACCCAGCATACCGATCCGGAAAAAGCCTTACCGCCGCTGCTGACGCGCCAGCAGAAGGTGGTGGATCTGATAAGCCAGTGCTATCAGCAGCTGCATATGCTCGCCGCCAACAAGAACCACGAGTACAAACGGCTGCTGCGCACCTTCCAGGTAGGCCTGGATCTGCAGGAGCATATCTCCGTTAGCCTGCACCACCCGCAGGAGGTGCAAAAGCTGGTTGAGCGCAGCCACGCCGAAGCGGTGATCCGCTGGAACGCGCAGACCGTCTCGGCACGCCTGCGCGTGCTGGCTGACGATATTCTCTACCACCGCTATCCCACGCGCTTTAACATGGAAAAACAGCTCGGCGCGCTGGAGAAAATCGCCCGTCAGCATCCGGATAACCCGGTCGGCCAGTTTGCCGCCTGGCACTTTAGCCGCATCGCCCGCGTGCTGCGCACCCAGCGCCCGCTTTATTCCCGCGACCTGATGGCAGATAAACAAAAACGGCTTCCCCTGTTGCCCGCGCTCAAAAGCTATCTGTCTCTCAAATCGTCCGCCCTGCGCAATGCCGCACGAATTAGCGTGATGCTCAGTATCGCCAGCCTGATGGGCATGGCGCTGCATCTGCCGAAGCCCTACTGGATCTTAATGACCGTGCTGTTCGTCACCCAGAACGGCTACGGCGCCACGCGGGTGCGTATTCTGCACCGGGCGGGCGGCACCATGGCCGGGCTGATCATTGCAGGCGTAACGCTGCACTTCCACGTGCCGGAAGGCTATACCCTGGCAGGCATGCTGGCGATCACGCTGGTGAGCTACCTGATTATCCGCAAAAATTACGGCTGGGCGATGGTGGGCTTTACGGTGACGGCGGTATACACCCTGCAGCTGCTTACGCTGAACGGCGAACAGTTTATTGTCGCCAGGCTGATTGATACCCTGATCGGCTGCCTGATTGCCTTCGGCGGCATGGTCTGGCTGTGGCCGCAGTGGCAGAGCGGGCTGCTCAGGCAGAACGCCCACGACGCGCTGGAGGCCGACCAGCAGGCCATTCGCCTCATCCTGAGCGACGACCCGCAGCCCTCCCCGCTGGCGTATCAACGCATGAAGGTCAACCAGGCGCACAACGCCCTGTTCAACTCGCTCAACCAGGCGATGCAGGAGCCGGGCTTTAACTCACATTATCTGGCCGATATGAAGCTGTGGGTAACGCACAGTCAGTTTATCGTTGAGCACATTAACGCCATGACGACGCTGGCGCGCGAGCACACGATGCTGACGCCGGATCTGGCGCAGCGCTACCTGCAGTCGTGTGAAATTGCGTTGCAGCGCTGCCAGCAGCGTCTGGAGTATGACTCACCGGGCGAGTCGGGGGATTTAAATATTCTGGAAGCGCCGGAGACGTTAACCCACGGGCCAATGAGCACCCTTGAGCAACACTTGCAGCGCGTGCTGGGGCATCTGAACACCATGCACACCATTTCGTCGGTGGCATGGCGTCAGCGTCCGCATCATGGGGTTTGGTTAACGCGCCGGTTGAAACGAACCGAATATTAGCCTTTAACGATCTTTGCAACCGCCGCGGCAAAGCGGGTTAAGCCGTCTTCGATGTCTTTGTCTTCCACCACCAGCGACGGCGCAAAGCGCATCACGTCCGGCCCGGCATTGAGCACCATCACCCCTTCGCGAGCGGCGGCGTGCAGGAAGTCGCGCGCGCGGCCCTTGTACTGCGGCTTCAGCTCGGCGCCAATCAGCAGCCCCATCCCGCGGATCTCGCTGAACACGTCGTACTGCTCGTCAATCTGCTTAAGGTGCTTCACAAACAGCTCGCGCTTCGCGCTAACGCCGTTTAGCACCTCTGGCGTGTTGATGATGTCGAACGCGGCACCCGCCACGGCGCTCGCCAGCGGGTTACCGCCGTAGGTAGAGCCGTGAGAACCGACGTGAAACGCGGAGGCGATCTCCTGCGTCGTCAGGACCGCACTCACCGGGAAACCGCCGCCGAGCGCTTTCGCGCTGGTCAAAATATCCGGCGTCACGCCGTAGTGCATATAGGCAAACAGGTCCCCGGTACGCCCCATCCCGCACTGCACTTCATCAAACACCAGCAGCGCCTGATGCTCGTCGCACAGCGCGCGCAGCCCTTTCAGGAATTCCGGGGTTGCCGCGGTCACGCCGCCTTCCCCCTGAATAGGCTCGACCACCACCGCGCAGGTGTGGTCGTCCATCACCGCTTTCACCGCGTGCAGATCGTTAAACGGCACGTGGATGATGTCGGCTGGTTTCGGACCAAACCCGTCGGAATACTTCGGCTGACCGCCAACGGAGACGGTAAAGAAGGAGCGTCCGTGGAAGGCATTGCGGAAGGCGATGATTTTGGTTTTGTACGGGCTGTGGCGCGTGGTCGCGTAGTAGCGCGCCAGCTTAAAGGCGGTTTCGTTGGCTTCGGTGCCGGAGTTCATAAACAGCACGCGCTCGGCAAACGTGGCATCAATGATCTTACGGCCCAGGCGCAGCGCCGGTTCGTTGGTGAACACGTTGCTGGTGTGCCACAGGGTTTCACCCTGGGTTTTCAGCGCCTCCACCAGCGCGGGATGGCAATGACCCAGCGCCGTGACCGCAATACCGCCCGCGAAATCCACATACTCCTTGCCCTGCTGATCCCAGACGCGGCTGCCTTTCCCCTTCACCGGGATAAATTCAGCCGGTGCATAAATCGGCAGAATCACTTCATCGAATGTCGCGCGGGTAATTGCTGGTTGTTCAGTTGCCATGTCATGCCCATCCATTTTATGTCACATTGATTGTGAAAATATAATCACAAAATATGCATAAAAAATCACAGCAAGGCAACAGATATTCAGCGATGGAGGAAATTTGCCAGCAGCGCGTGCCCCTGCTCGCTGAGGATGCTTTCCGGATGGAACTGCACGCCTTCGAGATCCCATTCGCGATGTCGAATCCCCATGATCTCCTGCGTATCGCTCCAGGCGGTCACCTCAAAGCCGTCGGGCAGCGTCGACGGGTCAATCACCAGCGAATGGTAGCGCGTCACGGTTAACGGATTATTGAGCCCCGTGAACACTCCGGTGCCCGTGTGGGTGACCGGCGAGGTTTTACCGTGCATGACTTTGGCGGCGCGCACGATGGTGGCACCAAAGGCCTGGGCAATCGCCTGATGGCCCAGACAAACGCCGAGGATCGGCAGCTTGCCGGCATAGTGCTGGATAACCTCCAGCGAAATACCTGATTCCGACGGCGTGCAGGGGCCGGGTGAAATCACGATTTTCTGCGGAGCCAGCGTCTCGATATCGGCCAGGCCAATCTCGTCGTTACGTCGGACAACCACCTCTGCACCCAGTTCGCAAAAATACTGGTAAAGGTTCCAGGTGAAGGAATCGTAGTTGTCAATCAGCAGAATCATGGCGGCTCCCGAAAAAAATGCCGCCCTATTCTACTCAGATTCCCGCGCTTCGCTCACTACTTTGGCAAAGATCGCGTTTAGCGCGGTTAAATCCCCCGTTGCGCCGCTGCGGTTAGCGGACACCCACTCCTCGGGATCGATATCGCGCCAGTCCAGTGAATAGCCCGCATGGAGCGCCAGCTGCTCAAAGAAAACGCGCTGAGCAATACCGTTACCACTCGCAAAAGGATGCAGCATGTTGATTTCACAATAATAATGGCTAATTTTTTCAATGAACGCCGCTTTCTCAAGGCCAGCCAGATACTTTTCGCTTTCCAGCGCCGCCATCAGTTCATTACCCATCTTCTCGATGTATTCGAAATGGCAGAAGGGAATATCACCTTTGAAAATATCGTCGGTACGGAACTCACCTGCCCGCTTCATCTCTCTGCGGTAGAGATGGCGGTGAATAAGGCACAGATGGGGTAACCCGGGCGCGGAAGGCCCAAGCGCCAGGCTCTCAATGTCGGGATCCGATGGACCATTACCTTTCTCAAGGAGACAACTGGCCTGAAAGTTGACGCTACGCTGCTGCTCCCAGAGACGGGATTTTTGCTTGTCGGTGAGTTTTTTCACTTAACGCCTCCCTGAATAGTCCGTTTGCCACAAGTATAAGCAGCAAAACGCGCTTTCGCAGGGAGGGGTCACAACACGGGCGAGCATCGCCCGCGTCGAAGAACGTTACGGCAGCACTTTTGCGGAGAGGATCACGACAGGTTTGGACGGCACATTCTGATACGGACCGACGTCATGGGTAGGCACCTGAGAAATCTTATCGGCCACGTCCATCCCTTTCACGATTTTACCGAACACCGCATAGCCGAAGTCGCGCTGGCCGTGGTCGAGGAAGGCGTTATCCGCCACGTTGAGGAAGAACTGGCTGGTCGCGCTATCTTTGTCTGCGGTACGCGCCATAGAGATCGTGCCGCGCTTGTTCAGCAGGCCGTTGTCCGCTTCGTTTTTGATTGGCGGGTTCGGCTGTTTCTGCTGCATCTGCTCGTTGAAGCCGCCACCCTGAATCATGAAGCCCGGGATCACGCGGTGGAAGGTGGTGTTGTTATAGAAACCACTGTTCACATAGTCGAGGAAGTTTTTCACAGAAACCGGAGCTTTCTGGCTATTCAGTTCCAGCTCAATATTCCCGGCGGAGGTGGTCAGCAGAACGTGAGGGTCCCCTTTTGCTGCCAGCGCAGCAGGGGAAACGGCAGAAAGAGCAAACACAGCTGCGACAGCCGCCAGTGTTGATTTGAGCATGAGAATTCCTTAACAAAGCGCAGTATAAAAAGCGAATGGCTTGATTCTAAAGAGCAGTATGAACGTAGACCAGCCTTTTACCTAATTTTACGAAATTGAAACAATTATTACTGCGCAAACGATTGGTTAGACCGCCACTTAATGTGATTTAGATCACATTAAAACCTGCAATGACACAATCATTACCCTTAAAAGATAGGAATGGATCACTTTAGCGACTAAAATCTGCCCGCTCTCAGCGCCCCTTCGGCGCTTTTCTTTTTTTGAACAGGCCAGACATGACTAACAGCAATCGCATCAAGCTCACATGGATCAGCTTCTTCTCCTACGCCCTGACCGGCGCGTTGGTGATCGTCACCGGGATGGTGATGGGGAATATCGCAGACTACTTCCAGCTGCCCGTTTCCAGCATGAGTAACACCTTCACCTTCCTCAACGCAGGGATCCTGATCTCTATCTTCCTGAATGCCTGGCTGATGGAAATCGTGCCGCTGAAAACCCAGCTTCGCTTCGGCTTCGTGCTGATGGTTGCCGCCGTGGCGGGTCTGATGCTCAGCCACAGCATCGCCCTGTTCTCAGCCGCCATGTTCGTGCTCGGCCTGGTCAGCGGGATCACCATGTCGATCGGGACGTTCCTGATTACCCATATGTATGAAGGCCGCCAGCGCGGCGCGCGCCTGCTGTTTACCGACTCCTTCTTCAGCATGGCCGGAATGATCTTCCCGATGGTCGCTGCCGTTCTGCTGGCGCGCAGCATTGAGTGGTACTGGGTCTACGCCTGCATCGGTCTGGTCTACGTTGCTATTTTTATTCTGACCTTCGGCTGCGACTTCCCGGTTCTGGGTAAAAAAGCGCAAACCACGGCAGAGCCTGTGGCGAAAGAGAAATGGGGTATCGGCGTGCTGTTCCTCTCCATCGCCGCCCTGTGCTACATCCTGGGCCAGCTGGGCTTTATCTCCTGGGTACCGGAATATGCCAAAGGTCTGGGCATGAGCCTGAACGACGCGGGTAAACTGGTGAGCGATTTCTGGATGTCTTACATGTTCGGCATGTGGGCGTTTAGCTTCATCCTGCGCTTCTTCGACCTGCAGCGCATTCTGACCGTGCTGGCGGGCCTGGCGACCGTGCTGATGTATCTGTTCATCAACGGTTCCCCGGAGCATATGCCATGGTTCATTCTGACCCTGGGCTTCTTCTCCAGCGCGATTTACACCTCGATCATCACCCTGGGCTCCCTGCAGACCAAAGTGGCCTCGCCGAAGCTGGTTAACTTCGTTCTGACCTGCGGCACTATCGGCACCATGCTGACCTTCGTGGTGACGGGCCCGATCGTTGCCCACAGCGGCCCGCTGGCCGCGCTGCACACCGCGAACGGTCTGTACGCCGTGGTGTTCCTCATGTGCTTCATCCTGGGCTTTGTGACCCGCCACCGCCAGCACAACGCGGCAGCGGCATCGCACTAAACCCTGCGCCCCTTTGCATTACGCAGAGGGGCTGTTTCTGGCGAAACTGACCTCTTCTCCTCCGGTATCCATCTGGATCCAGGTCTGCGCCAGCTGCGTGGTGGCGATAATCCGCCCCTGACGAATCGACCAGCGCACCGGCACCTGACAGCGCACCGCTTCAAACCCGCTCTCCGCAGGCAAAATAATCAGGTTTGCCGGGTTTCCCGTTTCAATACCGTAATCGCTCAGGCCGAAGGTACGGGCGCTGTTATGGGTGATCAGGTTCAGGCCGCTGTCGATTTGCGGATAGCCCATCATCTGGCAGACGTGTAGCCCCATATGCAGCACCTGCAGCATATTGCCGGTGCCGAGCGGGTACCACGGATCGAAGACATCGTCGTGACCAAAGCAGACGTTAATACCTGCTTCCTGCAGCTCTTTCACCCGGGTGATGCCGCGACGCTTCGGATAGTCATCAAAGCGCCCCTGCAGGTGGATGTTGACCAGCGGGTTCGCAACGAAGTTAATCCCCGACATCTTCAGCAGACGGAAGAGCCGCGAGGTGTAAGCGCCGTTATAGGAGTGCATGGCGGTGGTGTGGCTGGCCGTCACGCGCGGGCCGATGCCGGCCTCATACGCCAGCGTGGCCACCGTCTCGACAAACCGCGACTGTTCGTCGTCAATTTCATCGCAGTGGATATCCAGCGGGCGGTCATACTTCTTCGCCAGCTCAAAAGCGATGTGCAGCGACTGGACGCCATATTCCCGGGTAAATTCGAAGTGCGGGATCGCCCCCACCACGTCGGCTCCCAGTTTTAACGCCTCTTCAAGCAGCGCCGCGCCGTTCGGGTAAGAGAGAATACCTTCCTGCGGAAACGCGACGATTTGCAGCGTTACCCACGGGGCCACCTCCTGCTTCACCTCCAGCATCGCCTTCAGGGCGGTGAGCGTCGGGTCAGAGACATCCACATGGGTGCGGACAAACTGAATGCCGTTAGCGATTTGCCACTTCAGCGTTTTCCAGGCGCGTGCTTTCACATCCTCATGGCTGAGCAGCGCCTTGCGCTCCGCCCAGCGTTCAATGCCTTCGAACAGCGTGCCGGACTGGTTCCAGTTCGGCTCACCCGCCGTCTGGGTGGTATCAAGATGAATATGCGGCTCGATGAACGGGGGAATAGCCAGCCCACCGCGCGCGTTCAGTACCTCATAACTTTCGGCGTGGGTGTCGTCCATGGGGGTGATGTCACCAAATCGCCCGTTCTCGATGGCAAGTTGCCACAGCCCATCCCGACCCGGTAAACGCACATTCTGAACAAGCCATAACGGTGATGTAGACATAACTTTCCCCTCATAAACGCAGCTGATATTCAGGCGTATCGATTTTTGCAAAACCGCCCCTGATTTGTACACAAATTCAACGAACACGAAAAGCCTGCGATTTCCGCCACTTATAAAAATCCTGACAAATCAGTCATATACCACCTAGGGAGTAGGCGAAGGCGTATTTGATTTGCATCAATAAGCGCCCCTGCTGAATCGTTAAGGTAGGCAATAATAGAAAAGAAATCGAGGCAATAATGAGCAAAGTCAGACTCGCTATCATCGGTAACGGCATGGTCGGCCACCGCTTTATTGAGGATCTTCTCGATAAAGCCGATGCTGAGCAGTTCGATATTACCGTGTTCTGTGAAGAACCCCGCAAGGCATACGACCGTGTGCACCTGTCTTCCTACTTCTCCCATCATACCGCCGAAGAGCTCTCTCTGGTGCGTGAAGGTTTCTACGAGAAGCATGGCGTAAAAGTGCTGGTGGGCGAACGCGCTATCACCATCAACCGTCAGGAAAAAGTGATCCACTCCAGCGCCGGCCGTACGGTTTTTTACGATAAGCTGATCATGGCGACTGGCTCGTATCCGTGGATCCCGCCGATTAAAGGCTCGGAAACGCAGGATTGCTTCGTTTACCGTACCATTGAAGACCTCAACGCCATTGAATCCTGTGCGCGTCGAAGCAAACGCGGCGCGGTTGTTGGCGGTGGCCTGCTGGGCCTGGAAGCCGCGGGCGCGCTGAAAAACCTCGGCGTTGAAACCCATGTCATCGAATTTGCGCCGATGCTGATGGCCGAACAGCTCGACCACATGGGTGGCGATCAGCTGCGCCGTAAGATCGAAAGCATGGGCGTGAAGGTTCACACCAGCAAAAACACCAAAGAGATCGTTCAGGAAGGGACTGAAGCACGCAAAACCATGCGCTTTGCCGACGGCAGCGAGCTGGAAGTGGACTTCATCGTCTTCTCCACCGGCATCCGCCCGCGCGACAAGCTGGCAACGCAGTGCGGCCTGGCCGTCGCGCAGCGCGGCGGGATCATGATTAACGACACCTGCCAGACCTCCGATCCGGATATCTACGCCATCGGCGAATGCGCCAGCTGGAACAACCGCGTATACGGCCTGGTGGCGCCGGGCTACAAAATGGCGCAGGTCGCCGTGGATCATATCCTGGGCAGCGAAAACGCCTTCACCGGCGCAGACATGAGCGCCAAGCTGAAGCTGCTGGGCGTGGACGTAGGCGGTATTGGCGATGCGCATGGCCGCACGCCCGGCGCGCGCAGCTATGTCTACCTCGACGAAAGCAAAGAAGTCTACAAACGTCTCATCGTCAGCCAGGACAACAAAACCCTGCTCGGCGCGGTGCTGGTGGGCGACACCAGCGACTTCGGTAACCTGCTCCAGCTGGTGCTCAACGCCATCGAGCTGCCGGAAAACCCGGACGCGCTGATCCTCCCGGCGCACGCCTCCAGCGGCAAGCCGTCCATCGGCGTGGATAAACTGCCGGACAGCGCGCAGATTTGCTCCTGCTTCGACGTCACCAAAGGCATGCTGATCTCCGCGATCAACAAAGGGTGCCACACCGTTGCGGCGCTGAAAGCGGAAACCAAAGCCGGTACCGGCTGCGGCGGCTGTATTCCGCTGGTCACCCAGGTACTGAACGCCGAGCTGGCGAAACAGGGCATCGAAGTGAACAACAACCTGTGCGAGCACTTCGCTTACTCTCGCCAGGAGCTGTACCATCTGATCCGCGTGGAAGGCATCAAGTCCTTCGACGAACTGCTGGAGAAACACGGCCAGGGCTACGGCTGTGAAGTGTGTAAACCGACCGTCGGCTCCCTGCTGGCCTCCTGCTGGAACGAGTACGTGCTCAAGCCCGAGCATACGCCGCTGCAGGACACCAACGACAACTTCCTGGCCAACATCCAGAAAGACGGCACCTACTCCGTGATTCCACGCTCGGCCGGTGGTGAAATCACGCCGGAAGGGCTGGTCGCGGTGGGCCGTATCGCACGTGAATTTAATCTGTACACCAAAATCACCGGCTCCCAGCGTATCGGCCTGTTTGGCGCGCAGAAGGACGACCTGCCGGAAATCTGGCGTCAGCTGATTGAAGCGGGCTTCGAAACCGGCCACGCGTACGCCAAAGCGCTGCGCATGGCGAAAACCTGCGTGGGCAGCACCTGGTGTCGCTACGGCGTCGGCGATAGCGTGGGCTTCGGCGTTGAGCTGGAAAACCGCTACAAAGGCATCCGTACCCCGCACAAAATGAAGTTCGGCGTCTCCGGCTGTACCCGCGAATGTGCGGAAGCGCAGGGTAAAGACGTGGGTATTATTGCCACCGAGAAAGGCTGGAACCTGTATGTGTGCGGCAACGGCGGGATGAAACCGCGCCACGCGGACCTGCTGGCGGCGGATCTCGATCGCGACACGCTGATTCAGTATCTCGACCGCTTCATGATGTTCTACATCCGTACCGCCGATAAGCTGACCCGTACCGCCTCCTGGCTCGATAACCTCGAAGGTGGCATCGACTACCTGAAATCGGTCATTATCGACAACAAGCTGGGCCTGAACGAACATCTGGAAGCGGAGATGGCCCGCCTGCGCGAGGCGGTGATCTGCGAGTGGACGGAAACCGTCAACACCCCGGCGGCGCAGACGCGCTTCAAACACTTTATCAACAGCACCCAGCGCGACCCGAACGTACAGGTTGTGCCGGAGCGCGAACAGCATCGTCCGGCCACGCCGTATGAACGTATTCCGGTCACGCTGGTGGAGGAAAACGCATGAGCCAGTGGGTAAACATCTGCAATATTAACGACATTCTCCCCGCCACCGGCGTCTGTGCGCTGCTGGGCAACGAGCAGGTGGCGATTTTCCGCCCTCGCCACGATGAACAGGTCTTTGCTATCAGCAATATCGACCCGTTCTTCGAGGCCAGCGTGCTCTCCCGCGGCCTGATTGCCGAGCACCAGGGGGAACTGTGGGTCGCCAGCCCGTTGAAAAAGCAGCGTTTCCGCTTAACCGACGGACTCTGCATGGAAGATGAAAGCTTCTCGGTCAAACACTACGACGTCCGCGTGAAGGACGGCGAGGTGCAGCTGAAAGCGTAACCCCTCGCCTTTTCAATAGGAAAGGCTTATGACCCCTTATGGGTAACGGCAGGAAAAACCGTATGTTCTGTACGATTCCTGCTGTTATCCTGACGTCAATTCTTCCCCCGCCATGAATGCTGTGAGGTAACGTCGTGGATCACCTGCCGATTTTTTGTCAATTACGCAACCGCGACTGCCTGCTCGTGGGCGGCGGCGACGTGGCCGAGCGCAAAGCGCGCCTGCTGTTAGAGGCTGGCGCCCGCCTGACCGTGAATGCCCTGTCCTTCTCCCCCCAGTTTGACGTCTGGGCGCAGGAAGGGATGCTTACGCTGGAGCAGGGGGAGTTTAATGAATCCCTGCTGGATACCTGCTGGCTGACCATTGCCGCGACGGATGACGATGCAGTGAATCAGCGCGTCAGCGACGCCTGCGAAGCGCGCCGTATCTTCTGCAACGTGGTGGATGCGCCGAAAGAAGCCAGCTTTATCATGCCGTCGATTATCGACCGCTCGCCGCTGATGATTGCGGTATCGTCCGGGGGACGTTCGCCGGTTCTCGCGCGTCTGCTGCGGGAAAAACTGGAAGCCCTGTTGCCTCAACACCTTGGCCAGATTGCGCATTATGCCGGTCAGCTGCGTTCACGCGTGAAGCAAACCTTCGCGACCGTGGGCGAGCGCCGTCGCTTCTGGGAAAAATTCTTTGTGAACGACAGGCTGGCGCAGTCGCTGGCGAATCAGGACACCAAAGCCGTTGAAGAGACGACCGAGCAGTTGCTAAGCGAACCGCTGGACCATCGCGGCGAAGTGGTGCTGGTAGGCGCAGGCCCCGGTGATGCGGGCTTGCTGACGCTGAAAGGGCTACAGCAGATCCAGCAGGCGGATATCGTGGTGTACGACCGTCTGGTCTCCGATGACATCATGAACCTGGTGCGCCGCGACGCCGACCGCGTCTTCGTGGGCAAGCGCGCGGGCTACCACTGCGTGCCGCAGGAGGAGATTAACCAGATCCTGCTGCGCGAAGCGCAAAAGGGAAAACGCGTGGTCCGCCTGAAGGGGGGCGATCCTTTTATCTTTGGACGCGGCGGCGAGGAGCTGGAAACCCTGTGCGACGCGGGTATTCCGTTCTCCGTGGTGCCCGGCATTACGGCGGCGTCCGGCTGTTCAGCGTACTCTGGCATTCCGCTGACCCACCGCGACTACGCTCAGAGCGTGCGTCTGGTGACGGGCCACCTGAAGACCGGCAGCGAGCTGGACTGGCATAACCTGGCCGCCGAAAAGCAGACACTGGTGTTCTACATGGGGCTCAATCAGGCCGCCACGATTCAGGCGAAGCTGCTGGAGCACGGTATGAATGCGGATATGCCCGTCGCGCTGGTCGAAAACGGCACCGCCATTACGCAGCGCGTGGTGGATGGCGTGCTGACGCAGTTAGGCGAGCTGGCGCAGCAGGTCGAAAGCCCGGCGCTGATTGTGGTGGGCCGCGTGGTTGAACTGCGCGACAGGCTGAACTGGTTCTCGAATCACTAACGCATATTCTCCCTTCCTGGAGTAGTCCTTAAGCGGACTACTCCCCTCTTACGCCTACCGATAACATACCGCCCGCATAGTGGAACTTTTCCATTTATTCCCTCGTATTACATCCATTTTTTAGACAAGGAATGCATATGTTCAAACTGGCAAAAGCCGCCGTTCTGGTTGGCCTGTTATCGACTCTGACGGCCTGCACCGGTCACGTTCAAAACACCAAAAATAACTGCAGCTACGATTACCTGCTGCACCCGGCGATCTCCATTTCGAAGATCATCGGTGGTTGCGGCCCGGCGGCACAGCAGTAAGCGTTTTACAGGCGTAAAAAAACCGGGATATCCCGGTTTTTAGTTTTGGAGAGTGTGTTTTTTGTCGGGTGGCGCTGACGCTTACCCGACCTACACGGTCCCGTAGGCCGGGTAAGGCGAAGCCGCCACCCGGCACAGCGGCTTAAGGTTTCGCCACAAACCCAATTGCTTCATACACCGCTTTCAGGGTTTCGGACGCGCGCGCGCTGGCTTTTTCCGCCCCCTCTTTCATCACTTTCTGCAGGAACGCTTCGTCGTTACGGTAGCGGTGATAACGCTCCTGCAGCTCGGTCAGCATGCCGGAAACGGCATCTGCCACTTCGCCTTTCAGGTGGCCGTACATCTTGCCTTCGAAGTGTTTTTCCAGCTCAGGGATGCTCTGGCCGGTGACGCCCGAGAGGATATCCAGCAGGTTGGAGACGCCCGCTTTGTTCTGCACGTCGTAGCGCACAACAGGCGGCTCGTCGGAGTCCGTGACCGCGCGCTTGAGCTTTTTGACAACCGATTTCGGATCTTCCAGCAGGCCGATAACGTTGTTGCGGTTATCGTCAGACTTGGACATCTTCTTGGTCGGCTCCAGCAGCGACATTACGCGTGCGCCGGACTTCGGAATAAATGGCTCTGGTACTTTAAACACATCGCCGTAGAGCGCGTTGAAGCGCTGGGCGATATCGCGGCTCAGCTCCAGGTGCTGCTTCTGGTCTTCGCCGACAGGAACCTGGTTAGTCTGGTACAGCAGGATGTCTGCCGCCATCAGCACCGGATAGTCAAACAGGCCGGCGTTGATGTTTTCAGAGTAGCGCGCGGATTTATCCTTGAACTGCGTCATGCGGCTCAGCTCGCCAAAATAGGTGTAGCAGTTCAGCGCCCAGCCCAGCTGCGCGTGCTCCGGCACGTGAGACTGAACGAAGATGGTGCTCTTCTCTGGATCGATGCCGCAGGCCAGATACAGCGCCAGGGTGTCCAGCGTGGCTTTGCGCAGCTTCTCAGGATCCTGACGGGCGGTAATCGCATGGAGATCGACGATGCAGTAAATGCAATGGTAGTCATCCTGCATGCTGACCCACTGACGTAACGCACCCATGTAGTTACCAATGGTCAATTCACCTGAAGGCTGTGCGCCACTAAAAACGATGGGCTTAGTCATTGTTCAATTCCTGATGTTCACTGTGCGAAAGCCCGAGTGCGGGCAACAAATCTTTGAAGTGGTCGAAAACGACGTCCGGCTCACTCAGCGTGATGGCTTCACCGTAGTTGTAGCCATAGGTTAACCCCACGGAAGGACACCCGGCCGCGCGGGCAGCCAGAATATCATTGCGGGAATCGCCGACAAAGAGCAGCTCCGCAGGCGTTAAGGATAATTTTCCTGCCACCAGCAGCAGCGGTTCCGGATGGGGCTTTTTGTTCTGCACGTCGTCGCCGCCCACAATCACGGAGAAATACTTCGCGATATTGAGCGCTTCCAGCAGCGGTGCGACAAACGGCGTGGGTTTGTTGGTCACCAGACCCAGCGGGATGCCCTTCGCGTGCAGCGCGCTCAGCGTTTCCTGAACGTCAGGGAACAGGAAGCTGCCCTCCTCGACGGTCTCTTCATAGAAACGATCGAACAGTTTGCGCAGAATACGCAGCTGCTCTTCCTGCGGGATGTCCGCGTGATCGACGCTCGGTTTACCCTGGGCGGAACGCTGCGACGCACGCTCCTGACGCGCCCACGTCAACGCGCGCGCCATCAGAACATCGGCGCCGTTGCCAATCCACGTGACGACGCGCTCTTCACCCGCAACGGGGAGTTCAAGTGCATACAGCGCCTGGTCGACGGCGCTCGTTAAGCCCGGCGCGCTGTCAACCAGCGTGCCGTCGAGGTCGAATGCCACACCCCGAATAGCCTGTAATTTATCCATGACTTACCTTCGCCAGCTCGCGGCGCATTTCATCAATGACTTTTTTATAATCCGGTTGGTCGAAAATGGCAGAACCAGCAACGAACATATCCGCGCCTGCCGCCGCAATTTCACCAATGTTATTCACTTTCACGCCGCCGTCTACTTCCAGACGAATGTCGTAGCCTGACTCGTCGATACGACGGCGGACTTCACGCAGCTTATCCAGCGTGTGAGGAATGAATGACTGGCCGCCAAAACCGGGGTTAACGGACATCAGCAGGATCACGTCCAGCTTATCCATGACATAGTCGAGATAGCTCAGCGGCGTGGCCGGGTTAAACACCAGACCCGCTTTACAGCCGTTCTCTTTGATCAGCTGCAGCGTGCGATCCACATGTTCAGAGGCTTCCGGATGGAAGGTGATGATGCTGGCACCCGCCGCGGCGAAGTCAGGCACGATGCGATCAACCGGTTTCACCATCAGGTGAACGTCGATCGGGGCGGTAATGCCATAGTTACGCAGCGCCTTGAGCACCATCGGACCGATGGTCAGGTTAGGAACGTAGTGGTTATCCATCACGTCGAAATGGACGACATCCGCGCCAGCCGCCAGTGCGTTGGCGGTATCTTCACCCAGGCGGGCAAAATCGGCCGACAGAATTGAGGGAGCAATCAAAAACTGTTTCATCCGCTTCTCCTTGAAATGTGTTTACCGGCGGGCAAAACGGCTCAGGGGCGATAAAGAGCCAGGAGTTCGTCCACCTTTTTACGTGTGCCGCCGTTGCTGCTAATGCTACGCCGCACCTTAACCTGAAAATGCTTCGCGGCTTTGTACCATTCGCGCGTATCAGGCGTGTCGTGATTCGAAATTAACACCGGAATTCTTTTGCTGACCAGCTTTTCCGCCATCTCCGCCAGACGCGCCTGCTCGGCAGGGCTGAAGCTGTTGGTGTGGTAGGCGGTGAAGTTCGCCGTCGCAGACAGCGGCGCGTATGGGGGGTCACAGTAAACCACCGAATTGACGCCTGCCAGTTCCATACACTCTTCATAGGAGAGGCAATGAAACTCCGCGTTCTGCGCTTTTTCAGCAAAGTGATAAAGCTCGTCCTGTGGGAAATACGGGCGCTTGTAGCGACCAAACGGCACGTTAAATTCCCCGCGCAGGTTATACCGGCACAGGCCGTTGTAACCATGACGATTAAGATAGAGGAACAGCAGGGCTCTGCGGAACGGATCCTGGCTCTGGTTAAACTCCGCGCGGAACTGGTAGTAAACGTCCGGATTATTGTTCTCGGGCGTAAACAGCTTGCGCGCCTCTGCGACATACTCATCGGTACGGAGCTTAACGATGTTATAGAGGCTGATAAGGTCGCTGTTGATATCCGCCAGGATATAACGAGAAAAATCGGTGTTGAGGAACACCGATCCCGCACCCACGAAAGGTTCGATAAGACACTCGCCTTCAGGCAGGTGCTTTTTAATATCATCGAGCAGGGGGTATTTCCCCCCTGCCCATTTCAGAAAAGCGCGATTTTTTTTCATGCTGACTAACTGATTACACCTTCTCCGGCTGTGGAGAAAGCTCCGACAGCATCCTGCGCTTTAAACATTACTTCAGATCGGCCTGAACCTGATGAATCGGCTTCGCCCATGGGTTCTTCGCCTGAACGTCAGCTGGCAGCGCCGCTACGGCACGTTTTGCTTCATCTTTTGACGAATAAACACCGCTCACCAGCACATACCACGGCTGACCGTTACGGGTCGTCTGATAAACAACATAGTTTTTCAGATTTGATTTCTTCGCCCAGCTGTTGAGGTTGTCGTAGTTAGACGAACTGCTCAGCTGCAGCGTGTAGTTGCTGGAAGGCGCAGACTTCAGCGAACCGACGTTACCTGCCGTTTTACCTGCCGCGCTGCTGGATGCGGTTGCCGTCGCGGCTGGTGCCGCTGTGGCAGCCGGTGCCGTGGTGGTCGCCGTGGCTTTCGGCGCAGTCTGCGTGACGGGCGCTTTAGCAGGCTCGCTCACCGCAGCCGTTTCCGTGCGTTTCGGCTGGGCCGGTACGGCTTTCACTTCAGGCGCTTTTACCACTGCCTGAGGTTTGGTTTCACGCTTAGGCTCAATCACTGCCTGCTTACGCTCAGGACGTGTTGTAGTCTGCGTCTGGTGCGGTTTGGTTTCCGTCGCGGCCGTTTGCGGCTGAGCGTTACCGCCGCGAATCGGGGCAACGGTTGCAGGTTCAGTTGGCAGCGTAGAGTTAACCACGACGTTATCAACCTGCTGCTGGTTCTGCGGCTGCGTCAGCGCATTGTTCAGGTCTCCCTGAACTTCCACACGCTGCTGACCTTCAGGCGCAACAGGTGCCTGCCCCTGAGCTGGGGTTGAAGAAACGGGCGGCAGAGAAACATCCTGCGGCGCTGTGGTGTTACCGGCGGTCTGCTCTGCGGAAGTAGCACCCGGCGCTGGCTGTGCGCCATTCGCCTGATTGGACGCATCGTTACCGGAAAGGTTGATGCTCTTCTCAGCGGAAGCCGTTTGCTCGGTTGAGTTCGTTGACGGTGCTTTAAGCGCGGAGCCAATGCCGACAATCAGCAGCACAAGCACCAGAACGCCAAGGCCCATCATAATGTACTGGCGGGACGCCGGTTTTGGCGCAGCGGCTTTTTTACGTTTACGCGGGCGACGCTCTACAGGCTGTTCGTCCATTGAATCTTCTTCGGACTCATAATCCTCTTCTGCTCGCTCTTCGTGCGCGTTGCGGCTGCGCGAAGGGCGACGATCGTCTGCATCCAGATCAACATCGTCAAAGTTGATCTGCGGCTCGTTATCACGTTCTGAAGATTGACGAGAACGACCAGTACGACGATCGCTGGGATCGGGTTTCAGCTCGTCTTCTGGTTTGAATTCATCCATTTAACACCCCACTCAAAGGCTTATGCCAACGACTTTGCATTTCACCTGAAGCTAAACGACCACCTGCGACAGTGGCCTGACCTTTCTAGTTGTTACGCCTGCTGACAGTCAGCGATAGCGCCAAGAACGACATCGTGCGGCACTCCGCCGCGCACTTCACTCTTCCCTATTGCAAGCGGGAGTACAAGACGCATCTCACCTGCCAATACTTTTTTATCGCGCATCATGTGGGGTAAATACG
The DNA here is from genome assembly GCF_000612205.1 of Enterobacter sp. 5-4. NCBI lineage: Bacteria > Pseudomonadati > Pseudomonadota > Gammaproteobacteria > Enterobacterales > Enterobacteriaceae > Enterobacter > Enterobacter sp. 5-4. The sequence goes on along the minus strand of NZ_JFHW01000002.1, from coordinate 134,144 downwards.
CTTGCGCCGACATCTCCTGCGGCCCGTTCACCGGCAAACCTGCACGCTCAAGCAGCGCAATGATACGTGCCGTCTCTTCCGGTTTGAACTGCCCAAGGCGTTCAGAGGTGCGGGCAGCCATCACCATGCCGGCCGCGACGGCTTCACCGTGCAGCCAGTTGCCGTAACCCATTTCGGCTTCAATCGCGTGACCAAACGTATGCCCAAGATTCAGTAAAGCACGTAAGCCCGTTTCACGCTCGTCTGCGGCAACAACTTCTGCTTTCAGCTCACAGCAACGACGAATGCAGTATGCCAGTTTTGCCTCATCGAGGCCCAGCAGCGCATCCATATTCTCTTCAAGCCAGCTAAAGAACTCGCCATCCAGAATAATGCCGTATTTGATCACTTCCGCCAGACCCGAAGCCAACTCGCGCTTCGGCAGGGTTTTCAGACAGTCGAGATCCACCACCACCGATGCGGGCTGATAGAACGCGCCAATCATGTTTTTGCCGAGCGGATGGTTCACTGCCGTTTTGCCACCCACAGAGGAGTCGACCTGGGACAGCAGCGTGGTAGGGATTTGAATAAAGCGGACACCACGCTGATAGCTTGCGGCCGCAAAGCCGGTCAGATCGCCCACAACACCGCCGCCCAGGGCAAGCAGTGTTGTATCGCGACCATGCGGTTTTTGCAGCAATGCGGTAAAGACGGTATCCAGTACCGTCAGGCTTTTATACTGCTCGCCATCGGGGAGAATCACACTGTCGACTTTTACGCCCGCCTGCTCAAGCAGGTGGCGTACGCGGTCGAGATAAAGCGGAGCCAGCGTCTCGTTGGTGACCAGCATCGCCTGATCACCCGCTTTCAGTGGTAAAAAGGAAGCTGGGTCGTTAAACAAACCAGCCGCGATGGTGATAGGGTAACTACGTTCCCCGAGAGTAACTGTAATCCTCTCCATGACGCGACATCCACCTTTAATGCTATTACCCGCAGGCGAGTGTATATAAAGCCAGAATCAGTTGCTTTCCAGCATATGAATAATCTGGTTTGCAACCACTTTAGCGCTCTGGTCGTCGGTACGAATGGTCACATCGGCAATCTCTTCATACAGCGGATTGCGTTCATCGGCCAACGCTTCCAGAACTTCGCGTGGTGGCGTTTCAACCTGCAGCAGCGGGCGCTTTTTATCGCGCTGCGTACGTGCCAGCTGTTTCTCAATGGTCGTCTCAAGATAGACCACTACGCCACGGGCGGAGAGACGGTTGCGGGTTTCGCGAGATTTCACAGAGCCGCCGCCTGTTGCCAGAACGATGCCCTGTTTTTCCGTGAGTTCGTTGATCACTTTTTCTTCTCGGTCACGGAAACCTTCTTCGCCTTCTACGTCGAAAACCCAGCCCACATCAGCTCCGGTTCGTTTCTCAATCTCTTGATCAGAATCGTAAAATTCCATATTGAGTTGTTGAGCTAACTGACGCCCAATAGTGCTTTTGCCGGCACCCATAGGCCCAACCAGAAAGATATTGCGTTTCTCTGCCATTTTATCGGTACTACTAAGACTATTCGTTAATGGTAATCCCCGCTTCGCAGACACCCGGCGTAGCAGGACATGAACTGAAACCTCATATGCAATAGAGCGAGAGTCAGACTAAAAATTATCTCAATACTCCGGCTTGTTTGGCAACTGATTAAATCACCGCGCCGGGCGCATAAGGTAATAAGACGTAAGTCCAACTCAAATCGGTACTCCTTGTATGCTAATTCATGCCCCACGTCAAACATCTGCAACAAACTGAATGCAAAATCATTGCGGGGATCGTTACCCGTTAGCGAATACCGACCAGACGTGGTGTAATAAACACCACTAATTCACGCCGTTCGTTGTCTTTCCCGTCATGACGAAAAAGCGATCCAATCCAGGGGATGCTTCCCAGACCGGGTACGCTGTCACTGCCGGTTTTGTTCTTCTGGGAAAAAATTCCGCCCAACGCCAGCGTTTCTCCACTTTTTACCTCCACCTGGGTTTCTATCTCCTGCTTGTCGATAGCCAGCGTTTCGCCATCGGCCTGCTGCAGAACCTGTCCCGGCATATTTTCGCTGATGTGTAGTTTCAGGCGCACGCGTCCCCCCGGCAATACTACCGGTGTGACCTCCATTCCGAGTACCGCCTCTTTAAACTCAACGGAGGTGGCGCCGCTTTCCCCGCTTGAGACCTGATACGGAATTTCGCTGCCCTGCTTGATACTGGCCGGTTGCCCGTGCGAGGCCAGCAGCCGCGGGCTGGCGATGATATCGACCTGCTGTTTTTGCTCCAGCGCTGAAAGTTCCAGATCAAGCAACCTGCCGTTAATCCGACCGATATTAAACCTCACGTGGCTGGTGGCGCTGGCAACGGAAAGATCGCTGCCCAGCGTCGTGAGCTGTCCCACCTTGCCCGCGTCGGTAGCGTCGGCGAGATTCCACTTCACCCCCAGCTCGCGCAGGCTTTTTTCGTTGATGGTCACAATATGCGCCGCCAGTTCGACCTGCTCGACGGGAATATCCATCTCGGCGGCCCAGCGCTGCAGCGTATCCACCGCAGCCTGGTTATCCCGAATCAGCAGACGGTTAGTACGTTTGTCGACGGATAAACTCCCCTTTGGGCTCAGGAGTTTTTCCGCGGCTTTTTGCAGCTCCCCGGCATCCGCATAAGAAAAGGGAATGCCCTGAGTGACCAGCGGGGCATCAAGCTGTCGACGCGCCTGTTCCTGTTCTGAACGCTCCCGCTGCTCACGCTGCCAGGCCGCGGTATGCACATAAAAAATACCGCCCTCCTCGCGCAAGACGAGTCCGGCGCTGGAGACGATCGTCCGTAACGCCTGCCTCCAGGGAACGCGCGTCAGGTTAAGCGAAAGCGTACCGCTGACATCAGGCGATACCACCAGATTACGGTTCTCCTGTGCGACCAGGGCCTGTAACACCTGGACCACAGGCACGTCATCCACCACCAGCGTGACCGGTTTTGGCGCGGCGGCCCACAGCGGTTGGCTGAACGCCAGCAGCCACAGCATTATCCGTAAATTCATTTTTGTCCGTTCCTTCTCGTTGCCACGTCCATTTTCCCGGGTCACAGGTGTCACCCACATCAACCGCCAGCTCCGCTGCATTGACGGCGGTTATCCTCCAGCCTGACGGGAAGCGCTCATGCGTTTTCAGCCGGTACCAGCGCTTTTCCCCATCCTGTAAAATGCCGATAGTCTCCTGCCCTTCCACCATGCCGCGAAAGCGCCACTGCGCCAGCTCGCCAATGGCGCAAGGATCGTCCGGAGGACGAAACGGATCGCGCATACCGGTCAATAGCAGCACTGAGCAAACCAGCAAACATCGCGCGCTATTTCGCATGTTCCAGCTCCAGCTGCAGGCGTAACGCCCTACCTTGTGGCGCAATTGCGAAAGCGGCGATCTCCACATCCTGCTGTGCCAGCCGGGAAAAAAGTTCCGGAATGGCCTGCCACTCCGCATCCAGCGCCAGCTCCCCTCCATTCTGCAGCGGCTTCCAGTGAACCAGCGTCGTCTCATCGCCCTGAAAATTGAGCGGGGAGAACGGCGCCAGCTCCCGAGCCTTCGCAGAGTCCGGACGAAACGGCCCCTTTCTGACAACAGGCCATAACGATGCGTTAGTGCTTACATCCTCAATCAGCTGGCGTTGTTGTTCAGCACACTGCCTGTCTACCGGTCTGAGCAACGCCCCCCACGCGACCAGTCCTGCCAGGAGACTCCCCAGGCACCAGCAGAGTAGCCGATGCCAGGGACGGCTTTCGCACCAGCGTTCTAACAAGGTATTCACGCGTTACCCCTCGCTTTTGAGATGAAGCGTAAACATCCAGTGCCCCCGGCTATCCTGCCGAAGCTCGCCCGGCGTCCCGGGCGTAAAGCCCGCTATTTGGCCAAGCGCATCGCGCAGAGCAGAGAGGGCCGGCAGGGTGATGGCATAACCGGTCAAAATCAACGCAGGCGGCTGATAGCGCAGCTCTGTCAGCCAGACCTGTGAAGGAATGGCGCGGGAAAGGGAGGCCAGCACCGGTTGCCATGCGCGTCGTTGCCTGGTTTGCGCGGGTAGCTGCGCCTGTGCGGCCAGTTTTTGCCGGGCGACAAGCGCGTGCTGCACGGACTGCATTCCCGTCAGATCCGTTTGCAGCGCGCGCAGTTTCACGAACTGGTTCATCCGCAGACAAACAATGACTACGAACATCAACAGTACTGTGCCGATACACATTGCGCCCCAGAAGCGCAGGCATCGCGCGCGCCGCTGCTGTCGCCAGGGCAGAAAATTCAGGATGCTCATCCGGGCACCTCGCTCATGGCCAACGCCAGCGCGACGGTATAATCAGCCCCGCATTCCGGCAGCGGAGCATGGCAGCGTTCCAGGATTTCCCACGGATCACGTTGGCAATCAAACAGCGCGATGTCATCCGGACCAAGCGCCAGCAGCGCCGCCAGCTCGGCCACGTTTTCTGCTTCGGTAGTTAAGCGGCGTCCCCACTGGTGGCGCATCGCCCAGAGCCACTGCCGATCGTCCCGCCAGGCGACGCACTTCGCTGGCGCCACTGCGGGAAGAAGATTCGTCAGCGCGCTGGCATCCGGGGTAATGGTCACCAGCCGCAAACGCAGCGTTTTCGCCAGCGCCAGAAGGGTATCGACCTCGTTGTTTTGTGCGGCCGTCACGTGAAAGGTATTGCTGAAGGTATCCTGGGCGTAGTCGAAACAGAGGGTATCGGCAGACATCTCCAGTTCGCGGGCGAGCGCGCTACCCAGCCATGAGAGCTGCTCGCTGTCGCGCAGCGCAACGGTCGGGCGAGGAAGCGACCGCTGCAGAGTGCGTGCTGCCGGGAAAGAGAGGAACACCCGATGGGCGTGCGGCAGCGTTTTTCGCCAGTCGCGCAACGCATCGACCAGCTGTTCTGGCTGGCAAATTTTGCCGTCACGAATGATGCCTTCGCCCAGCGGGATTGCCCACCAGCGCCGCAGACGCCAGCCGGACTTATCCCGGTCCAGCGCCACGATCAGCACCCTATCCTGTTGAATATGAACGCCCGTTTGCCATGTTTTGAAGGCCATGCTTCACGATCTCCTTATCGCCCGTCGCCCTGACGGCTATATCAATGAATCAGGCTTGCCTTTATACTACCGCGCGATTGTTTAGAAACTGCCCAAGTGAAACCAAATGGGAAATCTCCGGTGAAGTTCGTAAAGTATTTATTCATCCTTGCAGTCTGTTGCATTCTGCTGGGAGCAGGCTCGATTTACGGTTTGTACAAATATATTGAGCCACAGCTACCTGATGTCGCCACGCTTCGCGATGTGCGTCTCCAGATCCCGATGCAGGTCTATAGCGCCGATGGCGAGCTCATGGCGCAGTATGGCGAGAAGCGTCGTATCCCGCTGACCTTAAACCAAATTCCACCCGTGATGGTGAAAGCCTTTATCGCCACGGAGGACAGCCGTTTTTACGAGCACCACGGTGTCGATCCGGTGGGGATTTTCCGTGCCGCGAGCATTGCGTTGTTCTCTGGTCACGCCTCTCAGGGGGCGAGTACCATTACGCAGCAGCTGGCGCGTAACTTCTTCCTCAGCCCTGAAAAGACGCTGACCCGTAAGATCAAAGAGGTGTTCCTGGCGATCCGTATTGAGCAGCTGCTGAGCAAAGATGAGATCCTTGAGCTGTACCTCAATAAAATCTACCTGGGCTACCGTGCCTATGGCGTGGGGGCGGCTGCGCAGGTGTACTTCGGTAAGCCTGTGGAGCAACTCACCTTAAGCGAAATGGCCACCATCGCCGGTCTGCCAAAAGCGCCGTCCACCTTTAACCCGCTCTACTCGCTCGATCGCGCCACCGCGCGTCGTAACGTCGTCCTGTCACGTATGCTGAGCGAAGGCTATATCAGCCAGAGCGAGTACGACCAGGCGCGCAACGACGTCATTGACGCTAACTACCACGCCCCGGAGATCGCCTTCTCTGCACCTTACCTGACCGAAATGGTTCGCCAGGAGATGGTGAACCGTTATGGCGACAAGGCCTATGAAGATGGCTATCGCGTGTACACCACCGTCACCCGTAAAGTGCAGCAGGCGGCGCAGGACGCGGTGCGCAACAACGTGATGGACTACGATATGCGTCACGGCTATCGCGGCCCGTCAAACGTGCTCTGGAAGGTGGGCGAAAGCGCGTGGGACAGCAAAAAAATCATCAGTACGCTGAGAGCACTGCCTACCTACGGGCCGCTCCTTCCTGCCGTGGTGACGCAGGCCGATCCTCAGGAAGCCGTTGCAACGCTCGCGGACGGTACGTCCGTCTCCCTGCGCATGGACGGTATCCGTTGGGCGCGTCCGTACCGCTCGGATACCCTGCAGGGCGCCACGCCGCGTAAAGTGACCGATGCGGTACAGACCGGGCAGCAAATCTGGGTGCGCAAGGTTGGCGAATCCTGGTGGCTGGCGCAGGTGCCGGACGTCAACTCGGCCCTGGTTTCTATCAATCCGCAGAACGGTGCTGTACTGGCCCTGGTCGGCGGGTTCGATTTCAACCAGAGTAAATTTAACCGCGCCACCCAGGCGCTGCGTCAGGTCGGTTCCAATATCAAACCGTTCCTCTACACGGCCGCGATGGATAAGGGGCTGACTCTCGCCAGCATCCTCAACGACGTGCCGATCTCCCGCTGGGATGCGGGGGCGGGTTCCGACTGGCAGCCGAAAAACTCCCCTGCGGAATATGCCGGCCCGATTCGTCTTCGTCAGGGTCTGGGACAGTCGAAAAACGTGGTGATGGTGCGTGCCATGCGCGCCATGGGCGTCGACTATGCCGCAGAGTATCTGCAGCGCTTCGGTTTCCCGGCGCAGAACATCGTTCGCACCGAGTCGCTGGCGTTAGGCTCAGCCTCCTTTACGCCGCTTCAGGTCGCGCGTGGATACTCGGTGATGGCCAACGGCGGCTTCCTGATTGACCCGTACTTCATCAGCAAGATCGAGAACGATCAGGGCGGCGTGCTGTTCGAGGCGAAGCCGAAAATTGCCTGCTCTGACTGCGATATTCCGGTCATTTATGGCAATACGCCGAAATCTGAAGTACTTGAAAACAAGGACATGGAAGACCCTGCCGTGTCGCAGGAGCAGCAGAGCGGCGTGGTGCCGCAGCCGCAGCTCGAGCAGGCGAACCAGGCGCTGGTGGCGCAGACCGGCGCGCAGGAATACGCCCCGCATGTGATCAACACGCCGCTGTCTTTCCTGATCAAAAGCGCGCTTAACACCAACATCTTCGGTGAGCCAGGCTGGCAGGGTACCGGCTGGCGCGCAGGACGCGATCTGCAGCGCCATGATATCGGCGGTAAAACGGGGACAACCAACAGCTCGAAAGACGCGTGGTTCTCCGGTTACGGTCCGGGCGTGGTGACCTCGGTCTGGATCGGCTTCGACGATCACCGCCGCGATTTAGGGCGTACCACGGCCTCCGGCGCGATTAAAGATCAGATTTCCGGCTATGAAGGCGGCGCGAAGAGCGCGCAGCCAGCCTGGGACGCCTACATGAAGGCCGTTCTTGAAGGCGTGCCGGAGCAGCCGCTGACGCCACCGCCTGGCGTGGTGACGGTCAATATCGACCGCAGCACGGGCCAGCTCGCCAACGGCGGTAATAGTCGCGAGGAGTATTTCATCGAGGGCACACAGCCAACCACACAGGCGGTGCATGAGGTGGGTACAGAGATTATCGATAACGGCGAAACGCACGAGCTGTTCTAAATGTAAAAATGCCCGGTAAAAACCGGGCAACACAGCGTAGGCCGGGTCAGGCGAAGCCGCCACCCGGCTTTTTTTATGGCCTACAGTCGCCCCTGCCCTTTCAACCACTCCCGTACCAGGAACAGCGCACTCACGTTGCGAGCCTCATTAAAGTCAGGGTCTTCCAGGAGGTCCATCAGGTGCGCCAGCGGCCAGCGAACCTGCGGCAGCGGCTCCGGCTCATCCCCTTCCAGCGATTCAGGATAGAGATCTTCCGCCACCACGATATTCATTTTGCTGGAAAAATAGGACGGCGCCATGCTCAGTTTTTTCAGGAATGAAAGCTCATTCGCCCCGAACCCCACCTCTTCTTTCAGCTCGCGGTTTGCCGCTTCAAAGACGGTTTCGCCCGGGTCGATCAGCCCTTTCGAGAACCCAAGCTCGTAAGATTCCGTTCCCACAGCGTATTCGCGGATCAAAATCAGATGATCGTCGACAATCGGCACAATCATCACCGCTTCGCGCGACGAGGGGCGCATACGTTCATAAACGCGACGCACACCGTTGCTGAACTCCAGATCCACACTTTCGACATTAAACAGGCGCGATTTGGCGACTGTTTCAACATTCAGAATGGTGGGTTTTTGTAGTGGTTTGCTCATCGTGATGGGTCTTAGCAGTGAGAACTGGCGTTATTGTGCGATACGCCGCACGGTTTCGGCAATGTCAATCGTTCTTTATTTACATTTATGCAACGTAGCAGGGATCAATCCTCAATTCAAAACAAATGTCAAGAGGTTGAAATGTTTCCAGGAATTTGCTGATATCGCGCCATAACAGGCTTTGCTATCATCACCGGTCACTGGGATGCGCTTCAGAATGCTCAAGTTCGACTCCATACTTGCCGATAGCCAGCCACAGACTCTCATTCAATGTAAAGGTGCTACTGACTACACCTGTAAGAAGATAAGTAAGATGGGGAAAGCATGAGCACCATTTTGATTGTTCTCGCTGCTATGCTGGCCGGCGCATTGGTTGCAGGGTGGTTGTACAGGCGCCGCATACAGCGCCGTTATCGCCTGCCTTTTTTAACTGCATTTGCGGGCGCGACCACGCGTAAACTCACGCAAGACGAGCGCGATGCGGTTGAAAACTATCTCGAAATCCTGAACCGTACTCAGCTCACGCCTGGGCCAACGGGTGCCACCGCAGCGCCCGTGGCGTTAAAGCTTAATGCGCAGAGTGATACCGTGCTCTGCGTGACGCGATCCATCACGCGCTACGGCATCACGACTGATGACCCCAACAAGTGGCGCTATTACCTTGATTCCGTCGAAGTGCATCTCCCTCCGTCCTGGGAGCAATACATTAATGACGAAAACAGCGTTGAGCTGATTCACACCGATTCATTGCCTCTGGTTATCTCGCTTAACGGCCACACGCTGAATGAATATCTTCAGGAAGCCCCGCGTTTTGCGCTGGAGCGCGCCAGTTCGACGCAGGCTTCTATTCGTGGCGAAGAGACAGAGCAGATTGAACTGCTGAACATTCGTCAGGAGACGCATGAAGAGTACGCCCTGAGCCGCCCGGACGGCATTCGTGAAGCCCTGCTGATCGTCGCCGCCTTCCTGCTCTTTTTTTTCTGCCTGCTGACGCCGGATGTGTTTGTCCCCTGGCTGGCGGGCGGTGCGGTGCTGCTGCTGGCGGGCGGGCTTTGGGGGCTCTTTGCTCCGCCGGCCAAAACCTCGTTGCGCGAGATCCACTGCCTGCGCGGGACGCCAAAGCGCTGGGGTCTGTTCGGTGAAAACGATCAGGAACACCTCAACAATATCTCGCTCGGGATTATTGACCTGATTTACCCGCGCCACTGGCAACCGTGGATCGCGCAGGATTTAGGCCAGAAAACCGATATTGATATCTACCTTGACCGACACGTTGTGCGTCAGGGACGCTTCTTATCCCTGCATGATGAAGTGAAAAATTTCCCGCTTCAGCACTGGCTTCGCAGCACGGTCATTGCCGGGGGCGCGGCGCTGGTCTTAGTCATGCTGCTGCTTTTCGTGCCGCTGGATATGCCCATCAAATTCACTCTGTCGTGGATCAAAGGGGCGCAAACCATTGAAGCGACCAGCGTCAACAAGCTGGATGAAGCCGGTGTACGCGTGGGAGACACGCTGCGCCTGAAGGGAACCGGGATGTGTAATATTCACACGCCGGGTGCATGGAACACGCGTCAGAACTCGCCGTTCATGCCTTTCGATTGCTCGCAAATTATCTGGAACGACGCACCGCCGCTGCCGCTGCCGGAATCAGAAGTGGTGAATAAAGCCACGGCGCTTACCCAGACGGTTAACCGCCAGCTGCACCCGAAACCGGACGATGATTCGCGCGTCAGCCCTGCGCTGCGTTCGGCCATTCAAAAATCAGGCATGGTTCTGCTGGATGATTTTGGTGACATCGTTCTGAAAACGCAGGATCTCTGTTCTTCGCAGGATGAGTGCATACGTCTTAAAAATGCCCTGGTCAACCTGGGGAACAGTAAAGACTGGGACTCGCTGGTAAAGCGCGCCGAAGCGGGACGACTGGATGGCGTCAACGTGCTGCTGCGTCCGGTGAGCGCTGAATCGCTGGATAACCTGGTCGCCACCTCCACATCACCGTTTATGATGCGCGAAACCACCCGGGCGGCTCAGGCGCTGAACAGCCCGGCACCGGGCGGCTTTGTGATTGCAAGCGATGAAGGCAGCGACCTGGTCGATCAGCCTTACCCGCAGGTGGCGCTTTATGACTACCCGGCGCAGGAGCAGTGGAGCCAGTTCCAGCGCCTGGCGCAGATGCTGATGCAAACGCCGTTCAGCGCAGAAGGGATTGTCACGAGTGTTTATACCGACGCCAACGGCACTCGCCATATCGGCCTGCACCGGATGCCGGATAGCGCAGGTTTATGGCGCTACATCGGCACCTCTCTGCTGATGACCGCGATGCTGATCGCCATTTTCTGGAACGGCTTTATGGCCCTGCGACGCTACCAGCGCTCGCGCACCCGGCTTGCAGAGATCCAGCAATATTATGAAAATTGCCTCAATCCTAAGCTGATCCCCTCCTCTGAGAGCCTGATCTGATAACGTCGTTGCGCGACAAGATGTGCTACCCTGTCGCGCACGATTCTTCTGGCTGGAGTTCCCCCCTATGCATCTTGATATCGACTGGCAGCAGGTCGACACCGTTCTGCTGGATATGGACGGCACGCTGCTCGATCTCGCCTTTGATAACTATTTCTGGCAAACGCTGGTGCCGGAAACCTATGGCGAGCAGCAGGGAATCTCTCCGGCAGAAGCGCAGGCATTCATTCGTTCGCAATATAGCGCCGTGCAACATACGCTAAACTGGTACTGTCTGGACTACTGGAGCGAGCGCCTCGGTCTGGATATTTGTGCCATGACCACCGCCCAGGGTCCACGCGCCGTGCTGCGCGAGGATACGGTTCCGTTCCTGGATGCGCTGAAAGCAAGCGGCAAACGCCGTATTTTGCTGACCAATGCGCATCCCCATAACCTGGCCGTGAAGCTGGAGCATACGGGTCTGGCATCACACCTTGATTTATTACTTTCCACCCACACATTTGGTTATCCGAAAGAGGATCAGCGGTTGTGGCATGCGGTGAAGGAAGAGACGGGCTTGCAGCCGGAACGTACGCTGTTCATTGACGACAGCGAGCCCATTCTGGATTCCGCGGCAAGGTTTGGCATTCGCTATTGTCTGGGCGTCACCAATCCTGACTCTGGCCTGGCTGAAAAAAGCTATCTGCGCCACCCGGGACTGAACGACTACCGCCAGATGATCCCCTCACTGACCGTGAAGGAGAGGCCATGAAAGATAAACCCTCTGACGGGGTAAGACTGGATAAATGGCTGTGGGCGGCGCGTTTTTATAAAACGCGCGCCCTTGCCCGCGAGATGATTGACGGCGGAAAGGTGCATTACAACGGCCAGCGCAGCAAACCAAGCAAGCTGGTTGAGCTGAATGCCACCTTAACGCTGCGTCAGGGCAACGATGAACGTACGGTAGTGATTAAAGCCATTACCGAACAACGACGGCCCGCCCCGGAAGCCGTCCTGCTTTATGAAGAGACGGCGGAAAGCATTGAAAAGCGCGAGAAGACCGCGCTGGCGCGCAAAATGAATGCGCTGACCATGCCCCACCCGGACCGGCGACCGGATAAAAAAGAGCGCCGCGATCTGATGAAATTTAAACACGGTGAGAGCGAGTAACCCTCACCCGCACGAGAGATGAAAATGGCCCAACACGACCAATTACACCGCTATCTGTTTGAACAATTCGCCGTGCGCGGCGAGCTGGTCACCGTATCCGAAACCTGGAAACAGATTCTGGAAAACCACAACTACCCGCTGCCGGTGAAGACCCTGTTGGGCGAACTGCTGGTTGCCACCAGCCTGCTGACCGCAACGCTGAAGTTTGCCGGCGATATCACCGTGCAGCTGCAGGGTGACGGCCCAATGTCGCTGGCGGTAATCAACGGCAATAACCAGCAGCAGATGCGCGGCGTGGCGCGCGTTCAGGGCGACGTGCCTGAAAATGCTGACCTCAAAACGCTGGTAGGTAATGGCTACCTGGTGATCACCATCTCCCCGGAGGAAGGTGAACGCTATCAGGGCGTGGTCGGTCTGGAAGGCGATACTCTCGCAGCCTGCCTGGAAGATTACTTCATGCGTTCTGAACAGCTGCCGACGCGTCTCTTCATCCGCACCGGTGAAGTGGACGGTCAGCCTGCTGCTGGCGGCATGCTGCTGCAGGTTCTGCCTGCGCAGGACGCGCAGACCAATGATTTCGAGCACCTGGCGACGCTGACCGAAACCATCAAGGCGGAAGAGCTGTTCAACCTGTCGGCGACCGACGTGCTGTGGCGTCTGTACCACGAAGAAGAAGTGACCGTCTACGACCCGCAGTCCGTGGAGTTTAAGTGCACCTGCTCCCGCGAGCGCTGCGCTGGCGCACTGAAAACCCTGCCGGATGAAGAGATCGACAGCATCATGGCGGAAGACGGCGAAATTGATATGCACTGTGACTACTGCGGTACGCACTATGTGTTCAATTCGATGGATATCGCTGAGATCCGCAACAACGCCTCCCCGGCGGATCCGCAGGTTCACTAAACTTCTTTCCCCTCACCCTCTTCCGTTTGGGAAGAGGGCTGGGTTGAGGGGTAAAAAACACCCCCCAAGCTGAATCGTTTTCCCAATGTAACTCTTACGTAATTTTCTTACGTGTATGCGATTACATTCACATTCTTTCCGATAAAATCACCAGCCTTTAACCTTTTCGGAACATTTTCCCCAACAAAAAAGCGATTCCTGCGATAATCCGCCTGCGCTGTGACTGGAGTCGCAGCGTTTTCCGTTAGTAAGGGTTTTGTCCAGATGCGTGAATCTATGAGCCCCGTCGCGGTAAACAACCTCAGAAAAACCCTACAATTTCAGGCAGTACATATTGGCTAAGGAGCAGTGATATGCGTGTTACTGGTTTAACCCCGCAAGATCTCAAGGCTTATGGTATTCACGACGTCCAGGAAGTCGTCTACAACCCCGACTACGATACGCTGTATCAGGAAGAGCTCAATCCAGCACTGGAAGGATACGAGCGCGGTGTGTTGACGAACCTTGGTGCTATCGCCGTCGATACCGGTATTTTTACCGGTCGTTCGCCGAAAGATAAGTATATCGTCCGAGACGAAACCACCCGCGATACGCTGTGGTGGGCTGACAAGGGCAAAGGGAAGAACGACAACAAACCGCTCTCTCCGGAAACCTGGCAGCACCTGAAAGGGCTCGTCACCCATCAACTTTCCGGCAAGCGTTTGTTTATTGTCGACGCTTTCTGCGGCGCTAACGCCGACACCCGTCTCTCCGTACGTTTTATCACCGAAGTGGCCTGGCAGGCGCATTTCGTGAAAAACATGTTTATTCGTCCAACCGACGAAGAGCTGCAGGACTTCACCCCTGATTTCATCGTGATGAACGGCGCGAAATGCACCAACCCACAGTGGAAAGAGCAAGGTCTGAACTCCGAAAACTTTGTTGCCTTCAACCTGACCGAGCGTATCCAGCTGATCGGCGGTACCTGGTACGGCGGCGAAATGAAGAAAGGGATGTTCTCGGTCATGAACTACCTGCTGCCGCTGCGGGGCATCGCCTCCATGCACTGCTCGGCTAACGTCGGTGAAAAAGGCGACGTGGCGGTCTTCTTCGGCCTGTCCGGCACCGGGAAAACCACCCTGTCTACCGATCCAAAACGTCGTCTGATTGGTGATGACGAACACGGCTGGGATGACGACGGCGTATTCAACTTTGAAGGCGGCTGCTACGCGAAGACCATTCGCCTGTCTGAAGAGGCCGAGCCGGATATCTTCCACGCGATCCGTCGCGATGCGCTGCTGGAAAACGTCACCGTGCGTGCCGACGGCTCCATCGACTTCGACGATGCGTCGAAAACGGAAAACACCCGCGTCTCTTACCCCATCTACCACATCGACAATATCGTGAAGCCGGTGTCAAAAGCGGGTCATGCCACGAAGGTTATTTTCCTGACGGCGGATGCGTTTGGCGTGCTGCCGCCGGTGTCTCGCCTGACGGCCAGCCAGACGCAGTACCACTTCCTCTCCGGTTTCACCGCCAAGCTGGCGGGTACCGAGCGCGGCGTGACGGAGCCAACCCCAACCTTCTCCGCCTGTTTCGGCGCAGCCTTCCTGTCGCTGCACCCGACGCAGTACGCTGAAGTGCTGGTGAAACGCATGCAGGCATCCGGCGCGCAGGCATACCTGGTGAACACCGGCTGGAACGGTACCGGCAAACGTATTTCCATCAAAGATACCCGCGCCATTATCGACGCTATTCTGGATGGTTCTCTGGACGACGCCGAAACCTTCACGCTGCCGATGTTTGACCTGGCGATCCCAACGTCGCTGCCGGGTGTGGATACGCATATCCTCGACCCGCGCAATACGTACGGTTCGCCTGAACAGTGGCGCGAGAAAGCGGAATCGCTGGCGAAGCTGTTTATCGAGAACTTCGAGAAGTATACCGATACCCCGGCGGGTGCTGCGCTGGTGAGCGCGGGTCCAAAACTGTAGTCCATGTCGGGTGGCGGCTTCGCCTTACCCGACCTGCAAAAAAGGGTGGCTCGTGCCACCCTTTTTTCAACTCTCTTTCACCTGCCCCCGCGTGACCGGAACCGGCAACCAGGCGCGAATGCTCAATCCACCCCGCTCGCTGGTACCAATCTCCAGCAACCCGTTATGGTTATCCACAATACGCTGCACAATCGCCAGGCCTAAGCCCGTACCGCTGGTGCTGCGCGCGCTGTCGCCGCGCACAAACGGCTGAAACAGATGCTTACGCTGCTCGGGCTTGATGCCCGGACCGTCGTCTTCCACCTGGAACCAGGCGCGGTTGAGTTCAGACCCGCTGCTGACTTTGATCCAGCCGTTACCGTAGCGCGCCGCGTTGACCACCATGTTCGCCACCGCGCGCTTAATGGAGAGCGGGTGCATACGAACCTGAATTTCACCGGCCTGAAGGTCAGTATCAATTTCACGCTCGTAGCCGCTTTCTGCCGCCACCACTTCACCCAGCACCGCGTTCAGGTCCGCCATTTCCATCGGCATCTCCTGGCCGGTGCGCAGGTAGTCGATGAACTGCTCGATGATGGCGTTGCACTCTTCGATGTCCTTGTTGATGGACTCGGCAAGGTAACCGTCCTCTTCCCCCATCATCTCCGTCGCCAGACGAATACGCGTCAGGGGGGTGCGCAGGTCATGGCTCACCCCCGCCATCAGCAGCGTACGGTCATCCGCCAGCTGCTTCACGCCTGCCGCCATATGGTTAAACGCACGCGTCACCGAGCGGACTTCCGAGGCGCCATACTCGCGCAGCGGAGGAGGAATAATGCCTTTACCGACCTGCAGCGCAGCGTGCTCCAGGTCGACCAGCGGTCGGTTTTGTATTCGGATAAACAGCCAGGCTCCGCCTATCGCCAGCAGCATAATCGCCAGGGTATAGCGGAACAGCGGCGAGAAATCGCCCTGATGGATTTCGGTCAGCGGGACGCGCACCCAGATGTTGGGTGACAGCCAGGTTTTCAGCCAGACAACGGGCGAGCTTTTGTTGACCTCGACGCGCACTTCCGTCGGGCCACCCAGCTGCTGCGCCATCTGCTGGCTGAGGAATTCATAGTGCTGCGCCCAGCGCAGACCCGCGTCTTCCGCCGCTTCATTCGAATAGAGCGAGATGCCCAGTTCACGGTAGATTTCACGACGAAACGCCGGGGGAACAACCAGCTGCGTGCCGTCCTCCAGCTGCAGCTTATCGGTCATCAGCATACGCACTTCGTAGGCCAGGACCTTATTAAACTGCTGGAGGCTCGGCAGGATCGCAAAGTTCAGCACCACCAGGTAGGTCGTCACCAGGCTGACGAACAGCAGGGTGACGATCAGTAACAGGGTGCGGGCAAACGAGCTTCGCGGCGAGAAGCGCATTCGCCTCATGCTTTAGAGCCGTCCGGAACGAACACGTAGCCCAGACCCCATACGGTCTGAATATAACGAGGATGCGCCGGATCTTCTTCCACCATGCGGCGCAGACGGGAGATCTGCACGTCGATGGAGCGTTCCATTGCGGAGTATTCGCGACCGCGCGCCAGGTTCATCAGCTTGTCGCGGGAGAGCGGCTCACGCGGGTGGCTAACCAGCGCTTTCAGCACCGCGAACTCGCCGCTGGTGAGCGGCATTGGCTCGTCTTCACGGAACATTTCGCGCGTGCCGAGGTTCAGCTTGAACTTGCCGAAGGCAATAACGGCTTCTTCCTGCGACGGTGCGCCCGGCAGCTCGTTCGCCTGACGGCGCAGCACGGCGCGAATGCGCGCCAGCAGTTCACGCGGGTTAAACGGTTTTGGAATGTAGTCGTCGGCGCCGATTTCGAGGCCCACGATACGGTCAACTTCTTCGCCCTTCGCCGTTACCATAATGATCGGCATCGGGTTGCTCTGGCTGCGCAGACGGCGGCAGATAGAGAGCCCGTCTTCGCCTGGCAGCATCAGGTCGAGAACCATCAGATGGAAAGATTCACGGGTCAACAGACGATCCATTTGCTCAGCGTTCGCGACGCTGCGAACCTGGAAGCCCTGCTCGGTCAGATAACGCTCCAGCAGCGCACGCAGGCGCATGTCGTCATCCACGACCAGAATTTTATAGTTTTCTTGCATTGTGTGTACTCCCAAAGGTTCGGATAGTCTTTGTAACAGCGTATTCTAAAAAAGTGCACGTATTCGACCAGTTAATTCTGGTATAAATTCTAGTCGAAATTGTTACAAAGCATATTTAACAGCAGCTTATCTTTTCATTTCACCACATAAATTATTATTAATCCTGTCTGTTACACTGTGTGGTACGTATTGTGCGCAAAACAGAGAACCGGCAGCAAAGGCAGCACCATGAAAACGCCCCTGATCACCCGCGAAGGGTACGAGAAGCTCAAAAAAGAGATGGATTTCCTCTGGCGCGAAGAGCGTCCTGAGGTGACCAAAAAGGTGACCTGGGCCGCGAGCCTGGGCGATCGCAGCGAAAACGCTGACTACCAGTACAACAAGAAGCGGCTGCGCGAAATTGACCGCCGTGTACGCTATCTGACGAAGTGCCTTGAGAACCTGAAAATCGTCGATTACTCCCCGCAGCAGGAGGGCAAAGTCTTTTTCGGCGCGTGGGTGGAGATTGAAAACGACGACGGTGACACCCTGCGTTTTCGCATCGTCGGCTACGATGAAATTTTTGGTCGTAAGGATTACATCTCCATCGACTCCCCGATGGCCCGCGCGCTGCTGAAAAAGGAAGTGGGCGATCTGGCCGTCGTGCAAACCCCAGCCGGTGAAGCCAGCTGGTACGTTAATGAGATCGTCTACGTAAAATAGTCCGAGAGCGCCCTCCCCGGCTGGCATTTTGCCGTGTCAGCCCGTATAACTATCCCCTGATTTTTTCGACTCAACAGATGATAAAGCCATGATGAAAGATTCGCTCTGCCGCATTATTGCGGGTGAACTTCAGGCCAGAGCCGAACAGGTAGAAGCTGCCGTTCGCCTGCTTGATGAAGGGAACACCGTGCCGTTTATTGCACGCTATCGTAAGGAAGTCACCGGCGGTCTGGACGACACGCAGCTGCGTAACCTGGAGACCCGTCTGGGCTATCTGCGCGAGCTGGAAGAACGTCGTCAGGCGATCCTCAAATCTATCGGCGAACAGGGCAAGCTGACCAGCGAGCTGGAAAGCGCCATTAACGGCACCCTGAGCAAAACCGAACTCGAAGACCTCTATCTGCCGTACAAGCCGAAGCGCCGCACGCGCGGACAGATTGCAATTGAAGCGGGTCTTGAGCCGCTGGCCGACCTGTTGTGGAACGAGCCGTCCCACGATCCGGATACCGAAGCGGCGAAATTCATCGACGCCGACAAAGGCGTAGCGGACACCAAGGCCGCCCTCGACGGCGCACGCTACATTCTGATGGAGCGCTTCGCTGAAGATGCCGCCCTCCTCGCTAAAGTGCGTGATTATCTGTGGAAGAACGCCCACATCGTCTCTACCGTCGTCGCGGGTAAAGAGGAAGAAGGCGCGAAATTCCGCGACTACTTCGATCACCACGAACCGATTTCCACCACCCCTTCTCACCGCGCGCTGGCAATGTTCCGCGGCCGCAACGAAGGCGTGCTGCAGCTCTCCCTGAACGCCGACCCGCAGTTTGACGAGCCGCCGAAAGAGAGCCACTGCGAGCAGATCATCATCGACCATCTCGGCCTGCGCCTGAACAACGCCCCGGCTGACAGCTGGCGCAAAGGCGTGGTGAGCTGGACCTGGCGCATCAAGGTGCTGATGCACCTCGAAACCGAGCTGATGGGCACCGTGCGCGAACGCGCCGAAGATGAAGCCATCAACGTCTTCGCCCGCAACCTGCACGACCTGCTGATGGCCGCCCCTGCTGGCCTGCGCGCGACCATGGGTCTCGATCCGGGTCTGCGTACCGGTGTAAAAGTCGCTGTCGTTGACGGCACCGGCAAGCTGGTCGCCACAGACACCATCTATCCGCATACCGGCCAGGCAGCGAAAGCGGCCGTCGTGGTGGCGGCGCTGTGCGAAAAATACAACGTCGAACTTGTCGCCATCGGCAACGGTACGGCGTCCCGCGAAACCGAACGTTTCTATCTCGACGTGCAGAAGCAGTTCCCGAAAGTGACGGCGCAGAAAGTGATCGTCAGCGAGGCCGGGGCGTCCGTCTATTCCGCGTCCGAGCTGGCGGCACAGGAGTTCCCGGATCTGGACGTTTCCCTGCGCGGTGCGGTCTCGATCGCTCGCCGCCTGCAGGATCCGCTGGCGGAACTGGTGAAGATCGACCCGAAATCGATCGGCGTGGGCCAGTATCAGCATGACGTGAGCCAGACTCAGCTGGCGCGCAAGCTGGACGCGGTGGTGGAAGACTGTGTAAACGCCGTTGGCGTTGACCTGAACACCGCCTCCGTCCCTCTGCTGACCCGCGTAGCGGGCTTAACCCGCATGATGGCGCAAAACATCGTCGCCTGGCGCGATGAGAACGGCCAGTTCCAGAACCGTCAGCAGCTGCTGAAGGTAAGCCGTCTGGGGCCAAAAGCGTTTGAGCAGTGCGCGGGCTTCCTGCGCATCAACCACGGCGATAACCCGCTCGATGCCTCCACCGTTCACCCGGAAGCGTACCCGGTGGTGGAACGCATCCTGGCCGCCACCCAGCAGGCGCTGAAGGATCTCATGGGCGACAGCAGCGCCCTGCGCAACCTGAAAGCCGTTGATTTCACTGACGACAAATTTGGTGTGCCAACCGTTACCGACATTATTAAAGAGCTGGAAAAACCGGGCCGCGATCCGCGTCCTGAGTTCAAAACGGCGACCTTTGCTGACGGTATCGAGACCATGAACGACCTGCTGCCAGGGATGGTGCTGGAAGGTGCGGTGACCAACGTCACCAACTTTGGCGCGTTTGTGGATATCGGCGTGCATCAGGATGGCCTGGTCCATATCTCATCCCTTGCCGACAAGTTCGTTGAAGACCCGCACACCGTGGTCAAAGCGGGCGACATCGTGAAGGTGAAAGTGCTGGAAGTGGATCTGCAGCGCAAGCGTATCGCCCTGACCATGCGTCTGGACGAGCAGCCGGGTGACACCAACGCGCGCCGCGGCGGCAACGGTGGGGGCCGCGAGCAGCAGCGTCCGGCCGCGAAAGCGGCAAAACCGCGTGGACGTGACGCCCAGCCTGCAGGCAACAGCGCGATGATGGATGCGCTGGCGGCCGCGATGGGTAAAAAACGCTAAGGTTGTACATGCCCGGTGGCGCTACGCTTACCGGGCCTACGGTTTTGTAGGCCGGGCAAACGCAGTGCCGTCCGGCAAGCAGGCCGCAGGGAATTAAAATAAATAGCGTGTAGCCATATTTAAACCGCGAATTATCACCCCGTTAACAAATACCTCTCTTTTCGTTTTCCCGGCATTTCAGCAAATATTGAGCAAGGTCAAACAGGCCGTAAATTAATACCGTAAACAACATTCCGTCACAGTTTTAATATTGCTGATAAAAACTATTCTCATTATCATCACATAGTAGATAATTTAACCTTTCGTGGAATCAGGCGTTATGCAATTCACTCCAGACAGTGCATGGAAGATTACCGGTTTTACCCGCGAAATTAGCCCGGCCTATCGGCAAAAGCTGCTGTCGCTTGGCATGCTGCCCGGCTCGTCATTCCAGGTCGTACGCGTGGCACCGTTAGGCGATCCGGTTCATATCGAAACCCGACGCGTGAATCTGGTCCTGCGTAAAAAAGACCTCGCGTTAATAGAAGTCGAAGCCTTATCCCGATAACAAGCCAGCGGTTTCAGTGAGTCCAGAAAAATGAAAAAGTTAACTATTGGCTTAATTGGCAATCCTAATTCCGGCAAGACTACGCTTTTTAACCAGCTGACCGGGGCTCGCCAGCGCGTGGGCAACTGGGCGGGCGTAACGGTTGAGCGTAAAGAGGGGCAGTTCACGACGACAGACAACCAGATGACGCTGGTTGACCTTCCCGGCACCTACTCTTTAACCACCATTTCGTCGCAAACTTCGCTCGATGAGCAAATCGCCTGTCACTACATTCTTGGCGGCGACGCGGATCTGCTGATCAACGTGGTCGATGCCTCAAACCTCGAGCGTAACCTCTATCTGACGCTGCAGCTGCTGGAGCTGGGTATCCCCTGCATCGTGGCGCTCAACATGCTCGACATCGCAGAGAAACAAAAGCTACGCATCGACGTTGATGCCCTCTCCGCACGCCTCGGGTGCCCGGTCGTTCCGCTGGTCTCGACGCGCGCGCGCGGTATTGATGCGCTGAAGCTGGCCATTGACCGTCACGCGGGAAATCGCGACGTTGAGCTGGTGCACTACGCCCAGCCTCTCCTGCGCGAAGCCAACGTGCTGGCGCAGGAGATGGACAAAGCCATGCCTGCGAAACAGCGCCTGTGGCTTGGCCTGCAGATGCTGGAAGGGGATATCTACAGCCGCGCTTATGCCGGTCATGCGGCCGATAAGCTGGACGTGACGGTGGCCCGTCTTAGCGACGAGCTGGACGACCCGGCGCTGCACATCGCCGATGCCCGTTACCAGGCTATCGCCTCGATTTGCGACGTGGTCAGTAACGCGCTGACGGCGGAACCCAGCCGCTTTACGGCGGCGGTGGATAAGATTGTGCTCAACCGCTTCCTCGGTTTGCCCATCTTCCTGCTGGTGATGTACGTGATGTTCCTGCTCGCCATTAACATCGGTGGCGCGCTGCAGCCGATTTTTGACGCCGGTTCCGTCGCGGTCTTCGTGCACGGCATTCAGTGGGTGGGCTACACCCTGCACTTCCCGGAATGGCTCACCATCTTCCTCGCGCAGGGGATCGGCGGCGGTATCAATACCGTTCTGCCGCTGGTGCCGCAGATCGGCATGATGTACCTGTTCCTCTCGTTCCTGGAAGATTCCGGCTACATGGCGCGCGCGGCGTTCGTGATGGATCGTCTGATGCAGGCGCTGGGCCTGCCGGGCAAATCCTTCGTCCCGCTGATCGTCGGCTTCGGCTGTAACGTGCCGTCGGTGATGGGCGCGCGCACGCTGGATGCACCGCGCGAGCGTCTGATGACCATCATGATGGCGCCGTTTATGTCCTGCGGTGCCCGACTGGCGATCTTTGCGGTCTTTGCGGCAGCCTTCTTTGGCCAGCAGGGCGCGCTGGCGGTCTTCTCGCTGTACGTGCTGGGCATCGTGATGGCGATCCTGACCGGCTTAATGCTGAAACACACCATCATGCGCGGTGAAGCGTCGCCGTTCGTGATGGAGCTGCCGGTGTACCACGTCCCCCATCTGAAAAGCCTGGCGATCCAGACCTGGCAGCGTCTGAAAGGCTTCGTCCTGCGCGCCGGTAAGGTGATTGTCATCGTCAGCGTTTTCCTGAGCGCCCTGAACAGCTTTACCCTGAGTGGACAGGCAGCGGATAACATTAACGACTCTGCCCTCGCCTCCGTCAGCCGCGTCATCACGCCGGTCTTCAAACCGATTGGCGTGCATGAGGATAACTGGCAGGCAACCGTCGGGCTGTTTACCGGCGCGATGGCAAAAGAGGTGGTTGTCGGTACCCTGAACACGCTCTACACCGCCGAGAACATTCAGGAGCAGGAATTTAACCCGGCGGAGTTTCACCTCGGTGACGAACTGCTGGGTGCCGTAGAGGAAACCTGGCAGAGCCTGAAGGACACCTTCAGCCTGAGCGTGCTGGCGAACCCGATTGAGGCGAGCAAAGGCGACGGCGAGATGGCGACCGGTGCCATGGGCGTGATGGGCGAGAAGTTTGGCAGCGCGTCCGCGGCCTACAGCTACCTCATCTTCGTTCTGCTCTATATTCCATGCATCTCCGTGATGGGGGCGATTGCTCGCGAGTCCAGCCGCGGCTGGATGGGCTTCTCCATCCTGTGGGGATTAAACATCGCGTATTCGCTGGCGACGCTGTTTTATCAAACCGTCAATTTCAGCCAGCACCCGCGCTACAGCCTGGTCTGCATTCTCGCGGTTGTGCTGTTTAACGTGATCGTTCTCGGCCTGCTGCGGCGGGCACGCAGCCGCGTCGACATCGACCTGCTGGCAAACCGTAAAACCGCGGCGACCTGCTGCAACAGCCCGGCAGGCGACTGTCACTAAGGAGCACACCCCATGGCATCGTTGATTCAGGTTCGTGACCTGCTGGCACTGCAGGGGCGAATGGAGGCGAAACAGCTGAGCCTCAGCCTGCATACGCCGCAGCCGATGATCGACGCCATGCTGGAAAGACTGGAAGCCATGGGGAAAGCGGTGCGCATTCAGGAAGAGCCGGACGGTTGTCTGTCCGGCAGCTGTAAACATTGCCCGGAAGGAAAAGCCTGCCTCAGGGAGTGGTGGGCACTGCGCGAATAAAGGCGGACAGCGCCGAACAAAACTCGCCAGGATGTGAGATAAATGGCGCGTGTGCCGCTTTAGCGACCACCATTGATTGGCTTTCCGGCCACAGGTTATCCAGCAGTGGAACCACCTTACGCGGCACCAGCCCGTCCAGATAGCCATACATACGCAGGTGCGGAAGCGCCAGCGACGCCAGCGGTTCACGCAGATCGATCGTCTTGAGTATCTCAAGCCCCCCGTTAAGCACCTCAACGTCAGGCATCGGCAGCGACAGCACGGTCTGCTTCAGCGTGCGCGCGTCCTGACGCGCGGTTTCGGTACCCATCGTCTGCAGCGCGAGAAAACGCTCCACCGTCCGCTGGAAATCGTCGCTTAGCTGCTGCTGGAACCCTGCCAGCACTTCAGGCTTGATCCCCGGCCACGCGTCCTGCGCGCTAAAACAGGGTGACGAGGCAACGGTAACCAGCGCGCTCACGCGCCCGGGGTTATCCAGCGCAATCTTGCTTGCCACCAGCCCGCCCAGGCTCCAGCCCAGCCAGACAGCGTTTTGCGGCGCGGCGTCCAGAACCTGCTGCGCCATCTCATCAAGCGACATCGCGCCAAAGCCGCGGCTGCGGCCATAACCCGGCAAATCCACCAGATGCAGCGTAAATTGCGAGGCAAGTTCCTCGCTTACGCAACGCCACACTTCAGCATTCAGTCCCCATCCGTGCAGCAGCACAAGATGGCAATTTCCCGTTCCGACGGTCTGCCACCACAGCGTCTTCATCAGTTACTGTTCTCTTTTTCACATGGAGGTTGCACATGCTAACAGTACCTGGGTTGTGCTGGCTATGCCGAATGCCGCTGGCACTCAGCAGGTGGGGCATCTGCTCCGTCTGTACGCGATCGCTGCAATGGCGTATCGGGATCTGTCCACAATGTGGTTTACCGGCCACAAATCCCTCTTTGCCCTGTGGCCGGTGCCTGAAAAAATCCCCGCCGTGGAGCGCGCTGGTGGCGGTGGATAATTATGTTCCGCCGCTGAGCAGGCTGATTCACGCGCTGAAGTTTTCCGGCCAGAGTGCGCTGGCACAGCCCCTTGCGCGACTGCTACTGCTGGCGGTTTTGCAGGCGCGGCGCCACCGCGCATTGCCGAAAATCGACAGGGTGGTAAATGTCCCCCTCTACCGACGCCGCCACTGGCGACGCGGTTACAATCAGAGCGACCTGATCTGCCGTCCCCTCGCCCGGTGGCTTGGCTGTCAGTATGATGCCCGCGCGCTGACGCGTGTTCATGCCACCGCCATCCAGCATCAGCTCAGCGCCCGGCTTCGCAAAAGAAACCTCAAAAATGCCTTTCGCCTTGAATTGCCGGTCGACGGTCTCCATATCGCGATTGTGGATGATGTCGTCACCACAGGCAGTACCGTTGCTGAACTTTCCCGACTGCTTTTGCAAAGCGGCGCCGCGTCGGTTCAGGTATGGTGTCTGTGCCGTACCTTGTAGCCCTTCTTCAATGGGCGTATGATTATACCCAGGTAATTTAGTCAACTATTAGGCCAAAGCTATGATCCGTATTTCCGATTCTGCACAAGCGCACTTTGCCAAACTGCTGGCAAATCAGGAAGAAGGGACGCAGATCCGTGTGTTTGTGATCAATCCAGGCACGCCGAATGCAGAATGTGGTGTTTCTTATTGTCCTCCGGACGCCGTGGAAGCCACCGACACTGCCCTTAAATTTGAACAGCTCACCGCCTATGTTGATGAGCTGAGCGCACCGTATCTTGAAGATGCGGAGATCGACTTCGTCACCGATCAGCTGGGTTCTCAGCTGACCCTGAAAGCACCGAACGCGAAAATGCGTAAAGTGTCTGACGATGCCCCGCTGATGGAGCGCGTTGAGTATCTGCTGCAATCCCAGATTAACCCGCAGCTGGCTGGCCATGGCGGTCGTGTTTCCCTGATGGAAATCACCGACGAAGGTTTTGCCATTCTGCAGTTTGGCGGCGGCTGTAACGGCTGTTCAATGGTCGATGTCACCCTGAAAGAAGGGATCGAGAAGCAGCTGCTGAACGAGTTCCCGGAACTGAAAGGCGTGCGTGACCTGACCGAACACCAGCGCGGCGAGCACTCTTACTACTAATTCAGCGCCGATCTGTATTGCCCGGTGGCGCTGCGCTTACCGGGCCTACAAAACCCTGCTCCTCCTCTTCACTCCCCTCTATATGTTGACCTGCGTCTCATAATTCACATTTTGCCTTCCAGGGTGATTCTCAATCACGCCATGTTACCCGTATCATTCCCATGGGCACTAAGCACACTCATAACAGCCGACTAAACTTAATCGTTTAAAAGGCATCAGTATTAGTGCCGTTACTTCTCTGTTCCCAGTTGGGACAACCGGAATTTGTCGTTGAAACAATGACGTTACCCATAACAATTCAAAGGCCAGGTAAATCATGCCATTAGTCATCGTTGCTATCGGTGTTGTGTTATTACTGCTCTTGATGATCCGCTTCAAAATGAACGGATTTATCGCTCTGGTTCTGGTGGCACTTGCAGTCGGTCTGATGCAGGGGATGCCGCTGGTAAAAGTTATCAGCTCGATTAAAGCCGGTGTCGGCGGCACGCTCGGCAGCCTGGCGTTGATCATGGGCTTCGGCGCCATGCTCGGTAAAATGCTGGCGGACTGCGGTGGCGCGCAGCGTATTGCCACCACGCTTATCGACAAATTTGGTAAGAAGAACATTCAGTGGGCAGTGGTGTTAACCGGCTTTACCGTTGGTTTCGCGCTGTTCTATGAAGTAGGCTTCGTGCTGATGCTGCCGCTGGTGTTCACCATTGCGGCTGCCGCGAGCATCCCGCTGCTGTATGTCGGTGTGCCAATGGCCGCGGCGCTGTCCGTGACCCACGGCTTCCTGCCGCCGCACCCGGGCCCAACCGCTATCGCGACCATCTTCCACGCCGACATGGGTAAAACCCTGCTGTTCGGTACGATTCTGGCGATCCCAACGGTGATTCTGGCAGGCCCGGTTTATGCCCGCTTCCTGAAAGGCATTGATAAGCCGATTCCGGAAGGTCTGTACAGCGCCAAAACCTTCACCGAAGAAGAGATGCCTGGCTTTGGCGTCAGCGTCTGGACCTCTCTGGTACCGGTGATCCTGATGGCGATGCGCGCCGTGGCAGAGATGGTTCTGCCAAAAGGTCATGCGTTCCTGTCCGTTGCAGAATTCCTGGGTGACCCGGTGATGGCAACGCTGATTGCCGTGCTGATCGCGATGTTCACTTTCGGTCTGAACCGCGGCCGCTCCATGGATCAGATCAACGACACGCTGACCTCTTCCATCAAAATCATTGCCATGATGCTGCTGATCATCGGCGGTGGCGGTGCGTTCAAACAGGTTCTGGTCGACAGCGGCGTGGACAAATACATCGCTGCCATGATGCATGAAACCAACGTGTCGCCGCTTCTGATGGCCTGGTCTATTGCCGCGGTTCTGCGTATTGCGCTGGGTTCTGCGACCGTTGCAGCGATCACCGCAGGCGGCATCGTTGCGCCGCTGATTGCCACCACGGGCGTGAGCCCTGAGCTGATGGTTATCGCCGTCGGTTCCGGTAGCGTGATTTTCTCTCACGTAAACGATCCGGGCTTCTGGCTGTTCAAGGAGTACTTCAACCTGACGATCGGTGAAACCATCAAGTCCTGGTCCGCGCTGGAAACCATTATTTCGGTGTGCGGTCTGGTCGGGGTGCTGCTGCTGAATATGGTGGTCTGATGCCCTAAGTCGGGTGGCGGCTACGCCTTACCCGACCTACATGAGCACCACCTGATAATAAAAAACCCGCCGCTGGCGGGTTTTTTATTACTTCTTACCAGCAGCTTTTCGCCGCTTATCCAAATCCTTGATCAGCCTGTTCACCCCGTCATCGGCAAACATCGCCTCAAGCGTGGTGGACAGCTTGCGACGCCAGTTCTTGTACTGATAGCTGGTACCCGGGATGTTCACCGGCTCCGCCATATCAATCCAGTCTTCCGGCTGCAGGCCCAGCAGGGCGCTATTGCTGTCGGCAATATAGCGCTGCAAACCGCGGTTGAGTGTCGCAGTCATCGCCATCAGCGACGCTTTATGCCCGGCGCGCTTCGGCAGACAGCCATGCTTATGCAGCGCATCCAGCAGCCCCTGCTTGGAGAGCTCGCGATCCTGATACAGGCCGCGTAACACCTCTTCGTCAGGATACAGGCCCAGCGTTTTGCCAAGGGTCAGATCGCCGCTTTCCCAATAGCCACGAAGCGTAGGAAGGTCATGCGTCGTCGCGACTGCCATTGACTGTTCAGGGTACGCTTGCGGCGCGCGGAAGGTTTTCTCATGGTCGTTTTCAAAATAGAGCACTTTATAGGAGTAGACGCCGCTGTCGCGGAGCTTGCTGACAATCTCCACCGGCACGGTACCGAGATCTTCACCGATCACCATGCACTGGTGACGCTTGCTTTCCAGGGCCAGGATCGACAGCAGATCGTCAACCGGATACTGCACGTACGCCCCGTGATCCGCCGTTTCACCGTACGGGATCCACCACAGGCGCAGCACGGACATCACGTGGTCGATACGCAGCGCCCCGCAGTTCTGCATGTTGGCGCGCAGCAGGTCGATAAACGGCTCGTAGGCGCGCGCCGCCATCACGTGCGGATCCATCGGCGGCAAGCCCCAGTTCTGGCCGAGCGGGCCAAGGATATCCGGCGGCGCGCCGACGGAGGCCTTCAGGCAGTAGAGTTCACGGTCGCACCAGGTTTCCGCGCCGCCCTCTGCCACACCTACGGCCAGATCGCGGTACAGGCCAATCGGCATTTTATAGCCCTGGCTCACCTGCCAGCAGGCGGCAAACTGGCTGTACGCCAGCCACTGCAGCCACAGGTAGAAGTCCACTTCATCGGCATATTTTTTACAGAATGCTTTCACTTCCGGCGTGTCGACGGATTGATACGCTTCAGGCCAGACCGGCCAGCCCCAGCGCATTTCGTCCTCTTTCACCTGATACGCGTGCAGCGCATCGAACGCCGCCTGCCAGTACAGGCTCTCGCCCTCCTGCGTCACGAACTGGCGGAACGCCGCCATCTGCTCGTCATCGCGCTGCGAAAAGCCTTTCCACGCCAGACGCAGCGCGGCCATTTTCAGCGCCGTGACGGTGGAATAGTCCACCCAGTCGGCTTCGCGCGCCTGCTTCAGCGCCTGCTGCGTGGTACTGAGTTTCCACCAGGCCTGCGCCTCTTTGCTGTTTTTGAAGTCATCTAAGGCGTTAACGTCGATATAAATCACGTTCAGCCAGCGACGGGAGGACGGGCTGTACGGGCTGGCGCTCTCCGGGTTGGCCGGATAGAGGGCGTGGATCGGGTTGAGGCCGATAAACGCGCCGCCGCGCTCGCCCACGGATGCCAGCATGTTCTTCAGATCGCCAAAATCACCGATCCCCCAGTTGCTGTCGGAGCGCAGCGTGTAGAGCTGCACGCAGGCGCCCCACAGCTTTTTCCCTTCGAGCAGCGCCTGCGGCTCGTAGCAGCGTTTTGGCGCGACGATCACCCGGCAGTGGAAACGCCGATCGTCCTGGGTGAGCGTCAGGGTGTGGTAGCCCTCCGGCAGCTTCGCCGGAAGGTTAAGGGTTTTGCCGCCGGTGGCGTGGCCTTTGTGCTGATGCCCCTCTTCGGTCGTGAGCAGCCAGCTAAACTCGCCGCGCCCTTCCACCGCGAGCGGCATCTTTTTACCTGCGGTGAATACCTTCACGTTCGGCACCGGCGCAGCCGACGCTTTCGCTTCGGTTTTGTGCATGGCATCCAGCAAACGTCTTTTGGTGTCGGCGCCAATAGACTGTGGTTTGCCGTGAGCATTAATGTAACTGAGGCTAATTCCCGCCGCCTGCGCGGCACTGTCCAGACGTTTACTCTCCATCGCGCTTCCTTAGCGTTTTGCCTGCCAGATACGGGCCTGATAATCACGGATTGAGCGGTCAGAGCTGAACATACCGCAGCGGGCGGTGTTCAGAATGCACGCCCGGGTCCACGCGTCCTGGTCGCGATACAGCACGTCGACCTGTTTTTGCGCTTCAACGTAGGCCGTGAAGTCCGCCATGACCAGATACGGGTCACCGCCGTGTTTGTCCATGCTGTGCAGCATCTGGTCAAACGCGTGCTTGTCGCCGTCGCTGTATTTGCCGCTCTCCAGCTCCTTCAGCACCGCGTCCAGCACTTTGTCTTTCTTACGCCATTTCACCGGGTCGTAGCCTTTGGCCTTGATGGCTTTCACCTCTTCCACGGTATGACCGAAGATAAAGATATTCTCTTCGCCCACCTTCTCGGCGATTTCGACGTTCGCCCCGTCCAGCGTGCCGACGGTCAGCGCGCCGTTCAGCGCCAGCTTCATATTGCCGGTACCGGAGGCTTCTTTTCCTGCGGTTGAGATCTGCTCGGAGATATCCGCCGCCGGGATCAGCATTTCAGCCGCCGAGACGCAGTAATCCGGCAGGAATACCACTTTCAGCTTGTCGCCCACGTTCGGATCGCTGTTGATCGCCTCCGCCACTTTATTGATGGCGAGGATAATGTTTTTCGCCAGGTAGTAGCCCGGCGCCGCCTTCGCGCCGAACAGGAACACGCGCGGCACGCGGTCAGCCTGCGGGTTCTCGCGGATCTCTTTGTATAGCGCCAGAATGTGCAGCAGGTTCAGGTGCTGACGTTTGTACTCGTGCAGGCGTTTGATCTGGATATCGAAAATCGCATTCGGGTTGATCTCAATCCCGGTGCGCGCTTTCACGAACGCCGCCAGGCGAACTTTGTTCTCCAGCTTAATCGCGCGGTACTGTTCGCGGAATTTCGCGTCGTCAGCGTATTTTTCCAGGTTGATGAGCTGGTCCAGATCGTTGGCCCACTCTTTCTTGAGGGTCTTGTCCAGCAGGCCAGCCAGCAGCGGGTTGCACTGCTTGATCCAGCGACGCGGCGTAATGCCGTTGGTCACGTTGTGGAATTTGGTCGGCCACAGCTGGTGGTATTCCGGGAACAGATCTTTGACCACCAGATCCGAGTGCAGCGCCGCCACGCCGTTCACCGCAAAGCCGCTCACTACGCACATGTTCGCCATGCGTACCTGCTTATCGTGAACCACCGCCAGCTTCGCCCAGACCGCTTTGTTGCCCGGCCAGGTTTTATCCACCAGGGTTTTAAACTGGTCGTTAATCTTGTTGATGATCTGCATGTGGCGCGGCAGCAGCGCTTTCACCAGCTTCTCATCCCAGCACTCGAGCGCTTCCGGCATCAGGGTGTGGTTGGTGTAGGCAAAGGTACGGCTGGTGATGGCCCAGGCGTCGTCCCAGCTCAGTTGATGCTCGTCAATCAGCACGCGCAGCAGTTCCGGGATGGCAATGGTCGGGTGCGTGTCGTTGAGCTGAATGACTTCGAAGTCCGGCAGCTGCGCCAGCTTGCGGCCCGCCAGGTGATGGCGACGCAGAATGTCCGCCACGGAGCAGGCGCACTGGAAGTACTGCTGCATCAGGCGCAGCTTTTTACCGGCCAGGTGGTTGTCGTTCGGGTAGAGGACTTTGGTCAGCTTCTCGGCATCGATGCCCTGCTGCTCGGCACGCAGGAAATCGCCGTCGTTAAATTTGGTCAGGTTAAACGGATGGGCGTGCTTCGCCTGCCACAGACGCAGCGGCTGCGCCACGCCGTTACGGTAGCCAAGCACCGGCAGATCCCAGGCTTCGCCGGTAATGGTGAACGCAGGCTCCCAGAGACCTTGTTTCGTCACTTTCCCGCCAATGCCAACCTGCACGTCCAGCTGCGCGTTATGGCGGAACCACGGGTAGGTATTGCGATGCCAGTCGTCCGGCGCTTCCATCTGATGGCCGTCAGCGAAGGACTGACGGAACAGGCCGTACTGGTAGTTCAGACCGTAACCAATCGCCGACTGGCCGACGGTCGCCATGGAATCCAGGAAACAGGCCGCCAGACGGCCCAGACCACCGTTGCCCAGCGCCGGGTCAATCTCTTCTTCCAGCAGATCGGTCAGGTTAATGTCGTGTTCTTTAAGAACGTCACCAACCTCCTGATACCAGCCGAGGTTCAACAGGTTGTTGCCCGTCAGACGGCCAATCAGGAACTCCATTGAAATGTAGTTTACATGGCGCTGCCCGTTTGCCGGTTTTGCCAGAGGTTGAGCATCCAGCTGCTCTGCGAGCGCACCGCTCACTGCCTGCCACCACTGGTGAGGCGTCATCTCGTTTGCAGCATGAAGGCCAAAACGCTGCCACTGACGCGTCAGGGCAGCCTGGAATTGAGCTTTGTTGAAGGTAGGCTGTGACATAGGGGATCGGCATCCTTTAGAAAGAAAACACAAGTTGGCGCTAGTGTGCCTGGCTCATTTCACCTCTTCCTCCTCCCGTAGGGGATTAGACAGGGAGGAGTAGCGGGGATGAGCAGAAAAGTGTGATCAAGGCCACTCTCAGAGCATAGTTCGAGTGTGCCCGGAAGATAAAAAAGTAACCGAGGAGAATGTCAAAGAAATGAAATGCAGTTTCGGATGAAATTAAACCCTGCCGAAATAATTACTTACCTGGAATAATATTTTTGCAACAGGATGTCATGACGATGAAAGGTATTATTCTCGCTGAACTTTACCCACACTTTATTAAATTTGACGTCACTATCCCTTCCTGAAACCAGTTTCAGCGCAGCCGCAGCACAACCATACAAGCCAGCATTGACGCGGCATTAAAGCCCTTTCCAGAAAGTTCCATCATCTGCCTGAATGTTTTGTGACAGAGTGCAAATTCAGAGCCACCAAATCCAGACATAACTTGCAATAGTTCTCTTTCTGACCGACCTTATATCGTATTAATTACGAAGCGCAAAAAAAATAAAATCTCTCGTTCCCCACAGTGAAGTGAAACCTATGTTGATTCCGTCTAAATTAAGTCGCCCGGTTCGTCTTGACCATACAGTGGTCCGCGAGCGTCTGTTGGCTAAACTTTCCGGCGCGCATAATTTCCGACTGGCGCTGGTTACGAGCCCTGCAGGTTATGGAAAAACAACGCTCATCTCGCAATGGGCCGCAGGTAAGAGCGATCTTGGCTGGTACTCCCTTGATGAGGGCGATAACCAGCAAGAACGTTTTGCAAGCTATCTGATTGCCGCCATACAGCAAGCCACCCATGGACACTGCGTCGCCAGTGAGGTGATGGTGCAAAAGCGCCAGTACGCCAGCCTGTCCTCCCTTTTCTCTCAGCTGTTTATCGAACTGGCTGAATGGCATCGCCCGCTTTACGTGGTGATTGATGATTACCATCTCATCACTAACCCGGTGATTCATGAATCGATGCGTTTCTTCCTGCGCCATCAGCCGGAAAACCTGACGTTAGTGGTGCTGTCACGCAACCTGCCGCAGTTGGGTATTGCCAACCTGCGCGTGCGCGATCAGCTTCTGGAAGTGGGTAGCCAACAGCTTGCTTTTACCCACCAGGAAGCGAAACAGTTCTTCGACTGCCGCCTGAACTCACCGATTGAGGCCGCCGAAAGCAGCCGTCTGTGTGATGACGTCGCGGGCTGGGCCACGGCGCTGCAGCTGATTGCCCTCTCTGCCCGGCAAAACAACAGCCCGGCGCATCAGTCAGCGCGCCGTCTGGCCGGCATCAACGCCAGCCACCTCTCTGATTACCTGGTGGATGAGGTGCTGGACAGCGTCGATCCCTCGACGCGTAATTTCCTGCTGAAAAGCTCGCTGCTGCGCTCCATGAACGATGCGCTGATCGTGCGGGTGACGGGCTGTGAAAACGGTCAGCTTCAGCTCGAAGAGATTGAACGTCAGGGCCTTTTCCTGACGCGCATGGACGATCCCGGCGAGTGGTTTAGCTATCATCCGCTGTTTGGTAGCTTCCTGCGCCAGCGCTGTCAGTGGGAGCTGGCGGTTGAACTGCCGGAGATCCACCGCGCCGCTGCCGAAAGCTGGATGGCACAGGGCTTCCCGAGCGAGGCCATCCACCACGCGCTCGCCGCCGGTGACGCCAGCATGCTGCGCGATATCCTCCTCAATCACGCGTGGGGCCTGTTTAACCACAGCGAGCTGACGCTGCTGGAAGAGTCACTCAAAGCCCTGCCGTGGGAAAGCCTGCTGGAGAATCCGCGTCTGGTGCTGCTGCAGGCCTGGCTGATGCAGAGCCAGCATCGCTACAGCGAAGTGAACACCCTGCTGGCACGCGCCGAGCAGGAGATGGAAAGCGAGATGGATACCACCCTGCACGGCGAGTTCAACGCGCTGCGCGCTCAGGTGGCCATTAACGATGGCGACCCGGACGAAGCGGAACGGCTGGCGATGGTCGCGCTGGATGAACTGCCGCTGGCCAACTTCTACAGCCGCATCGTGGCGACCTCCGTACACGGCGAAGTACTGCACTGCAAGGGCGACCTCACGCGCTCGCTTTCACTGATGCAGCAAACCGAACAGATGGCGCGTCGTCATGATGTCTGGCACTACGCGCTGTGGAGCCTGATCCAGCAGAGCGAGATTTTATTCGCGCAGGGGTTCCTGCAGGCCGCCTGGGAAAACCAGGAGAAAGCGTTCCAGCTGATTCGCGAGCAGCATCTGGAACAGCTGCCGATGCACGAGTTCCTGCTGCGTATTCGCGCTCAATTACTGTGGGCATGGTCGCGTCTGGATGAAGCAGAAAGCTGCGCCCGCCAGGGTGTGGATGTTCTTTCCAGTTTCCAGCCTCAGCAGCAGCTGCAGTGCCTGGCGCTGCTGGTGCAGTGCTCGCTGGCGCGCGGCGATCTCGATAACGCCCGCAACCATCTTAACCGCCTGGAAAACCTGCTCGGCAACGGCCAGTATCATAGCGACTGGGTGTCAAACGCCGACAAGGTCCGGGTGATTTACTGGCAGATGACCGGCGATAAAAAATCCGCCGCCAACTGGCTGCGTCAGACGCCAAAACCGGAATTTGCCAACAACCACTTCCTGCAGAGCCAGTGGCGCAACATTGCCCGCGCGCAGATCCTGCTCGGTGAATTAGAGCCCGCAGAGATTGTGCTGGAAGAGCTGAACGAAAACGCGCGCAGCCTGCGCCTGATGAGCGACCTGAACCGCAACCTGCTGCTGCAAAATCAGCTCTACTGGCAGGCGGGCCGTAAAAACGATGCCCAGCGCGTGCTGCTGGAGGCGCTACAGCTGGCTAACCGCACCGGGTTTATCAGCCACTTTGTGATTGAAGGGGAAGTGATGGCCCAGCAGCTGCGTCAGCTGATTCAGCTCAACACGCTGCCGGAGCTGGATCAGCATCGCGCCCAGCGCATTCTGCGCGAGATTAACCAGCATCATCGCCACAAGTTTGCGCATTTCGATGAGAACTTCGTTGAACGTCTGCTGAACCACCCGGAAGTGCCGGAGCTTATCCGCACCAGTCCGCTTACCCAGCGCGAATGGCAGGTTCTGGGGCTCATCTATTCAGGCTACAGCAACGAGCAGATTGCCGGCGAGCTGGCGGTGGCGGCGACCACCATCAAAACGCATATCCGCAACCTGTACCAGAAGCTGGGCGTGGCGCATCGACAGGATGCGGTGCAGCATGCGCAGCAGCTGTTGAAGATGATGGGGTACGGCGTTTAGTTTTGTGCGGTCTGATGCCCTCTCCCACAGGGAGAGGGAAAACAATTTGTAGGTCGGGTAAGCGCAGCGCCACCCGACACAACCGTTAGCACAGTTCCAGCTGCAAATTATTATCTTTAATTACCTGCATCACGCCCGCCGGCGGCATCACGTCGGTATAGACCGCATCCACCATGCTGATGCTGCCCATGTTCACCATCGCGTTACGGCCAAACTTCGAGTGATCCACCACCAGCATCACGTGGCGTGAGTTTTCAATGATCGCGCGCTTGGTGCGCACCTCGTGGTAATCAAACTCCAGCAGCGAACCGTCGCTGTCGATGCCGCTGATGCCCAGAATGCCGAAGTCGAGGCGGAACTGAGAGATAAAGTCGAGGGTCGCTTCACCGATAATCCCGCCGTCGCGGCTGCGTAGCTCGCCGCCCGCGAGGATGATGCGGAAATCGTCTTTTTGCATCAGGGTATTGGCGACGTTCAGGTTGTTGGTGACCACGCGCAGGTTCTCGTGATCCAGCAGCGCATGGGCGACCGCTTCCGGCGTGGTGCCGATATCAATAAACAGCGTCGCCCCGTTCGGGATCTGGCTGGCGACCTTGCGGGCAATGCGCTCTTTCTCCGCCGTCTGCGTCGCTTTTCGGTCGTGCCAGGAGGTGTTGACCGAGCTGGACGGCAGCGCCGCGCCGCCGTGGTGGCGAAGGATGCGGTTCTGATCGGCCAGGTCGTTCAGGTCACGACGGATGGTTTGTGGGCTGACGGCAAACTGCTCCACCAGCTCTTCGGTGCTGACGTATCCCTGTTTTTTTACCAGTTCGATAATGGCGTCATGACGTTGTGTTTGTTTCATCAATTATCCCTGAGAATTATGTTCGTTTTCGCGCATGGAGCGTGTCGGCAAAGGCCATCGCCAGCCCCACGGCCAGCCCGGCGACGTGCGCACCGTTGGCGATAGACATACCAAACAGATCAAACCATCCGGCAATTAGCCATATTAACGCAAAGGTTATCAATCCGCGTTGCAGATAGATGCCGCTTTGCGGATCGCGCTCCCCGCGAAGCCAGACGTAGCCCATCAGGGCATAGACGACACCCGACAGCCCGCCGAACCACGGGCCGCTGAACTTGTGCTGTACGTAGCCGCTCAACAGGGCGCTGATGATGGTGATAACGATCAGCTTGCCGCTGCCCAGACGCTTTTCAACGGCACCGCCGAGATACCACCACCAGAGCAGGTTAAAGAGGATATGCATCACCGAGAAGTGCATCAGCGCGTGGCTAAAGTAGCGCCATACGTCAAACTCAAGCGACGGATCATAGGGCCACGCCAGGGCAATCATTACGCTCTGGTCGCCGACCACGTTCATGATAATGAAGACAATGATGCAGGCCGCCATCAGCAGCAGCGTAAACGGGCCCGCGCGCTCGCGAAGGGTGGCGAGGAAGGGAAAGCGGCTGTAGTGCAATCCGCTGCCGGTCTGGCCGGATTGCCAGCTGGCCGCGAGATAGCGCGGGTCGCCAGGGTTCTCAAGAAAACGCGCCAGCTCCTCGTTTACCCGCCCGGCCTGGCTCTCATCGGCCAGCCAGACGTCGGTCTGCGTATGTTGCTGAATAGTCAGAATAACGCCCTGCGTCGCCATATAGTCGACAAACGCCTGGGCGACGCGCGGGTTGGTAAAAGAGGTGATCATCAACATGGGCAGCGGTCGCTTATTTCCACACAAAAGGGGACAGTATAGCGGGATCAGCGCTCAAACGCGTATTCCACTTCCGCCGGGAAATGACGATGCCAGGCATCGAAACCGCCGTCGACGCTGTAAACCGCGTCGTAACCCTGCTGAAGCAGGTACTGCGCCGCGCCTTTGCTGCTGTTGCCGTGGTAGCACATGACCATCACCGGCGTGTCGAAGTCGTTATCGCGCATAAACGCGCCCAGCGTGTCGTTGGTAAGATGAAACGCGCCCGGCGTATGGCCCATCGCAAAACTCTGCGGATCGCGGATGTCCACCAGCACCGCTTTTCCCTGGTGCATCTTCTGGTGGGCTTCTTCTACGTTAATACATTCAAACTGATCCATGGTGTTCTCTTAACAGTGGTCAACGACAAGATTTTACCCCGTAGTGTACGTCCTGGCGGCGGGTAAACGCCATTATGTTATCCATATCACTCTAAATTGTTTTTTTGATGTTACCAAAAGCGCGTTCCTTTGCTATTATGAGCGATATCGAACATTTCTGAGCTTTAACGAAAGTGCATGAGGGTGTTATGGAAACCAAAGATCTGATTGTGATAGGCGGTGGCATCAACGGTGCCGGTATTGCGGTCGATGCCGCAGGACGCGGTTTATCCGTACTGATGCTGGAAGCTAACGATCTCGCCTGCGCGACGTCGTCCGCCAGCTCCAAACTGATTCACGGTGGCCTGCGCTACCTGGAACACTACGAATTCCGCCTGGTCAGCGAAGCGCTGGCCGAACGTGAAGTGCTGCTGAAAATGGCCCCGCATCTGGCGATTCCGATGCGCTTCCGCCTGCCCCATCGCCCGCATCTGCGTCCGGCGTGGATGATCCGAATTGGTCTGTTTATGTACGATCATCTGGGTAAACGCACCAGCCTCCCGGGTTCGAAAGGTTTGCGTTTTGGCTCAGAATCGGTCCTTAAGCCTGAAATCGTGCGCGGATTCGAATATTCCGACTGCTGGGTGGACGATGCCCGCCTGGTGCTGGCGAACGCGCAGATGGTTGAGAAGAAAGGCGGCGAGGTGAAAACCCGCACCCGCGCGACCGCTGCCCGCCGTGAAAACGGCCTGTGGATTGTCGAGGCGGAAGATATCGATACCGGCGAGAAGTTCAGCTGGAAAGCGCGCGGCCTGGTGAACGCCACCGGCCCGTGGGTGAAACAGTTCTTTGACGAGGGCATGCATCTGCCTTCCCCGTACGGCATCCGCCTGATAAAGGGCAGCCACATTGTGGTGCCGCGCGTGCATACCCAGAAGCAGGCCTACATTCTGCAGAACGAAGACAAGCGCATCGTGTTTGTGATCCCGTGGATGGACGAGTTCTCCATCATCGGCACCACCGACGTGGAGTACAAAGGCGATCCGAAGAACGTCGAGATCGACGAGAGCGAAGTGAACTACCTGCTTAAAGTGTATAACGCGCACTTTAAGAAACAGCTGTCGCGCGACGACGTGGTCTGGACCTACTCCGGCGTGCGTCCGCTGTGCGATGACGAGTCTGATTCACCGCAGGCCATCACCCGCGACTATACGCTCGATATTCACGACGTAGACGGTCAGGCGCCGCTGCTGTCCGTGTTTGGCGGCAAGCTCACCACCTACCGCAAGCTGGCCGAGCACGCGCTGGAAAAACTGGCGCCGTACTATAAAGGCATTGGCCCGGCATGGACCAAAGGCGCGGTTCTGCCCGGCGGTGATATCGGCGATAACCGCGATGATTACGCCGCGAAGCTGCGCCGTCGCTTCCCGTTCATCACTGAAGGGATGGCGCGCCACTATGCCCGCACCTACGGCAGCAATACCGAGCTGATCCTGGGTGATGCAAAAGAGATTGCCGATCTGGGCGAGCATTTCGGTCACGAGCTGTACGAAGCCGAGCTGCGTTATCTGGTTGAGCACGAGTGGGTGCGTCGTCTGGATGATGCTATCTGGCGCCGTACCAAAGAAGGGATGTGGCTCAACGCCGAACAGCAGTCTCGCGTGGCGCAGTGGTTGCTGCAACATGCGGCGAAACGCGAGCTGTCGCTGGCGTCCTAATACAAAAAAGCCGGGTGGCGGCTCCGCCTTACCCGGCCTACTCGATCCCGTAGGCCCGGTAAGCGCAGCGCCACCGGGCTTTATTTTTACAACCTCACCGGATCAATATGCCAGATCGTCTCGGCATACTCCTTGATGGTCCTGTCTGACGAGAAATAGCCCATATTGGCGATGTTGTACATCGCGGCGCTGGTCCACTTCTCAGGCTGGCGATACAGTTCGTCCACCTTATCCTGACAGTCGACGTAGCTGCGGTAATCCGCCAGCACCTGATAGTGATCGCCAAAGTTAATCAGCGAATCCACCAGATCGCGGTAGCGGCTCGGTTCATCAGGGCTAAACACGCCGGTTGCAATCTGCGTCAGCACCTGACGCAACTCTTCATCCTCTTCGTAATACTGACGCGGCGAGTAGCCTTTCCTGCGCAGCGCCTCTACCTCTTCCGTCGTATTACCGAAGATAAAGATATTGTCTTCGCCCACGTGCTCCAGCATCTCGACGTTCGCCCCGTCCAGCGTGCCGATGGTCAGCGCGCCGTTGAGGGCAAACTTCATGTTACTGGTGCCGGATGCCTCCGTCCCCGCCGTGGAAATCTGCTCAGAGAGATCCGCCGCCGGGATGATCAGCTGCGCCAGGCTGACGCTGTAGTTCGGAATGAACACCACCTTCAGCTTGTCGCCAATATCCGGATCCTGGTTAACCACCTTCGCCACGTCGTTGATGAGATGAATAATGTGCTTCGCCATGTAGTAGGCCGACGCCGCCTTACCGGCGAAGATCTTCACGCGCGGCACCCATTCGGCCGTCGGGTCGGCCTTAATCCGGTTGTAATGGGTGATCACGTGCAGCACGTTCATCAGCTGACGCTTGTATTCGTGGATGCGTTTGATCTGCACGTCGAACAGCGCTTTCGGGTTTGCCACCACGTTCAGGTGCATCGCCAGCCAGACCGCCAGACGCTTTTTGTTCAGCAGCTTGGCTTCGCGCACGGCTTTGTTCACCGTCGGGAAATCAATATGCTGCTCCAGCTCGCTCAGCTGGCTCAAATCGGTACGCCAGGTGCGGCCGATATTCTCGTCCAGCACCTCAGAGAGCGGCTGGTTAGCCAGCGCCAGCCAGCGGCGCGGGGTGACGCCGTTGGTCACGTTGCAGAACCGCGTCGGGAAGATCTTCGCGAAGTCCGCAAACAGCGACTGCACCATCAGGTTCGAGTGGAGCTCGGACACGCCGTTGACCTTGTGGCTGATGACAACCGCCAGCCAGGCCATGCGCACGCGGCGGCCGTTCGACTCATCAATGATGGACGCGCGGCTCAGCAGGCCGGTATCGTTTGGATACTGCTCCTGCAGCGTCTTGAGGAAGTAGTCGTTAATCTCAAAGATAATCTGCAGATGGCGCGGCAGGATTTTGCCGAGCATGTCCACCGGCCACGTCTCCAGCGCTTCGCTCATCAGCGTGTGGTTGGTGTACGAGAACACCTGGCAGGTCACCTCAAAGGCGTCGTCCCAGCTGAACTTATGCTCGTCGATGAGCAGGCGCATCAGCTCCGGAATAGAGAGCACCGGGTGGGTGTCATTAAGGTGGATCGCGGTTTTCTCCGCCAGGTTGGCGTAGGTTTTGTGCAGCTGATGGTGGCGGCTGAGGATATCCTGAATGGTCGCCGAAACGAGGAAATACTCCTGACGCAGGCGCAGCTCGCGGCCTGAGTAGGTCGAGTCATCCGGGTACAGCACGCGGGACACGTTCTCGGAGTGGTTTTTATCCTCCACCGCCGCGAAGTAGTCACCCTGGTTAAATTTACCGAGGTTAATTTCGCTACTGGCCTGAGCGCTCCACAGGCGCAGCGTGTTGGTGGCATCGGTGTCGTAGCCGGGGATAATCTGGTCGTAGGCCACGGCCAGGATCTCTTCCGTTTCCACCCAGCGGGATTTTTTTCCTTCCTGCTGAATACGCCCGCCAAAGCGCACCTTGTAGCGCGTGTTGTGGCGCTTGAACTCCCACGGGTTGCCGTACTCCAGCCAGTAGTCCGGGGACTCTTTCTGACGCCCGTCGACGATGTTTTGCTTGAACATGCCGTAATCGTAGCGAATACCGTAGCCGCGGCCCGGCAGCGCGAGCGTCGCCAGCGAGTCGAGGAAGCAGGCGGCAAGACGTCCCAGACCGCCGTTACCGAGGCCCGGGTCGTTCTCTTCGTCGATCAGTTCTTCTAAATCTAACCCCATCTCTTCCAGTGCGGTTTTGACGTCGTCATAAATACCGAGCGACAACAGCGCATTGGACAGCGTGCGGCCAATCAAAAATTCCATCGACAGATAGTAAACCTGACGCGTCTCCTGCGAGAGCTGGGCGCGGTTTGAGCGTAGCCAGCGTTCAACTAAGCGGTCGCGCACCGCAAACAGGGTGGCGTTCAGCCACTCGTGCTTGTTGGCAATAACCGGATCTTTCCCGATGGTGAACATCAGCTTGTAGGCGATGGAGTGCTTTAACGCCTCAACGCTGAGCGTGGGTGAAGAGTAGCTAAATGGAGCGTTCATATCAGTAACTTCGCCTCGTTACATCAAGCGTTGATAGAGATCGCGGTATGACTGCGCCGCAACGTGCCAGCTAAAGTCCATGGACATCGCCTGGCGTTGGACGTAGCGCCACAGCGATGGACGGGACCACAAGACGAAAGCACGCCGAATCGCCCGAAGCAGCGACCAGGCATTACTGTCCTCAAAGACAAACCCGCTGGCGATACCGTCCGCCAGGTTTTCCAGTGAGCTATCCGATACCGTATCCGCCAGCCCGCCCGTGCGGCGCACCAGCGGCAGGGTGCCGTATTTCAGGCCGTAAAGCTGCGTCAGGCCGCAGGGTTCGAAACGGCTCGGCACCAGGATGACGTCCGCGCCGCCCATAATGCGATGCGAAAACGCCTCGTGGTAACCAATCTGTACGCCGACCTGCCCCGGATGTTCCGCGGCGGCGGCAAGGAAACCTTCCTGCAGCACCGGGTCGCCCGCGCCGAGCAGCGCCAGCTGCCCGCCCTGCTCCAGTAAACCGGGCAGCGCCTCCAGCACCAGATCCAGCCCTTTCTGGCTGGTCAGGCGGCTTACGACGGCGAACAGCGGCACTTTGTCGTTAACCTTCAGGCCCATCGCAATCTGCAGCTGGCGTTTGTTTTCCGCTTTGTCCTCCACGGAATCACGGCCGTAGCGCGCCGCCAGCAGGAGATCGGTTTCCGGGCTCCAGATCTGTTCATCCACGCCGTTCAGAATGCCCGACAGGCGGCCTTCGCGGTGGCGCTGCTGCAGCAACCCTTCCATGCCGTAGCCAAACGCCGGCTGGGTGATCTCACGCGCGTAGGTTGGGCTCACCGCCGTGATGTGATCGGCGTAGTACAGCCCCGCCTTCAGGAACGAGATCTGTCCGTTAAACTCCAGACCGTGCATGTTAAAGAACGACCATGGCAGATCGATGTCATTCATGTGATGGGCGTAGTACATCCCCTGATAGGCCAGGTTATGCACGGTAAAGACCGATTTCGCCGGGTGGCCGCGCGCGGCGAGATACGCCGGAGCAAGCCCGGCGTGCCAGTCGTGCGCATGCACCACATCCGGACGCCAGAACGGATCCAGCCCCGTCGCCATTTCGGCGCCGACCCAGCCGAGCAGCGCAAAGCGCAGCACGTTGTCGGTGTAGGCGAACAGGTTCGTATCGTGATACGGGCTGCCCGGGCGATCGTATAAATGCGGCGCGTCGATCAGGTAAATCCCTACGCCATTGTAATGTCCAAACAGCAGGGTAATGCGTCCGGCAAACGTTTCACGGCGGGTCACCACTTTTGCATCAGGTATACCGCGCCGGATATCCGGAAAGGCGGGCAGCAGGACTCGGGTATCCACGCCTCCGGCGATTTGCGCCGCCGGTAATGCGCCAAGCACATCTGCCAGACCGCCCGTTTTTAATAACGGGAACATCTCAGAACATACGTGTAAAACCTGCATCATCGCTCCTGTTTGATTTGCAGCTTCCGCAACATTTCCCGTGTGACTAACACGATCCCCTCTTCCGAACGGTAGAAACGACGCGCGTCTTCTTCCGCATTCTCCCCAATGACCATCCCTTCAGGGATGACGCAGGCACGGTCGATCACGC
Source organism: Enterobacter sp. 5-4 (assembly GCF_000612205.1). Classification (NCBI taxonomy): domain Bacteria; kingdom Pseudomonadati; phylum Pseudomonadota; class Gammaproteobacteria; order Enterobacterales; family Enterobacteriaceae; genus Enterobacter; species Enterobacter sp. 5-4. The sequence goes on along the minus strand of NZ_JFHW01000002.1, from coordinate 91,360 downwards.
AACGACGTAGACGACACGAGCGCCCTACCCAGACGTCCGGCAACAAGACTGCCGAATCGATATTACAGAATGAATTTATCCGCACGCGCGGGAACAGCACGGACTGCACCACCACCGAACCGGAGATAATGCACCCGCCGGAGACCAGCGAGTTCAGCGTCATACCGTGGCTGCCGGAGCGGTCCTGAACAAATTTCGCAGGCGGCAGGGATTCCATATGGGTACGAATCGGCCAGTTCTGGTCGTACATATCCAGCTCGGGCGTCACGGACGCCAGGTCCAGGTTGGCTTTCCAGTACGCTTCCAGCGTTCCCACATCGCGCCAGTAAGGCTCCGCATTCGGGTCGGACTGCACGCAGGACAGCGGGAAAGGATGTGCATACGCCATGCCAGCTTTGGTGATTTTCGGAATGATGTCTTTACCGAAGTCGTGGCTTGAGTTTTCGTCTTTGTCGTCTTCTTCCAGCAGCTCATAAAGATAATCTGCGTCAAAGACATAGATCCCCATGCTGGCGAGCGATTTGGTGTCATCGCCCGGCATGGTTGGCGGGTTCGCCGGTTTTTCAACGAAGTCGATAATTTTGTCGTCGGCATCTACGTGCATGACGCCAAACGCCGTCGCTTCAGCAACGGGCACAGGCAGACACGCCACGGTGCAGCGCGCCCCTTTTTCGACGTGGTCGATGAGCATGTGGGAGTAATCTTGCTTGTAAATGTGGTCCCCGGCGAGGATCACAATGTATTCCGCGTTATAGCGACGAATGATGTCGAGGTTCTGGGTGACCGCATCCGCCGTTCCGCGATACCAGTTCTCGCCGTGAACGCGCTGCTGCGCAGGAAGGAGATCGACAAATTCGTTCATCTCTTCGCTGAAGAATGACCAGCCGCGCTGAATATGCTGCACCAGGGTGTGCGACTGATACTGCGTGATGACGCCAATGCGGCGAATGCCCGAGTTCAGGCAGTTGGAGAGCGCAAAGTCGATAATACGGAACTTACCACCAAAGTGAACGGCCGGCTTGGCGCGCTTGATGGTCAAATCTTTCAGACGGGTACCACGCCCGCCCGCAAGTATCAGGGCAACCGTTTTTAATGGTAGCTGGCGTGCCAACATTAAGGGATCGTTCTTCTCTAATCTAACCATGACTAACTCCTTTTTTATCATCTTTGGAATACGCACACTCCGTGCGCAGGCCCGTGCCAGACAGCCATTACTACCGGATTATCCGCTCCGGCAAAGGGGGGAACGGCTCGCCACTCCCCGTCAGGTAAAACAATCTCTGCGACGTCATCCGTCGCGTTCAGCGTGACCAGCCATTTATCCGACAGCAGGATTTGCAGGCGTGGTACGCCGTGTTGCCACTCTTGCGCGCTTAACGGTTGCGCGTCTTTATTCAGCCAGCGAACGTTGCCGTCACCCTCTTCCCACCAGCTGTTGGCGGTCAGCGCGGGGATCTGCTGACGAAGATGGATCAGCGCAGCGGTAAAATGAATCAGCCCGCTGTTGGCTTCACCCCAGTCGAGCCAGGTTAAGGTGTTGTCCTGGCAATAGGCGTTGTTGTTACCGTGCTGGCTGTGACCCTGCTCGTCGCCTGCCAGCAGCATCGGCGTGCCCTGCGACAGTAAAAGCGTTGTCAGCAGCGCATGAACGCTGGCGCGTCGCCGCTCTATCACATCCAGACTTCCGCCTAACCCTTCTATACCATGATTAAAGCTATGGTTATTGTTAGTGCCATCGCGATTCTCTTCGCCGTTCGCCTCATTGTGTTTCTGATTGAAACAAACGCAGTCCCTGAGCGTAAAACCGTCGTGCGCCGTCAACAGATTAACGGTGGCCGACGGGCGTTTGCCGTCGCGCTTAAAGAGATCGCTCGACGCGGCAAAGCGCCCGGCAAATTCCCCCAGCGACAGGTTCCGCTCCAGCCAGAAGCGGCGTACGGCGTCGCGGTAGTGGTCGTTCCACTCGGCAAACAGCGGCGGGAAATTCCCGACCTGATAACCGCCTTCACCAATGTCCCACGGCTCGGCAATCAGCTTCACCTGCGAGAGCACCGGACAGTTTTTTATCGCCTCAAACAATGGCGCCTGCTGGCTGAACGCCGGCGTGCGTCCCATGACGGGCGCCAGGTCGAAACGAAAACCGTCGACGTGGAACGTCTCCACCCAGTATTTCAGGCATTCATACGCAAAATGCGTAACCGCCGGATGGCTGAGATTGAGCGTGTTACCGCAGCCGGTCCAGTTCTCATAATCGCCATCGTGCCTGATCCAATAATAGCTACGGTTATCAATTCCGCGCATGGAGAGCGTCGGGCCGTCGAGATCGCTTTCTGCGCTGTGGTTCAGCACCACGTCCAGAATGACCTCAATGCCCGCCGCGTGGAGCGCCTTCACCGCATCGCGGAACTCGTCCCGCGCCTTTTCCGGATGGACGGCATAGCGCGGCTCGAGCGCGAACATCGCCAGCGGGTTATAGCCCCAGTAGTTGCTCAGCCCCAGCCGCTGCAGACGCGGCTCGCTGGCAAAAAGGGCGACGGGGAGCAGTTCCAGAGCGGTGATGCCGAGGTGTTTCAGGTAGGCGATCATGGTGGGATGCCCGAGCGCCTTGTAGGTGCCGCGCATCTCTTTGGGGATCGACGGATGCAGGTACGTCAGCCCTTTGACGTGGGCTTCATAAATAACGGTCTTGCCCCACGGCGTCTGCGGCGGGGCATCGTCTTCCCAGTCATAAAGATCGTTCACCACCACGCTTTTTGGCGCGACGGGCGCGCTGTCGCGGTGGTCGGGCTCGCCGTAGCCCACGTGGAAGAGCGGGTCATCTTTAAATTCACCGTCCACGCGGTGCGCGCACGGGTCAATCAGCAGCTTCGCCGGGTTAAACCAGTGCCCCTGCGAGGGATCCCACGGACCGTGAACGCGAAAGCCATAGTGCATACCGGGCCGTCCTCCGGCCAGGTAGCCGTGCCAGGTATCCCCCGTGCGCGCGGGTAAATCGTAACGGTGCTCGTTACCTTCCCCGTCAAACACGCACAGTTCAACCCGCTCGGCGTGAGCGGAAAAGAGGGTGAAGTTCACCCCTTTTCCGTCAAAATGCGCCCCGAGCGGTTCGGGTTTACCTGCCGTAAGCTGCGTCATTCGCCCTCCCGCATCAGCCAGATGGTGCCAAGCGGCGGCAGCGTCAGGCTCAGGGAGTTGGGTCGCCCGTGGCTTTCAATGGCGTCGCTCTGTACCAGCCCACCGTTACCGGCGTTGCTGCCGTGGTAGTGCATCGAGTCGGTATTCAGAATTTCGCGCCATTTGCCCGGCTGGTTAATGCCGAAGCGGTAATGTTCGCGCGGCACCGGCGTAAAGTTGCTGGCGACGATGATCTCGTTACCCGCTTTGTCACGACGCACAAAGACAAACACCGAGCGCTCGTGGTCGTCCACCACCAGCCATTCAAAGCCGTACGGATCGAAGTCGAGCTCGTGCAGCGCTTTGTGGTGGCGATAGGTCAGGTTCAGATCGCGCACCAGACGCTGCACGCCGTGGTGCCAGTTGTCGCCGCCTTCCAGCAGATGCCAGTCGAGGCTGGCGTCGTGGTTCCACTCGCGACCCTGGGCGAACTCATTGCCCATGAACAGCAGTTTCTTGCCCGGGAAGGCAAACATCCAGCCGTAATAGGCGCGCAGGTTGGCAAACTTCTGCCACGCGTCGCCCGGCATGCGGTCGAGAATCGATTTTTTACCGTGTACCACCTCATCGTGCGACAGCGGCAACATGAAGTTTTCGGTGTAGTTGTAGAGCATCCCGAACGTCAGCTTGTCGTGATGATACTTACGGTGAACCGGATCCAGCTTCATGTAGTCGAGCGTGTCGTGCATCCAGCCCAGGTTCCACTTATACCAGAACCCCAGGCCGCCTGATGACGGCGGACGGGAGACGCCCGCAAAGTCGGTTGACTCTTCCGCCATGGTCACGGCACCGTCCACCTGCTCGCCGATAATGCGGTTGGTATTACGCAGGAATTCAATGGCTTCCAGGTTTTCGCGGCCGCCAAACTCGTTCGGGATCCACTCCCCCTCTTTGCGGCTGTAGTCGCGGTAGATCATCGACGCCACCGCATCCACGCGCAGGGCGTCAATACCAAACCGCTCGATCCAGTACAGGGCATTCCCGACCAGGTAGTTCGATACTTCACGGCGACCGTAGTTGTAGATCAGCGTGTTCCAGTCCTGGTGATAGCCCTCGCGCGGATCGCTATGCTCGTACAGCTTCGTGCCGTCAAACTCTGCCAGCGCAAAATCATCCGCCGGGAAATGGCCCGGCACCCAGTCGAGGATCACGTTCAGCCCGGCGGCGTGCGCGGCATCAATGAAATAGCGGAAGTCGTCGCGGGTGCCGAAGCGGCGGGTCGGCGCATACAGCCCGGTGGGCTGATAGCCCCAGCTGCCGTCGAACGGATGCTCGTTGACCGGCAGCAGCTCAAGGTGGGTAAAGCCCATCCATTTGGCGTATGGCACCAGCTGGTCGGCAAGCTCCCGGTAACTCAGCCAGAAGTTGTTATCGGTATGGCGGCGCCAGGAGCCGAGATGGACTTCATAGACGGATATTGGCGCATCAAAACGGTTGGCCTGTTTACGCTCCTCCGTCTGGACGACCTTCTCCGGCAGGCCGCAGATCAGCGACGCGGTATCCGGGCGCATCTGCGCTTCGAAGGCATACGGGTCGGCTTTAATGCGCAGCTTGCCGTGGGCGTCGATCATCTCGAATTTATAAAGCTGCCCGTGGTGTGCCCCGGGGATAAACAGCTCCCAGATGCCGGTTTCCCGACGCAGGCGCATCGGGTGACGGCGGCCGTCCCAGTAGTTGAACTGGCCGACAACGGAGACGCGCTGGGCATTGGGCGCCCACACGGAAAACCGCGTGCCGGTGATGCCGTCCATGGTATCGGCATGGGCACCCAGCGTTTCATAAGGACGCAGATGCGTCCCCTCGGAGAGCAGCCAGGCATCCATCTCTTTAAGCAGAGGGCCGAAGCTGTAGGGATCGTCAATCAGGTTCTGCTGGCCGTGCCAGAGAACGGCGAGCTGATAGCGAAAAGGATTTTTACGACGGGGCATCACGCCCGAGAAGAAGCCACGGGAATCGAGGCATTCAAGGTTACCGACCTTGCGGCCGGTTTTGGGTTCAATCACCCAGACTTCTGTGGCATCCGGTAACAGTGCCCGAACTTCCAGACCGGCCTCAGTACGGTGCATCCCAAGCACAGAAAAGGGGTCAGCGAAATGACCCGCAATAAGCGCATTAATCACGTCTCTATCCACACGATCGGACATGGTATTCATCCTGTTTTTTATGTCGTCCTTTTTAAGCGCTCCGGGACGACTTTTAATGTGACCTGAACGGGACAGCACAAAAATGTGCATCCATTCTGCTCCGCTCGAACCTCAGGTAAGAAATGACTCTTCCTTAAAGCATAGCCAACGCTCTAAATGACTCCTGATAAAAATAAGACATACGCGTGTTACTCCATGTAGTACGCAAAAAAAAGGGGTGAAAATCACCCCCGGTATTTAACAAATTATTACGCCAGCTGGCGCAGCATGCGGCGCAGCGGCTCAGCGGCGCCCCACAGGAGCTGGTCACCGACGGTGAACGCGGAGAGATACTCCGGCCCCATGTTCAGCTTACGCAGACGGCCAACCGGCGTGGTCAGCGTGCCGGTCACCGCTGCCGGGGTCAGCTCGCGCATGGTGATATCGCGATCGTTTGGCACCACTTTCGCCCACGGGTTGTGCGCGGCCAGCAGCTCTTCCACGGTCGGAATAGACACATCTTTTTTCAGTTTAATAGTGAAAGCCTGGCTGTGGCAGCGCAGCGCGCCGATACGCACGCACAGACCGTCAACCGGAATGGTGTTCGCGGTATTGAGGATTTTGTTGGTCTCGGCCTGGCCTTTCCACTCTTCGCGGGTCTGGCCGTTATCCAGCTGCTTGTCGATCCACGGGATCAGTCCGCCGGCCAGCGGTACGCCAAAGTTATCCACCGGCAGCTCGCCGCTGCGGGTCAGCTCGGTCACTTTACGCTCGATATCGAGAATAGCCGACGCCGGGTTTGCCAGCTCGGTCGCGACGCTCTGGTGCAGCTGGCCCATCTGGGTCAGCAGCTCGCGCATGTGACGCGCGCCGCCGCCGGACGCCGCCTGGTAGGTCGCCACGGAGACCCACTCCACCAGATCCTGCGCGAACAGGCCGCCGAGGGACATCAGCATCAGGCTGACGGTGCAGTTACCGCCAACAAAGGTTTTTACGCCGTTGTTCAGGCCATCGGCGATCACGCCCTGGTTAACCGGGTCGAGAATGATGATGGCATCGTCTTTCATGCGCAGCGACGAGGCCGCGTCAATCCAGTAGCCCTGCCAGCCGCTTTCACGCAGCTTTGGATAGATTTCGTTGGTATAATCGCCGCCCTGGCAGGTCACAATAATGTCGAGTGCCTTCAGCGCTTCCAGATCGTAAGCATCCTGCAACGTGCCTGTGGTACCACCAAAGGACGGAGCAGCCTGGCCGAGCTGGGAAGTGGAGAAGAAGACCGGGCGGATAGCGTCGAAATCGCGCTCTTCAACCATGCGTTGCATGAGTACAGAGCCGACCATACCGCGCCAGCCGATAAAACCAACGTTTTTCATAGCATTTTTTTCCTGCTGAGGGTGTGTGCTGATTGTGCAAGCCAGTATTGAACTGGGATATGCTTCACATTACAAAATGCTGCCAAAGTCGCAAGCGAAATTAATCGATGATTGCCCGGCAATCAGAAATACAGCTAATTATCATAATAACCTTAGAGAAATTCAGGGATAATTTACATGAGTGAAATCATTTCCGCAGCGGTTTTATTGATCCTGATAATGGATCCCCTGGGTAACCTGCCGATCTTCATGTCGGTGTTGAAGCACACCGAGCCGAAGCGCCGCCGGGCGATCATGATCCGCGAGCTGCTCATCGCCCTGCTGGTGATGTTTATCTTCCTGTTTGCGGGTGAAAAAATCCTCGCCTTCCTGAACCTGCGCGCTGAAACCGTGTCGATTTCCGGTGGGATTATTCTGTTCCTGATTGCGATTAAGATGATTTTCCCGAGCGCGGAAGGCAGCAGCAGCGGCCTGCCTGCGGGTGAAGAGCCATTTATTGTGCCGCTGGCGATCCCGCTCGTCGCGGGGCCGACCATTCTGGCGACGCTGATGCTGCTGTCGCACCAGTATCCGAACCAGATGAGCCATCTGGTCATTGCCCTGCTGATTGCCTGGGGCGGGACGTTTATCATTCTGCTGCAGTCGTCCCTGTTCCTGCGCCTGCTGGGCGAAAAAGGGGTAAACGCGCTGGAGCGCCTGATGGGGCTCATTCTGGTCATGATGGCAACGCAGATGTTCCTGGACGGGATCCGGGCGTGGATGAAAGGATGACGTTCTCCCTCTCCCTGTGGGAGAGGGCATCAGGCCGCAGAGGCCGTATTCTTGCCGGGTGGCGGCTTCGCCTTACCCGGCCTACAACGGCTCTAGTCCCGTAGGTCGGGTAAGCGTTAGCGCCACCCGACTTTTTTCACAGTGGCAAGATGCCTTCATTTGTACGCAACCAGCGCGGTGCTTTCAACATACCGCTATACAGCCCAACTAAGCCTTGCAACAAATCTCCAGCCACTCTTTCATTACTCTCTGAAAGTGAACGAGCCAACAGCAACTGTGTTAATAGCGGGCAATAGCTTCCCAACTGATCAACTTCCGGTTCGAAGGCAGGGACGTCCAGAGGCAGGTCATCTACCGTTAAACTCGCTTTTAAATATTCAGGAACAGGTTCAAGCATGGGTGCGGCCTGATACCCCCAACCTCCCCCCAAATAAGTGAGGGCTACCCCTTACGAATCAAATACCGGTACGGCAGCGTTTCCGTCTGCTGCGCCACCAGCTCATGCTCCATAAAGGTACAAAAACCGGGAATGTCGCGCGTGGTGGCAGGGTCGTCGGCAACGATCAGCAGCGTTTCACCGGTCTGCATGTTGCGCACGGTTTTACGTACCATCATTACCGGTTCCGGGCAGCGAAGGCCCTGGGCATCAAGAGTGTGGTCTGGGCTGGAAAACAGGTCGGTCATGATCTTCTCGGTCAGGTAAAAACGGCTGTAGTTTACGCCCCGTTGCGGTCAATGCAAACCAGGTTAACGATTGCGTAAAAACTAACCATTGCAATGTCCCGCCAAAGCAGTATTATGCTGCGGTTTTTATTGGGTTCCCTCACCCCAACGTATAAAAAGGTCACAATATGACGCAGTTTTCTGAATCACAGCGCGTAAAAGCGTTGTTCTGGCTTTCGCTTTTCCATTTGCTGGTGATCACCTCCAGCAACTATCTGGTGCAGCTCCCTATCTCCATCTTTGGTTTTCATACCACCTGGGGCGCGTTCAGCTTTCCGTTTATTTTCCTCGCCACCGATCTGACCGTGCGTATTTTTGGCGCACCGCTGGCTCGCCGCATTATTTTTGCGGTCATGCTCCCGGCGCTGTTCATCTCGTACGGGGTGTCGTCCCTGTTTTATATGGGAAGCTGGCAGGGTTTTGAGGCGTTAACCCACTTCAACCTGTTTGTCGCCCGTATCGCCGCAGCAAGCTTTATGGCCTACGCGCTGGGGCAGATTCTGGACGTGCACGTGTTTAATCGCCTGCGTCAGAATCATCGCTGGTGGATGGCACCCACCGCCTCCACGCTGTTCGGTAACGTGAGCGATACGCTGGCCTTCTTCTTCATCGCCTTCTGGCGTAGCCCGGATGCGTTCATGGCCGAACACTGGATGGAAATCGCGCTGGTGGACTACTGCTTCAAGGTGCTCATCAGCATTGTGTTCTTCCTGCCCATGTACGGCGTGCTGCTGAATATGCTGCTGAAAAGGCTGGCAGATAAATCTGAAATCACGGCATTGCAGGCTGGTTAAGGGTTCGCTTTATCAGTTGTGATAAGATGAGCGAATGAGCCGTTATGGCCGTTTATCGAAAGGAAGAAGTCAATGCGCAATCTGGTTAAATATGTCGGGATTGGCCTGCTGGTTGTGGGTCTTGCAGCCTGTGATAACAGCGACACGAAAACGCCTGCTCAGGGCGCATCCGCAGAAAGCAATGCGACCGGCCAGCCGGTGAATCTGATGGATGGCAAACTCAGCTTCTCTCTGCCAGCCGATATGACTGACCAGAGCGGCAAGCTGGGCACTCAGGCGAATAACATGCACGTTTACTCCGACGCAACCGGGCAGAAAGCGGTCATTGTGATTGTGGGCGACGACACCAGCGAAGATCTGGCGGTCCTGTCCAAACGTCTGGAAGATCAGCAGCGCGGCCGCGACCCGCAGCTGCAGGTCGTGACCAATAAATCCATCGAGCTGAAAGGCCATAAGCTACAGCAGCTGGACAGCATCATCTCTGCGAAAGGCCAGACCGCGTACTCCTCTGTCGTGCTGGGCAAGGTTGATAACAAACTCCTGACCCTGCAGATCACCCTGCCAGCGGAAGATCAGCAGAAAGCGCAGACGGCTGCTGAAAACATCATTAACACCATCGTAATCCAGTAACGTTTCACGATGATGACGTGGCCTCCGGTGCCTGCACCGGGGGCCATTTTTTTAGCCGCCACGTCAGCAGCAATGCCATCATGACCAGACCCGCCGCGGCGAGATAGATCACCGGTACCCCCGCCCGGGCCATTACCAGCCCTGCCAGCGGCCCGGTAATGCCCAACGACATATCCATAAACACCGTATAGGTCGCCAGCGCCGCCCCCTGGTTCTGCTGCGGCACCGCTTTCACCGCGACCACGCCCAGCGCCGGGAAGACCAGTGAAAAACCGGCTCCCGCGAGAAATACGCCCATTTTCGCCATCCAGGGCGCGCTGGCTACGCCGGTCAACAGCAGCCCGACAATCTCTACCACAAAGCAGATCGTCGCCACGTTCAGCCCGCCCAGACGGTTGATACCGTTAGGGAAAAGCAGGCGCGCGCCAACAAACGCACAGCTGAACAGGGTTAACGCAAAGGCCGCGCCGTCCCAGCCTTTGGCGTCATAGAACAGGGTAATGAAGGTGGCGATGACCCCGAAGCCGGTGGTCGCCAGCGCCAGCGCCATCCCGTATGGCCAGACTCGCCCGAGCACCGCCCGGAACGGCAGCGGTTTGCCCTTGCTGGCCTTCACTGTCGGGCGCGGCAGCGCAAACAGTATCGCCACAAGCGCGACCGCCATAATGGTGACGGCCAGGCCATACAGCCCACCAAAGGCATAGCAGGCCACGCCAAGCGGCGCGCCGAGCGCCATCGCGCCGTAGGTGACAATCCCGTTCCAGGAGATCACCCGACCAATGTGTGGCGTACCGACAACCCCCACGCCCCAGAGCGTCGAGCCGGTTCCCGCCAGGCTTTGCCCAATGCCGAGGATGACGCGGCCCAGGCAGAGCAGCGCCAGGCTGACCAGCGGCCAGTGGCTGGCTGAGGCAGCCAGCAGGTAGCTCAGGCCACTGAGGAAGCAGCCACACAATCCCACCACCACGATGCTTTTTGGACCGAACGTGTCCGCGTAGCGCCCGGCATGCGGGCGGCTCAGGAGCGTGGCGAAATACTGCAGGCTAATCACCAGCCCCGCCCAGAAGGCACTGAAGCCCATGACGTCATGGACATAGCCCGGCAGAACCGCCAGCGGCAGGCCGATGGTGAGATAGCTGGCAAAGTTAAAAATCACAACGGAAACGATGCGCAGATTGAGGCGCAGTCCGCTCAGTGCCGGTTCAGCGGCAGGTTCGGGCATGGGGTTCTACCTGGATTTTTTACAACAGTGTTTCACTATTACCACGCCCCAATAAGAAAATCAGCAGTGACTTTCAGATTAACGGTGCCAGACGAAGCGAGGCCCGGGCACTACACTTACCGGGTCATCACATTAAGGAACGCGCATGATCGCTAACCCGTCCGACAAAGCAGGACTCCACATCTTATTAAAACTCGCCTGTCTGGTGGTTATCCTTGCGGGTATCCATGCGGCCGCCGACATCATAGTTCAGCTCCTGCTGGCGCTCTTTTTTGCCATTGTGCTTAATCCTCTGGTCACCTGGTTTCTGCGCCGGGGCGTTAGCCGCCCGGTCGCCATCACCATTGTCGTCATCGTGATGCTGATTGCCCTGACGGCGCTCTTCGGCGTGCTGGCGGCCTCGCTGAGTGAATTCTCCACCATGCTGCCGCAGTACAACAAAGAGCTGACGCGTAAGATCGTCGCGCTGCAGGAGATGGTGCCCTTCCTTAATCTGCATATCTCACCCGAACGGATGCTGCGCAGGATGGACTCCGAGAAGGTCATGACCTACGCCACCACCTTGATGACGGGGCTTTCCGGCGCGATGGCCAGCATTCTGCTGCTGGTCATGACGGTGGTGTTTATGCTGTTTGAAGTCCGCCACGTCCCGTATAAGCTGCGCTTTGCACTGAATAACCCACAAATTCACATTGCTGGCTTACACCGGGCGCTGAAGGGCGTCTCTAAATATCTGGCGCTGAAAACGCTGCTGAGCGTCTGGACCGGGATCATCGTCTGGCTGGGGCTGATGCTGATGAACGTGCAGTTCGCGCTGATGTGGGGCGTGCTGGCGTTTCTGCTGAACTACGTGCCCAACATTGGCGCGGTGCTTTCCGCCGTGCCGCCGATGATTCAGGCGTTTCTGTTTAACGGTTTCTACGAATGTATGCTGGTCGGCGCGTTATTCCTCGTCGTGCATATGGTGCTGGGCAATATTCTCGAGCCACGCATGATGGGGCACCGGCTCGGCATGTCGACGCTGGTCGTCTTTTTATCCTTACTGGTTTGGGGATGGCTGCTGGGCCCGGTCGGTATGCTGCTCTCGGTCCCCCTGACCAGCGTGTGTAAGATCTGGATGGAGACCACCAAAGGCGGCAGCAAGCTGGCCATTTTGCTCGGGCCGGGAAGGCCGAAAAGCCGGTTGCCCGGGTAGCTGACCTACCTTTATAGGTAGGTTTAAACCGCCAATAATCCACCTTAAATTACCGCGTTCATAACCTGTCGCGGTATTTTTATTTGCGTTAAGGAAATATTAATTCTGTTTTTGTTTACGTCGGTCGCATTACGTTGAAACGCAAATCATGATTTAACGCAAATTAAAAAAAATGAAATTGTTAATTATTTTCCATGTTATTATGCCCGCCTTCGCGTCAACGTAATGCAAACCTTAATATTGATTAAAAAAACATCTGGCACATAAGAAACGCCGGATGAATATTATTTGTAAAAACCACTACCTTTAATTGTTATTATTGATATGGAGTTGTTGATGAAAAAGATCGTTAAATGGTGTGCTGCCGCCGTATTCGTTGGCGCACTGGCAGGCTGTGCGCGTACTGCCCCAATCGCTCAGGTTCACTCTACTGTGAGCGCGGGTCATACCGCCGACCAGGTAAAAACAGCGATTTTGAAAGCAGGACAAAAACGTGACTGGATCATGACGGAAGCCGGTCCGGGCGTTATCAAAGGTCGTCTGCAGGCGCGCGACCACTCGGTCGACGTTCGTATTCCTTATTCCGCCACAAGCTATTCCATTAACTACGAAAGCAGTATGAACCTGAAAGCGGCTGACGGTAAAATTCACAAAAATTATAACCGTTGGGTGAATAACCTCGACCACGATATTCAGCTGAACCTCTCCGCGGGCGCCGCACTGTAATATTTTTCTAAAGTCGGGCCGCATATGGCCCGATAACCCCTATTTCTTGCCCTGAAAGGTTACGCAGCAATGTACGAAAAGGATACGCTCAGCGCACTGGATGCCATTACCGAAGCGCAACGCATCGCTTTTGCTCCGATGTTATTTCAGACCGCGCTTTGTCTGCGTAACTCAGGCATTCTCGCCTGGCTCGATAAACAAGGTAAAGAGGGTGCCAGCCTCGAGGAAATAACCGAACACAGCACGCTCGGCAGCTATGGCGTCAGCGTACTGCTGGATATGGGATTAAGCGGGCGGATCGTTACCCAACAGCATGGACGTTATTTTCTGGCGAAAGTGGGCCACTTTTTACTGCACGATGAAATGACCCGCGTAAATATGGATTTCACTCAGGACGTTTGTTACAAAGGGCTATTTCACCTGGCGGACGCCCTGAAGGAAGAAAAACCTGCGGGATTAGCGGTGTTTGGCAACTGGCCAACCATCTATCCGGCATTATCCCAATTACCGGCTCAGGCGAAAGAGAGCTGGTTCGCCTTTGATCATTACTATTCCGACGCCGCGTTTGATGCCGCTTTGCCATATATATTCGCAAGCTCGCCGACAAAATTGTACGATGTGGGCGGAAATACGGGTAAATGGGCGTTACGCTGCTGCCGCTATGACGAAAATGTTGCCGTGACGATCCTCGACCTGCCGCAGCAGATAGCGCTGGCGCAGGAAAACATCGCAAAAGCAGGTTTTTCTCATCGTATTGGATTCCATGCTGTCGATATGCTTAGCCCAGCAGCCTTGCCGGGTGAGGCCGACGTCTGGTGGATGAGCCAGTTTCTGGATTGTTTCTCTCCGGATCAGATTGTCGCCATGCTGACGCGCGTCGCACAGGTCATGAAGCCAGGCGCACGTTTGTGCATCATGGAGCTTTTCTGGGATGCCCAGAAGTTTGAAGCGGCCTCTTTCAGCCTGAATGCCACCTCGCTCTATTTCACCTGTATGGCGAATGGCAATAGCCGGTTTTACAGCGTAGAGGCGTTTTATCGTTACCTGGAGAGCGCAGGTTTCAGCGTTGAACAGCGTCTGGATAACCTTGGGGTCGGGCATACCCTGCTGATATGCACCAAACGTGAACAATAGAGCAGCTTAGCTGCCCGGGTGGCCAGGTCTGCCCTTTGAATACGGTTTTTTTCGCGGACGCGCGTAGATGAAATTTTCACTGAACATTATCGACTGGCAGGCGAGAGCCCCAGGACTCAGCGATGCCACAGAGTGGCAGGCGTGGTCACGCCTGCAACTGCCCGTCGATCCAGCGGCCCCGCTTCCCCGGCTGACCGCTTTACCCATGATGACCGCGCGCCGCCTCAATTCAGGCAGTAAGCTGGCGGTGGACATTGGTCTCGCTATGCTGCAACACCACGCCATTGATGCCGTCGTCTATTCCAGCCGCCACGGCGAGCTGGAGCGCAACTACCGTATTCTGCATGCTCTGGCGACGGGGCAATCCGTATCGCCTACCGACTTCGCCATGTCCGTGCACAACTCGGCGGTGGGCAATCTCACGATAACCGCACGCCAGGCAATCGTCTCGTCATCCATTTCTGCCGGGCTGGACACCTTCCAGCAGGCATTATGTGAAGTCCTGAGCCTGCTGCAGGCGGGCTACTCCCGCGTCTTGCTGGTCGATTTTGACGGCGCACTGCCGGAATTTTACCACCCGGCGTTACCGCACCAGATGCCCACCTGGCCCTACGCGCTGGCGCTGGTGATTGAATCCGGCAAGGAATTGCAGTGTGAAACCCGCAGCGGCAGCACGGGGGATGAACCCGCCCTTCCGCAAAGCCTGGTCTTCCTGCAACGCTATCTCAGCGAGGCACGCCAGTTTGTGGTACCCGGCGAACGTTTGCTGTGGCAATGGACGCGCGCATGAACCGCCTGACTGCCCGAATTAACTGGTTATGGCGTCTGGTGATGACCGGATTCTGCTTCGTGCTGTTTGGCGTGGGCGGGCTGCTGCTGTCACTGGTATGGTTCAACCTGCTGCTGATCGTCCAGCGCGACCGCACCAACCGCCGTCGCCTTGCGCGGCGCAGCATTGCGGCCAGCTTCCGCTTCTTCCTGACCGTTGCCCGTGGCCTCGGGGTACTGGACTATCGCATTCACAATCTTGACGCCCTGCGCAACGATCGGGGTTGTCTGGTGGTGGCTAACCACCCCACGTTAATTGACTACGTGATTCTGGCATCGGTGATGCCAGAAACCGACTGTCTGGTGAAAAGCGCGCTGCTGCGCAATCCGTTTGTCAGCGGCGTCATCCGCGCGGCGGATTACCTGATTAACAGCGAAGCCGAGCCTCTGCTGGCTGCAAGCCAGCAGCGTCTGGCTCAGGGCGACACGCTGTTAATCTTCCCGGAAGGCACACGTACCCGGTCTGGCGAAGCTATTTCCCTCCAGCGCGGCGCAGCAAATATCGCCGTGCGCTGTAACAGCGATCTGCGGGTGGTGCTGATCCACTGTAGCGAACATCTGCTGGATAAAAAAAGTCGCTGGTATGATGTGCCGCCAGAAAAACCTGTCTTCACCGTGGATGTCCGCGACCGCGTGAACATCCACGAATTTTACGATGCAAATGAACAAGAACCGGCGCTGGCGGCAAGGCAGTTAAACCGGCATCTACAGCATCGATTAACATCAGGCCTTCAATCTTTGTCAGGAATTAATGATGCAAGCGCTTTATCTTGAAATTAAGAATCTCATTATCACCACGCTGAATCTGGACGAGCTTACCGCAGAGGATATTGATACCGATGCCGCGCTGTTTGGCGATGGGCTGGGTCTCGACTCTATCGACGCGCTGGAACTGGGTCTGGCCGTGAAAAACCAGTATGGCGTGGTGCTTTCCGCTGAAAGCGAAGAGATGCGCCAGCACTTCTTTTCCGTCGCCACGCTGGCGTCCTTTATCAACGCTCAACGCGCCTGAGATGTGATCACGATGACCGAACAAGAAACCATTTATCAGGAAGTCTGTGGCCTTCTGACCCGACTGTTTGAAATCGACCCGCAGGATATTACCCCTGAAGCCCGTCTTTACGAAGACCTGGAGCTGGACAGCATTGATGCGGTGGACATGATTGTTCATCTGCAGAAGAAAACGGGCAAGAAAATCAAGCCGGAAACCTTCAAATCGGTTCGTACCGTTCAGGATGTGGTAGACGCCGTCGAACAGCTTCTGCGCGAAGAGTAAGACGTCGTGCGCGGCGGACGGACATTCCCGATCATCCCACTTCTGACGGGGTTGATGCTGCTGGCGTGGCCCTTCCTGATTGGATTTGGGCTGGCGCATAACAGCCTGCAGTGGCTATTACCCGTGATGGCTCTGGTGTTACTGCTGCGGCTGCGTCAGGCGCAGCGGAACACAAGCCCGATGCGGTATGTGGTGCAGTGCGTGGCGCTGGCGGGGATCGCCCTCTGCACGGCAAGCTACCTGCTGAAAGCCCACCAGTGGCTGCTGCTCTACCCGGTGGTCGTCAACCTTGTCATGCTGGCCGTGTTTGGCGGCTCGCTGTGGACAGCGATGCCGCTTGTCGAACGACTGGCGCGCTTGCGCGAGCCAAACTTGCCCCCGGAGGGCGTGCGCTATACCCGTAAGGTGACCCTCGTCTGGTGCGGTTTTTTCGTCGGCAACGGCACGATGGCGCTGTTTACCGTCCTCCACGGCGACATGCATCTGTGGACGCTATGGAACGGTATGGTGGCTTACATCCTGATGGGGATGCTGATGGCAGCAGAGTGGCTGGTGCGCCAGCGGGTGATAAAAAAAGAGATGCACAATGACTAACCCCCTTCCGCTGGGCCAGTGGTTAAATGCGCCGCGCCCTGACGACACGCCTGTTGCATGGCTTGACGATCGTACCTGGACGCTGGGCCAGTTGCGCCACGATGTAACCTTACTGGTCGAGACCCTGCGTCAGCAGGAAGGCGAGCGCTGGGCGCTGTGCTTTGAAAACAGCTACCTGTTTATTGTTGCGCTGCTGGCCTCGCTGCACGCCGGTAAAACACCGGTCATTCCCGGCCATAGCCGCGTCTCCCAGCTTGAAGAACAGCAATCTTTGTTTAGCGGCGTTCTGAGCGATCGCACTCTTGGTTTTCGTGGGAAACAGATTGTGGTGGCCTCCAGCCACCAGACAGCCAGCCACTGGGTGCCTCTGCCGGCCATTGACGAAAACCGCTTCGTTGAACTGTTCACCTCAGGCTCCACGGGCACGCCGCGCCGGGTGGTTAAGCACATCGTCAGTCTGGATCGCGAAGCCCGCCTGCTGGCTAACCGCTTTGGTGAGCGTCTGGCCGGATGCAGCATTGTGGCCTCGGTCGTACCGCAACACCTGTATGGCCTGACATTCCGTATCGTCTTGCCGATGGCGCTGGGCCTGCCGCTGCATGCCGCGATGCTCTATTACGCAGAACAACTGGCCGCTCTGCCTCCTGACAGGCAATACCTGTTCATCAGCAGCCCGGCGTTCCTGAAGCGCCTGGATACCGAGCTTGCCGCGCCGCCCGTCAGGATGCTGATTTCAGCAGGTGGAATGCTGCCCTGGCGTGACGTCTCGACCACCTCTGGCTGGCTTAACCTTTGGCCGGATGAAATTTATGGCAGTACCGAAACCGGGATCCTCGCCTGGCGCCATCGTCAGGAGGATAACGTGCCCTGGCTACCGTTCCCCGGCGTGATCTTCCATCAGGAAGATGACGCCTGTCGCGTTACGTCGCCACTGATCCATGAGCCAGAAGGGCTCCAGCTCGACGATATCCTGCACTTCGACAGCGAGGGGCTTTTCAGCATCGCCGGTCGCCGCGGGCGAGTGGTCAAAATTGAAGAAAAACGCATCTCGCTTAACGAGATCGAACGCCGCCTGCTGGAGCTCGACGGTATTTGCGAAGCGGCCGCACTGCCGGTCACGCGCGGGGGTCGTCAGGGGATTGGCGCCCTGCTGGTTCTGGATGAAACGGCCCGTCAGCGCGGGTATGTGCAGGATAAAAAAGCGCAGGAGTTCGCCTGGCGTCGCGCCCTGCTGCCGTGGCTTGAACCTGTCGCGGTGCCGCGCTACTGGCGCATCGTTGATGAAATGCCGGTAAACAGTATGAACAAGCGTGTCTATGCGCAGTTAGAGGAGTTATTTCATGAAAATTCATGAAATTGAGCGCCACCAGACACAGCCGGAGAAGCTGGAGATCGTTTTGCATCTCGACGCAACGCTGTTCTGGTTTCAGGGCCATTTCGCCGTACAACCGCTGCTGCCCGGCGTTGCGCAGCTTGACTGGGTGATGCACTACGCCACGACGTTACTGGCACCGGGCTATCGCTTTCACAGCATTCAAAACGTGAAGTTTCAGGCACCACTGCTGCCGGAAACCACGGTGACGCTGATGCTTGAGTGGCATGCCGAACGTCAGATGCTGACCTTCAGCTATCAACGCCATGCCGGGGCTGAGCGCCACACCGCCAGCAGCGGGAAAATTCGTCTATGTCAGTAATCTTTCGTCCCTGCGTGCTGATCCCGTGCTACAACCACGGCGCGATGATTGCCCGCGTGCTGTCACGTCTCGCGCCGTTCGGCCTGCCGTGCCTGGTGGTGGATGACGGCAGCGACGCAGTCACCCGTCAGGAGCTTGAGCGCCTGGCGGCGGAGCAGCCGCAGATGACGCTGGTTCGTCTGGCGCAAAACGCCGGAAAAGGTGCCGCGGTCATCAGAGGGCTGGAGGAGTGCGCGCGGACGGGCTACACCCACGCCGTGCAGGTGGATGCGGACGGCCAACACGCCATTGAGGATATCCCCAAACTGCTGGCGCTGGCGGAGCGCCACCCGGACGCGCTGATTTCCGGGCAGCCCATTTACGATGACTCTATTCCGCGCTCACGACTTTACGGGCGCTGGATCACCCACGTCTGGGTGTGGATTGAAACCTTATCGCTGCAGCTTAAAGACAGCATGTGCGGCTTTCGGGTCTATCCGGTTTCACCCACGCTGCGGCTGGCAGCGCGCGAACCGCTCGGCAAGCGGATGGACTTTGACACCGAAGTGATGGTTCGTCTCTACTGGCAGGGCAACACCAGCGTCTTTCTGCCCACGCGCGTGACCTATCCGCAGGACGGTTTGTCCCACTTCGACGCGCTAAAAGATAACGTGCGGATCTCCCTGATGCATACCCGGCTCTTCTTCGGCATGCTGCCCCGCATGCCCGGCCTGCTTTTCCGTCGACGCCGCCAGCACTGGGCGCAGCAGGACGAGGTCAAGGGTCTGTGGGGGATGCGCCTGATGCTGCGCGTCTGGGAACGGCTGGGTCGGCGGGCCTTTACCGTGCTGTTGTGGCCGGTTATCGGCGTGTACTGGCTTATCGCGCGTCCGGCGCGGCAGGCCTCGCGGCAGTGGATGGCGAGAGTGAAGCAAGAACTGCGTCAGCGGAGCATGCCTGTTCCCTCACGGCTTAACAGCTTTTTCCATTTCATGCGCTTCGGCAACGCGATGCTGGATAAAGTCGCCAGCTGGCGCGGCGAACTGAAGCTTCATCGCGATATTGTCTTTGCCCCCGGCGCGAGCGAAGCGTTAAACATCGCGGCTCCACAGGGCAAACTGCTGCTGGCCTCGCACCTTGGCGACGTAGAGGCCTGCCGGGCCCTGGCTCAGCTGGAAGGCAGTAAAATCATCAACGCCCTGGTTTTCAGCGAGAACGCCCAGCGCTTTAAGCAAATCATGAGCGAAATGGCGCCCGAAGCTGGCGTGAATTTGATGTCGGTCACCGACATCGGCCCGGACACCGCCATTGCCATCAAAGAGAAGCTTGAGCGCGGTGAATGGGTCGCGATTGTGGGGGATCGCATCGCGGTGAATCCGCAGCGCGGCGGCGAATGGCGCGTGATCTGGAGCCGATTCATGGGCCAGCCTGCACCGTTCCCACAGGGGCCGTTTATCCTGGCCTCCATCCTGCGCTGCCCGGTGGTGCTGATTTTCGCCCTGCGCCAGCAGGGTAAGCTCGTCCTGCACTGCGAGCCGTTTGCCGACCCGCTGCGCCTGCCGCGCGGTGAACGCCAGCAGGCACTGCAAGATACCGTCGATCGCTATGCGCAGCGGCTGGAACATTACGCCCTCATGTCGCCGCTCGACTGGTTTAATTTTTTCGATTTCTGGCATCTGCCAGAGTCCAGTGAGAAGGAGTAAAGGGTGCTGACCGATCCCCGCTTTACGACTGAAGTCGAAATCACCGTTCCGTTCCACGACGTCGATATGATGGGCGTGGTCTGGCACGGTAACTATTTCCGCTACTTTGAGATCGCCCGCGAGGCGCTGCTCAATCAGTTTGATTATGGCTATCGCCAGATGAAGGCCTCCGGCTACGTCTGGCCCGTCGTCGACACCCGGGTGAAATACCGCGATGCGGTGACCTTTGAGCAGCGTATTCGCGTCCGCGCGCACATTGAAGAGTATGAAAACCGCCTGCGCATTGCCTATCAAATTTTCGATGCGCAGACCGGCAAACGCACGACCACCGGTTACACCATTCAGGTGGCGGTGGAAGAAGCGACCCGCGAAATGTGCTTTGTGAGCCCGGCAATACTGTTTGAACGTATGGGAGTAACACCATGAGATGGTTGCCTTTACTGGCGCTGATCGTCAGCCCGCTGGTCAGCGCCGTGACGCTGGATGAGCTGCAGCAGCGCTTCACCGAGCAGCCCGTGGTGCGCGCGCACTTCGAACAGGTTCGCACGATAAAAGATATGCCGCAGCCGCTGCGCTCGCAGGGCGAGATGCTGATCGCCCGCGACAGCGGCCTGCTGTGGGATCAAAAAGCGCCGTTTCCGATGACGCTCCTGCTGGACGATAAACGGATGGTGCAGGCGATTAACGGCCAGCCGCCGCAAACCATCACTGCCGACAATAATCCGCAGATGTTCCAGTTCAACCATCTTCTGCGCGCCCTGTTCCAGGCGGACCGCAAGGTGCTGGAAGAGAACTTCCGCATCGATTTTAAAGACCTGGGAGCGGGCCGCTGGTCGCTGGTGCTTACGCCAAAAACGACGCCGCTGGACAAGATTTTCGCCACCCTCGATCTGGGCGGCGCGACCTATCTGGAAACGATTCGCCTCAACGACAAACAGGGCGACCGTACCGATATCGCCCTTTCTCGCCACCAACTGACGCCCGCCAGCCTGACCGATGACGAACGCCAACGCTTTGCCGCACCGTAAATCCCTGCGCCCGGCGCTGCTGTGGGCCACGCTATGCCTGATTCTGCTGGGCGTGTTGCTGTCGCTTCTGCCCGGCGCGCGACTGAACAGCAGCGTGCTGGCCATGCTGCCGAAGCAGACGCTGGGGGCGATCCCGCCGGCGCTCAACGACGGGTTTATGCAGCGTCTCGACCGCCAGCTGGTCTGGCTGGTCAGCCCCGGCAAAGAGCCGGATCCGCGCGTGGCACAGCAGTGGCTGGCGCTGCTGCAAAGCACTGATTCGCTCAGCGAGGTCAAAGGCCCGATGGACGCCGCCGGGCAAAAGGCCTGGGGAGAGTTCTTCTGGCAGCACCGAAATGGCCTGATTGACCCCGCCACCCGCGCCCGCCTGCAAAACGGCGGAGAAGCGCAGGCGCAGTGGATTTTATCTCAGCTCTACTCGGCCTTTTCCGGCGTCAGCGGTAAAGAGCTGCAAAACGATCCCCTGATGCTGATGCGCGGCTCGCAGCTCGCTCTGGCGCAAAACGGCCAGAAGCTGCGGCTGATGGACGGCTGGCTGGTCGCAAAAGATGAGGCGGGAAACTACTGGTATCTGCTCCACGGCGAGCTGGCGGGCTCATCATTTGATATGCAGCAGACCCACCGGCTTGTGACGACGCTTAACGCGCTGCAGGAGACGCTGAAAGCCCGCTACCCTCAGGCACAGCTGCTTTCCCGCGGGACCGTGTTCTACAGCGATTACGCCAGCCAGCAGGCCAAACGTGATGTTTCGACGCTGGGTATCGCCACCCTGCTTGGCGTGTTCCTGCTCATCGTGGCGGTGTTCCGCTCTCTGCGCCCGCTGCTGCTGAGCGTGCTCTCCATTGCCATCGGCGCGCTGGCGGGGACGGTGGTGACGCTGCTGCTCTTTGGCGAGCTGCACCTGATGACGCTGGTGATGAGCATGAGCATCATCGGAATTTCGGCAGACTACACGCTTTACTACCTGACCGAACGGATGGTACACGGCGCGGAGCATACTCCCTGGCAAAGCCTGGCCAAAGTTCGCAATGCGCTGCTGCTGGCGCTGCTGACGACCGTCGCCGCCTACCTGATTATGATGCTGGCCCCCTTCCCCGGGATCCGCCAGATGGCAGTGTTCGCTGCCGTGGGACTCAGCGCCTCCTGCCTGACGGTGATTTTCTGGCATCCGTGGTTGTGCCGCGGGTTACCGGTGCGCCCGGTTCCCTTTATGGTCCTGATGTTGCGCTGGCTGGCCGCCTGGCGACGCAGTAAAAAACTGTCAATTGGTCTTCCCGTCGCGCTGGCGCTGCTCTCCGCCGTGGGAATAAGCACGCTGAAGGTGGACGACGACATCGCCCAGCTGCAGGCGCTGCCGAAAGATATTCTGGCGCAGGAGAAGGCCATTACCGCCCTGACCGGACAGAGCGTGGATCAGAAATGGTTTGTGGTTCATGGCGCTTCGCCTCAGCAAACGCTGGAGCGGCTGGAAGCCTTTACCCCGGCGCTGGCAGAGGCGCAGAAAGCGGGAGAAATTACCCGCTGGCGCACCCTGCCGCTGAACTCGCTGGCCCGTCAGAAAAGCGATCTTACGCTGCTGCAAAACGCCGCGCCTGCGGTAACGAACGTGCTGAAAAGCGCAGGGCTCAACGCCGTCTCCCCGAATCTGGACGCCATGCCGGTCAGCGTGGACGCGTGGCTTAAAAGCCCGGCCAGCGAAGGCTGGCGTCTGCTCTGGCTGACCCTGCCCGACGGTCAAAGCGGCGTGCTCGTGCCGGTGGACGACGCAAAAAACAGCGCGGCCCTCGGCGAGCTGGCCGCGCGCCATGACGGTGTCGTCTGGGTCGATCGCAAAGCCAGTTTTGACACCCTGTTTGCCCTCTACCGCACGCTGCTGACGGGGCTCCTGTTTGCCGCGCTGGCGGTGATTGCCTGCGGGGCGATGGTGCGCCTCGGCTGGCGTAAGGGACTGATAAGCCTGGTGCCGTCCGTGCTGTCGCTGAGCTGCGGGCTGGCGGTACTGGCCGCAACGGGCCACCCGGTAAACCTGTTTTCACTGCTGGCGCTGGTGCTGGTGCTCGGCATTGGCATTAACTACACGCTGTTTTTCAGCAACCCGCGCGGCACGCCGCTGACCTCGATGCTGGCGATTACGCTGGCGATGATGACCACGCTGCTGACGCTGGGCATGCTCGTCTTCAGCGCCACGCAGGCCATCAGCAGCTTTGGTATCGTGCTGGTGAGCGGTATTTTTACCGCCTTCCTGCTGGCGCCGCTGGCGATGCCGGATAAGAAAGAGAGAAAACGTAAATGAACGCTTTTTACCGCGCCGTCGCGCTAACCGCGGCGCTGCTGCTGGCAGGCTGCAGCCATTCGACCGATACCCAAGAGACGCGTCCCCAGGCCTGGCTCCAGCCGGGAACCCGCGTTACGCTCCCGCCGCCCGGCATTAGCCCGGCGGTAAGCTCCCAGCAGCTGCTGACCGGCAGCTTTAACGGGCAAACGCAGTCCCTGCTGGTGATGCTCAACGCGGATGCGCATAAAGTGACGCTGGCCGGGCTCTCTTCCGTGGGCATTCGTCTGTTCCTGGCGACGTACGATGAGACCGGTATTCATACCGAGCAGTCGATCGTTGTGCCGCAGTTGCCGCCCGCCAGCCAGGTGCTGGCCGACGTGATGCTCAGCCACTGGCCGATTAGCGCCTGGCAGCCGCAGTTGCCGAAGGGCTGGACGCTGACTGACACGGGCGATCGGCGCGAACTGCGTAACGCCAGCGGCAAGCTGGTGACGGAGATTGTCTACCTGCAGCGTAAAGGCAAGCGCGAGCCGATCAGCATCGAGCAACACGTTTTTAAATACCACATCACCATTCAATATCTGGGTGACTGAGATGATTTATATTTCCGCTGTTGGCATGGTCAACGCGCTGGGCAACTCGCATGATGAAATCGCTGCTAACCTGGTGACGGGCGCAGCGCCGGGTATGCATGCCCGAACCGGCTGGTTACAGGGTTCACCCGACGCCGTGCTGGGCGGTGTGGAAGGCGAACTGCCGCCCATCCCGGAAACGCTGTCCGCACACCGCACCCGCAACAACCAGCTTCTGCTGGCCGCGCTGGCGCAGATTCAGTCGACCGTCGACGAGGCTATCGCCCGCGTCGGCCGCGATCGGGTGGCCGTGGTGCTGGGGACCAGCACCTCTGGGCTGGATGAAGGCGATGAGCACGTGCAGCGCATGACCCATGGCGAAGCGAGCACGCACTGGCAGTACCCGCAGCAGGAGCTCGGCGATCCGTCCCGCTTCCTCGCCAACTGGCTTCAGCTCGAAGGCCCGGCCTATACGATCTCGACAGCCTGCTCTTCCAGCGCGCGGGCGATGATTGGCGGCAAACGTCTGATTGAAGCCGGGCTGGTGGACATCGCGATTGTTGGCGGAGCAGATACCCTGAGCCGGATGCCCGTCAACGGGTTTAACAGCCTTGAATCCTTCTCCCCTACGCTCTGCGAGCCTTTTGGTCGCGACCGTCGGGGGATCACCATCGGTGAAGCCGCCGCGCTGATGGTGCTTAGCCGTGAGCCCGCGGACGTGGCGCTGCTCGGGACGGGTGAATCCAGCGATGCGTACCATATTTCCGCTCCGCATCCGCAGGGCGAAGGGGCGATCAGGGCCATCACGCAGGCGCTCAACGAAGCGGGTATGCAGCCCGGAGATATCGGCTACATCAACCTGCACGGCACGGCCACGCCGCTTAACGATCAGATTGAATCGCAGGTGATACACGATCTCTTTGGGGAAAGCGTGCCCTGTAGCTCTACTAAACACCTTACCGGCCATACGCTGGGCGCTGCCGGTATCACCGAAGCGGCCCTGAGCTGGCTGATTCTGACGCGCGATCTGCCCTTACCGCCGCAGGACTTCGCCCGCTACGCACCGGACGACACGCTGGCGCCGTGCGGTCTGCTGCACCAGCGCACCGCGCTGACAAAGCCGGTCATTCTGTCTAACTCGTTCGCGTTTGGCGGCAACAACGCCAGCATTCTGCTGGGGAGAGCGTCATGAGCTACTTATCACCCGAAGCCTATTTGCCGCACGATGCGCCCATGATGTTGCTGGAGTCCGTTGAGAATGTGACGGACGACATGGCGGTATGCCGCGTCGCGATAGACAGACAAAGCGTGCTGGCACCCTTTCTGAATGCCGATGGCGACCTGCCGGGCTGGTACGCGCTCGAGCTGATGGCGCAGACCATCGGCGTCTGGTCCGGCTGGCATCGCCAGCAGCAGGGGCAGGAGCATATTGCGCTGGGCATGGTGCTCGGCGCGCGTGAACTGATCTGCGCCAGCGGGCGTTTCGCCGCAGGCTTGACGCTGGACATCACCGTTAAGCTGCTGATGCAGGACGAACGCTTCGGCAGTTTTGAATGCGCAATTTCCGCTAATGAAGAGACGCTGGCCACGGGCCGGGTCAACACCTTCCAGCCAAGCGCAGAAGAATTAACCTCGCTTTTTAATCAGGGATCTAACGCATGAGTCGTTCCGTACTGGTCACCGGGGCCAGCAAAGGCATAGGGCGCGCCATCGCCCGACAGCTTGCCGCCGACGGATTTACCGTAGGCGTGCATTACCATCGTGATGCCGCAGGCGCGCAGGAGACGCTGGACGCCATCACGCAGGCGGGCGGCAACGGCCGTTTACTCTCGTTTGATGTGGGCAACCGCGAACAGTGCCGCGAGGTGCTGGAACAGGACATTGAAGCCCATGGCGCATGGTATGGCGTGGTCAGCAACGCGGGTATCACCCGCGATGGCGCCTTTCCGGCATTGAGTGAAGACGACTGGGACAGCGTGATCCACACCAATCTCGACAGTTTTTATAACGTCATTCACCCCTGCATTATGCCGATGATTGGCACCCGTAAAGGGGGACGCATTATCACCCTATCGTCCGTGTCCGGCGTGATGGGTAACCGCGGGCAGGTGAACTACAGCGCGGCAAAAGCGGGCATTATCGGTGCCACCAAAGCGCTGGCGATTGAGCTGGCAAAACGCAAAATCACCGTGAACTGCATTGCGCCGGGGCTGATTGATACCGGAATGATTGAAATGGAAGAGACCGCGCTGAAAGAAGCGATGTCCATCATTCCAATGAAACGCATGGGCCAGGCTGAGGAGGTCGCCGGGCTGGCAAGCTATCTGATGTCAGATATTGCGGGTTACGTCACCCGCCAGGTCATTTCCATTAACGGAGGAATGCTATGACGCGTCGCGTGGTGATTACGGGCATGGGCGGCGTGACCGCCTTTGGCGAAAACTGGCAATCCGTGTCCAGCAGGCTGCTGGCGTATGAAAACGCGGTGCGTAAAATGCCGGAGTGGCAGGTCTATGATGGCCTGCACACCCTGCTGGGCGCGCCGATTGATGACTTCACGCTGCCGGAACATTATACCCGCAAACGGATCCGCGCCATGGGCCGCGTGTCGTTGATGTCGACCCGCGCCACCGAGCTGGCGCTGGAGCAGGCGGGGCTGATTGGCGAGGCGGTGCTCACCAATGGGCAAACGGGTATCGCGTATGGCTCATCCACAGGCAGTACCGGGCCCGTCAGCGAATTCGCCACTATGCTCACCGAAAAGCACACCAATAACATCACCGGCACAACCTACGTGCAGATGATGCCGCACACCACCGCGGTGAATACCGGACTGTTCTTTGGATTACGTGGCCGCGTCATCCCGACCTCAAGCGCCTGTACGTCCGGCAGCCAGGCAATTGGCTACGCCTGGGAGGCGATTCGCCACGGCTATCAGACCGTTATGGTTGCGGGGGGCGCTGAGGAGCTGTGCCCGTCTGAAGCGGCGGTGTTTGACACGCTGTTTGCAACCAGCCAGCGTAACGATGAACCCAAAACCACCCCTTCGCCGTTTGATACGCAGCGCGATGGTCTGGTGATTGGGGAAGGCGCGGGTACCCTGATACTCGAAGAGCTGGAGCATGCCAAAGCGCGCGGGGCCACTATCTACGGCGAAATCGTGGGCTTTGCCACTAACTGTGATGCGGCCCATATCACCCAGCCTCAGCGTGAAACCATGCAGATTTGTATGGAGCAGTCGCTGGCCATGGCGGGATTAAGCGCCCTGGATATGGGGTATATCTCCGCACACGGTACTGCCACCGATCGCGGCGATATTGCTGAAAGCCAGGCCACTGCCGCTATCTATGGTGACAACGTGCCGATTTCATCGCTGAAGAGCTATTTTGGCCACACGCTCGGAGCCTGCGGCGCGCTGGAAGCATGGATGAGTTTACAGATGATGCGTGAAGGCTGGTTTGCCCCGACACTCAATTTAAGGCAACCGGATGAGCAATGTGGTGCTTTAGATTATATTATGGGAGAAGCCCGCCAGATCGATTGCGAGTATCTGCAGAGCAATAACTTCGCGTTTGGCGGCATCAACACCTCGATTATCATTAAACGCTGGGCGTAACTATGTACCAGTTTGTACTGGGAAAAATACCCACCCTTTGCGCGGACCCGCTGGCGTCAACGCTCGCAGACAGCGCACCTCAGGGTGCTCGCAATGCCTCATGGCTGGCTGGCAGGATGCTGCTCGCCAGAGCGTTATCCCCTCATCCGCTCCCCGACATTATTTACGGCGAGCAGGGGAAACCGGCCTTTGCGGAGGGCCATCCGCTGTGGTTCAACCTGAGCCACAGCGGTGACGATATCGCCTTGCTGATGAGCGATGAAGGCGAAGTCGGCTGTGATATCGAAGTGATTCGCCCCAGGAAGAACTGGCAGGCGTTGGCGAATGCCGTCTTCAGCATGACGGAGCATGATGAGCTTGAGCGCGAAGCGCCAGAGGAACGGCTTGCCGCCTTCTGGCGTATCTGGACGCGAAAAGAGGCAATCATCAAACAGCGTGGCGGTAGCGCCTGGCAGATTGTCAGCATCGACAGCACGGCGCCGTCGCACTCGGTCAGCCAGGTGCAGATCGGCTCACTCAGCCTGGCCGTTTGTACGTCGACCCCTTACACCCTGACCACCGAGTCGATTATCCACGTCGGGGCAGGAAAATCACCAGTACACCCAACATAATAAACACAACGCCGACCAGCCCGTGCCAGGAGAAGCTTTCTCCCCAGCCCGGCAGCAGGATCGCGGCGCCCCACACCAGGATATAGCTAAGACTCAGCAAGGCATACGCTTTGCTGAGCGCCATCCGATGCAGCGCCAGGTACCAGCAGCCCATAGAAGCCACATACCCCATCAACCCCAGCAGCAGCGCGCCCGTGCCGGACGAGACGTGCCACAGCGCGGAAATAAACGTCATAATCTCGCTGACCGGAGGCAGAGCCTGCATGGCCTCGCGCAGCAGCAGCTGCGCGGCGCTGACTAACAGCACGCTGCATAAGGCCCAGAACGCCCCTTTCACAGGCTCCCTCCCAGGATAACAATCCCAATGATGATCAACCCCACCCCCAGCCAGTGATGCCAGGCGACGTTTTCGCGCCAGAATACCTTCGCCGCCAGCGTCACCCAGACAAAATTGAGGCTCAGCATGGGGTAGGCAATGCCGACAGGCAGGCGCTGCAGCACCACCAGCCAGACCAGCATCCCGCTGCCCAGCGCCAGCAGAGCCAGGCCAAGCCACAGCGCGATATGCACGCCACGCCGCCCGGCTTTCGCCGGACGGGTAGCCTGTTTCTGGCACAGCTGCCCCGCACAGCTGAGCAGGCTTGCCAGTACCAGCCAGATCCAGGTCATCACTTCGGCAGATACTGCAGGTAGGCCAGACGGCCCTGGATATACAGGCTGTCCGGTTCTGGCAGATTCGCCCGCGAAAGGTCATCGCGTTTTGACAGCAGAATCACCAGCGATACGCGTCCCTGCTGACGGTGCTCAGCCAGCCACTGCGCGAAGTCATCTTTACCGACAAAACGATCTTTCACATCAGGATAATCCAGCCCGTAGCGCAGTTCGCCGCTCTGGCCAAACAGCGTGATGTCATTGCGCTTCAGCTCCCACGCCAGGCCAGCGGCCAGGCCGACGTTATTGGCCAAGACAAATCGGCTGTCCTGAAGCGGCTCGCGCACGGTGTCGACCAGCGACTGCGGCTGTTTGGAATCCACCACCAGGTTAGGAATGGCAAAACCGATCAGCAGCGCCAGGCCCGCAGGGCAGAGCGCCGCAAGCCACCAGCGCTGCTGACTCTGCCTGAACGTAAACCAGCCGACCGCGGCCCAGATGAGGAACGCGACCACCGCGCAGAACACTTTATACAGTTCAACCGAGGACCAGACCGGATGCTTAGCGACCCCCCACGGGGAGACCACCAGCGCCGCCACCATGCCGATAACGCCAAACGCCAGGTTGATCCCGCCGTTAATGCGTAACGCTCTGGCGCCCTTCTCCGCCGCGAGGCAGGCATAGCGCGCCATCAGGATCGCCAGCGGGGCAAAGCACGGCAGGATATAGGTCGGCAGCTTGCCTTTGGCGATGCTGAAGAACAGCAGCGGCATCACCACCCAACCCAGCAGATAGAACCCGCCGCCCGCGTTTTGTCTGTCACGCCAGCCAAGACGGAACGCGCCGGGCAGCAGCGCCAGCCACGGCAGGCTACCCGCGATCAGGAACGGCACGTAGTACCAGAACGGGGCTTTGTGCTGCGCGTCGCTCTGGGCAAAACGCTGAATATGCTCAACCCAGAAGAAGTAACGCCAGAAGTCAGGCTCACGCTGCGCAATGGCCAGCCCCCATGGCAGAACAATCAGCACGCAGCTCAGGATCGCGAGCCAGCCAAAAATCAGCACCTCTTTCCAGCGCTTCTGGGCGATCACCCACGGCAGCACGCCAATCACCGGTACCGCCAGTGCCAGGAAGCCTTTGGTCATCACCCCCATCCCGCAGGCCAGCCCAAGCAGCACATAGCCGCCCGCTTTTCCGGCAACGGTCTGGGCCTGTGACGCCAGCCAGAAGCTGCACATCGCCGCCACCAGCCACAGGGTGATGATAGGATCCAGCACCGCATACGTGCCGATGCCATACACCAGGAACAGGGTCAGGAAGATCAGGCCGGAGAAAAGGGCTGTCCGCTTATCCCGCCAGAGACGCCAGGCCATCCAGATGACCAGCAGCGCGGCTAAACCGGTGGAGAAGATGGACCCGGCGCGCACGGCGAGGTTCGTGTGCCCGAACAGCATCTGCCCGATGCTGTTGATCCAGTAGCCGGCAATCGGCTTTTCAAAGTAACGCAGCCCCAAAAAATGCGGGACAACCCAGTCTCCGGAGGCCAGCATTTCGCGGCTGATTTCCGCATAGCGCGTTTCATCAGGCTGCCAAAGCAGGCGGATATCAACCGGGATGAGGTAGTAAACGATAAACAGTGCGAGAAGCGCTAAGCCATAACGGGCTGTTTTCATTGGACCGGACTCACGGTTTGTTGATAGCCAAGCCAGCCTTCCCGGCCAGCCAGTTCATTGCGGACCACTTTGCCCACGGGTAGGGTGCTGAGGTCGTCTGGCAGCAGCTCGCTTAACGGGCAAAACGCAATGCCTTCCTGAGCGGCCATCGTCAGCAGTTCGTCGAAATCATGCTGATACGCAATCCCTTCCACTTCGGCATGGATGGTATACACCGGCGTACCGGCGTCACGATGAATGCGGTCCAGGATGTAGCGATTGAACTCATCAGCTTTCACCTCGCGCCCGACCACTTCATCCCAGGTGGGAAGCGTGACCGGAATTTGCACCGTACCGTAGCGATTTTCGCCCAACAGCGGCAAAAAGGGCCCGGTTCCGCGGCAATCGCTGTTGTAGCGAAACGCAAAGGCTTCTTTGGCCTTCACGACGCGCTGATCCGCACGCCATCCCGCCACGGCGGAGCAGCACACGGGCTGACCGATAATGGCCTCCAGTTCCAGCATCCCACGCTCGACCTCACGGGACAGGCGCGGGATATCCCAGACGCCCGCCCAGGCTTGCCAGGCATGGTGATCCCATGCGTGCAGACCCACCTCATGATGCTGCGCCGCCTCACGGATAACCGCTTCATTACCCGCGCCGATGCGTCTGCCGGGCCAGGCGGTGCCGGCCAGCAAAATATCCCAGCCGTAGAGGGATGCTGCGCGCGAGCGCAGCATTTTGTACAGAAATGCCGGTTTAACCAGACGCCATAAATGGCGTCCCATGTTGTCAGGCCCCACGCTGAAGAAAATGCTGGAGCGCACGCCGTGCTTGCTCAGCAGTTCCAGCAGTTTGGGTACGCCGTCACGCGTTCCCCTGAAGGTGTCGACATCAATGCGTAAACCGACTTTTTTCATGAGACCTGTTCCGACAGCTCCACGGTGCGCAGGAAGAAATCAAGCGTTTCATCAATGGTCTGTTCCATCTTCACCGTCGGCGTCCAGTTCAGGCAGCGCTTCGCATTGCGAATGCTTGGCTTACGGTGCTCAACGTCCTGATACCCTTTACCGTAGTAGCTGCTGCTTTCCACTTCGCGGAAGCCGGCAAACGGCGGGAATTTATCGCGCAGCGGGTGGCGCTCAAAGCTGGCCAGCAGCATCTCGGCCAGCTCGCGAATGCTCGCTTCGTTGTCCGGGTTGCCGATATTGATGATTTCACCGTTGCAGCGATTATCTTTGTTTTCGATGATGCGGAACAGCGCTTCGATACCGTCGCTGATATCCGTAAAGCAGCGTTTCTGTTTCCCGCCTTCGATAAGCTTGATTGGCGAGCCTTCCACCAGGTTCAGGATCAGCTGGGTGATCGCACGGGAGCTGCCGATACGCGCTGCGTTCAGGTTATCCAGACGCGGACCCATCCAGTTGAACGGACGGAACAGGGTAAAGCGCAGGCCCTCTTTCTCACCGTAGGCCCAAATCACGCGGTCCAGCAGCTGTTTGGAGACGGAGTAAATCCAGCGCTGTTTGTTGATCGGCCCGACCACCAGGTTGGAGGTGTCTTCATCGAAGTTCTTATCGGTACACATGCCGTACACTTCAGAGGTGGACGGGAAGATGATGCGCTTGTCGTATTTCACGCAGTCGCGGATGATCTTCAGGTTCTCTTCGAAGTCCAGCTCGAACACGCGCAGCGGGTTACGGGTGTACTCGATTGGCGTGGCAATAGCGACCAGCGGCAGCACCACGTCGCATTTCTTAATGTGGTATTCAATCCACTCGGAGTGGATGCTGATGTCCCCTTCCACGAAGTGGAAGCGCGGGTTGTCGAGGAAACGGCTGATCGCATCCGCGCCAATATCCAGGCCGTAGATTTCGTAGTTATCGTCTTTGAGCAGACGTTCGGTCAGGTGGTTACCGATAAAACCGTTCACGCCGAGGATCAGCACGCGGGTACGGCGTTTGATGGCCACCACCGGCGCGCTGGTGATCAGCGCCCCGGCCACCAGCCCCAGCGACTGCGCCAGCTGGGTGCCCTGAACGTACAGACCGTTGTCGGTTTGGCCGGTAACGATCTCCAGCGCCTGCTCGCCGCAGCTCACAATCAGCGGGGAGACGGAGACGACGGTGCCCGGTTTTGCCGCCGGAATGTCGTCACGCACGCGGGATTTCCAGACGATGAACTTGCTGACGCCCGCAAAGCTGTAGGCGCCCGGCCACGGGTCGGTCACGGCGCGCACCAGGTTGTGCAGCTGGCGGGCCGGTTTGTTCCAGTCCAGACGACCATCTTCCGGCGCGCGGCGACCAAAGCTGCTTGCCTTGCTCTCGTCCTGCGCGGTCTCGCTGAAGGTGCCGTTAAGGATGCCCGGCAGCGCATCGCGCAGCAGCGTCTGTGCCGTCGCGTTCAGCTTTTGATGCAGCTGCAGCGCGGTGTCGTCCGCATCAATAGCGACCTTCTGCTGCGCCACGATAGCGCCCGCATCCGCACGGCGCACCATGCGGTGCAGCGTCACGCCCGTTTCCGTTTCACCGTTCACCAGCACCCAGTTCAGCGGGGCGCGGCCACGGTAGGCAGGCAGCAGAGAACCATGAAGATTAAAGGCGCCTTTTGCAGCCAGGCCTAAGATCTCGTCGGAGAGCAGGTTGCGATAGTAGAACGAGAAGATGACGTCAGGCGCGAGGGCGCGGATGCGCTCCACCCACAGCGGGTGGTTGACGTCGTCTGGCGCATAAACCGGAATACCACGCTCGGCGGCGATACGCGCCACGGAGCCGAAAAAGTTATTCTCTCCAGCCGTGTCCGGATGGGTAAAGATTGCCGCAATGTCATAGCCCGCTTCCAGCAGGGCCTGCGTGCCCGTGCACCCCATATCGTGATAGGCAAATACAACAGCTTTCATGGGTGAATTTCCTCTTGAGATGCTTTGTGTTCCTGACGGACAACACGTTGAATAAAGTAGCGCGGACGCGCGCGAACGTCGTTATAGATACGGCCAATGTATTCACCGAGGAGACCCATTCCGACAAACTGGGCGCCGATGAACATAAACAGCACGGCAAAGAGCATGAAGACCCCTTCCGCCGCCCACTGCGGGCCAAAGACCAGGCGCAGTACCACCAGCAGAACGGACAGCGCAAAACCGGCCACGGCGATGATGCTGCCGAACACGCTCAGCAGACGCAGCGGCGTGGTGGTCAGGCAGGTGATGAGGTCGTACATCAGGTTGATGAGGCGCATAAAGCTGTACTTCGACTCCCCGTGCTCGCGCTCGGCGTGCAGAACCGGGATTTCCGTTGCCTTACGGGCAAAGGTATTCGCCAGAATCGGAATGAAGGTGCTGCGCTCGTGGCAATGCAGCATGGCGTCGACGATATGGCGGCGGTAGGCGCGCAGCATGCAGCCGTAATCGCCCATCGCTTTACCGGTCGTACGCTGGATCAGACGGTTGATGGTGCGCGAGGCCAGCTTGCGGAACAGGCTGTCCTGACGGTTCTGACGGACCGTGCCGACCACGTCATAGCCTTCGTCGGCTTTGGCCACCAGGCGCGGGATCTCTTCCGGCGGGTTTTGCAGATCCGCGTCCAGGGTGATAATCAGATCGCCCGTGACGTGGCTAAACCCCGCCATAATCGCCGAGTGCTGGCCGTAGTTACGGTTGAGCAGCACGGCAACGATGTGGCTGCCTTCGGCCTGCGCGGCTTCGGTCATCATCAGCGCGGAATTATCGCTACTGCCATCATCCACCAGCAGAATTTCGTAGGCCTTGCCCATCGTGTCACAGGCGGCCGTTGTGCGGCGGATCAGTTCGGGCAGGCTCTCCTGCTCGTTATAAACCGGGATGACCACGGATACTTTTTGTACAGGCGGTGCGCTGAACATATCAATGTCCTGCAAGCTGATGGAGCGCGGTAATGACGCGGGTTGTGTCGTCATGAGTCATGTCCGGGAAAAGAGGGAGAGAACAAATACGCGCGCTGTTCCATTCCGAATTCGGAAGCGATACATCAGGAAAACGCTCGCGGTAGTATTTTTGGGTGTGCGCCGCGCGGAAATGAAGGCCGGTGCCGATGCCTTGCTCCTTCAGTGCCGCCATCAGGTTGTCGCGTGAGATCCCGCAGCGCGCTTCATCAACGCGAATAATAAACAGGTGCCAGGCGTGAACGTGTGGCCATGACGGAATGCTCAGCGGCTGGAACGGCGTATCGGCAAGCTCGCGCAGGTAGCGTTGTGCTATTTCCTCACGGCGCCTGTTGGCCTCTTTCAGTTTGCCTAACTGCACCAGCGCCAGCGCGGCGTTGATGTCCGCCAGGTTGTATTTATAGCCCGGCGCGATCACTTCCGCCTGCGGCGCGCGACCGTGCGTCTGGCGATCATAGGCATCTACGCCGAGGCCATGGAATTTCAGACTGCGGATCCGCTGTGCCAGCTGGGCATTATCCGTGACCACCAGGCCGCCTTCCGCGCAGGTCATGTTTTTAATGGCGTGGAAGGAGAAAATTGCCGTTCCTTTCCAGCCCACGTGACGGTTTTTGTAATACGTTCCGGCGGCATGGGCCGCATCTTCAATCACCGGAATACCGTGACGTTCACCGATGGCATGAATTGCGTCGATATCACACGGCGCGCCGGCATAGTGAACGGGAATAATGGCTTTAGTGCGCGGAGTAATAGCGGCTTCCACGGCTTCTGGCGTCACCATTAATGTATCTTTATCCACATCAATCATGACCGGCGTGGCGCCCAGCAATACGATCATATTCAGCGTGGAGACCCAGGTCTGGGAAGGGGTAATAACTTCATCGCCCGGGCCAATATCCAGCGCCATCAGCGTAACGTGCATGCCCGCGGTGGCGGAACAGACGGCAATCGCATGCTGATTCCCGGTAAGTTGACAGAATGCCTCTTCAAGTTGCTGATTCTTAGGCCCTGTGGTGATCCAGCCCGACATCAAAACGTCCTGAAGCGCCGCAATTTCCTCAGCGCCCATCGACGGCCGCGAAAAAGGCAGAAAATCACTCATTATTAATTTCCTTGCAATCAAAATGGCATGTTTTTGATATTAACCAAATGCCAGCCCGCTTATTTCAACGAACCATAAACTCATATCAAAGTAGCTCTCTTTCCTTAGGGAAAAATTAAGACAACGTTTACAACGTTATAAGACAACTAGCAGCCAATTGAAAAACAACAAGTTAATTTTATATTAAATATTTTTGATGTGATCTTCCGCAACATTTTGAAATGGAAACATTTAAACCAATCCTCAACAAACAAAAAAAATCCCGGCTATTTCAAAATAATATGAAATAGCCGGGAACTTTTCTATTTAGTTAATTGTCGCGCTTATTACAGGTTATCTGGAAAGTTTTTCGGTAATTCACTGGCCGCACAGGCGATCACGCTTTCATTATTGGCACCGCAGTCGCGTACAAAAGTGATTGTGGCAAATTCATCAATCACTTCGGTTGGATACGCCGGGCCCGCATCACGGTAGCTGTTCATCAGCGGAATATGATCGTTCTGGAAGCAGACGGTTTTTTCCGGGTTGTTCATGACCCAGCGCGGGAAGAAGATGGTGCCGTGGAACAGTTTGTCGCCCAGGTTCACAATCAGGCTGACGTCGGTACCGGTTGGCTCGGTCCAGGAAATTTTATAGATGCTCTCCCCTACCCGCACGATGTAAGCCTGCTGATCTTTCACCCAACGGTTTGCCACCAGACCGCTGTGAATACGGTAATCCAGGGTCGTCTCGTTTTTGACGTAAATCTCGTAGTTCCAGCCGTTGTCGTAGGTGTAAACAAGGTGTTTGCCAACGAAGCCGCTTAAGTCGTGTTTGTCGAAGGTGTTCATAAGATGTCTCCTTTGTTTTGATGAGACGATCGTACCCCTTCAAAAATTGAATGAATAACGCTATGTTTTAATAAAATTCATCCAAATTTTAGATAAATTATGCATAAGACGACGCTGGAACAATGGTCTTTACTGGAAAGAGTGGTCGAGGCGGGCAGCTTTGCCAAAGCCGCAGAAGAAACCCACCGCAGCCAGTCCTCGGTGAGCTATAACCTGTCGCTGCTGCAGGAGCGGCTGGGCGTGACCCTCCTGGTGCCGGAAGGACGACGGGCGGTGTTAACGCCGGCAGGAGAACTGCTGCTCAACCAGGTGAAACCGCTGCTGAAAGCCTTTTCGTACGTTGAGACGCGCGCAGCGACCCTTCGCAACGGAATGCGCACGCGGCTGGATCTGGTGGTGGATTCCATTTTCCCTCGCCGCCGCCTGTTTGCCATTCTGCGCCAGTTCCAGCAGCAGTATCCGCAAACCCAGGTACGCCTCACCGAGGTGCTGGAAAACACCCGGGACGATGCCATTAACGACGAAGCCGATGTGATGGTCCTCACCCGCCGCCAGGACATGACCGGGCTCGGCGAATGGCTGATGAATATCGACTTTGTTGCCGTGGCCCACCATCAGCATCCTCTCTTTCACCTCGACGCGCCGCTTAACGACGACATGCTACGCCCGTGGCCGCTCATTCAGATTGCGGACAGCCAGCCCGCCGCGCGCGCGGCCGGTGAGTCATGGACCTTCTCCACCATCGATGCCGCCATTGAGGCCGTCCTCTCTCAGGTCGGCTACGGCTGGCTGCCAGAGGAACGCATCCTGACCCAGCTGGATCAAGGCATCCTGAAACGCCTGCCGCTGAGCCACGGTGCACGCAGAGCGACGCCGCTTCACCTGATTGTTAAGCGCTCCCTCGCCCCGCTTGACGAGCAGGTGGAGACGCTGCTGCGCCTTTTTAGCCAGGAGCAGTCATCCTCACCTGCTACGCTTTAAGGTCCGAACGTTAAAACGATAAGGAGCGGATGATGAAAATCGACTTTACGGGGAAAGTGGCGCTGGTGACCGCCTCAACCGGCGGGATCGGGTTCGCCATTGCCAGAGGGCTGGCAGAAAGCGGTGCCGAGGTGATCGTTAATGGCCGCAGCACGGAATCGGTGAATAAAGGCATCCAGCAGCTGCAGCAGGTGGTGCCGGGCGTGCAGGTGCGCGCCGCGATTGCCGATCTCAGCACGGCGGAAGGGGTCGAGTCGCTGCTGAAGGTGGCGAATAACGTCGATATTCTGGTTAACAACGCCGGGATTTACGGCCCGCAGGATTTCTATGCCACCGACGATGAAACCTGGGAGCGTTACTGGCAGACCAACGTGATGTCCGGCGTGCGTCTTTCCCGCGCCCTCCTGCCGGGCATGGTGCAAAAGGGCTGGGGACGGGTGGTGTTTATCTCCTCCGAGTCGGCCTGCAATATCCCGGCGGATATGATCCACTACGGCGTGACCAAAACGGCGCAGCTCTCCCTGGCGCGCGGGCTGGCGAAGTTCGTGGCGGGAAGCGGCGTGACGGTCAACAGCGTCTTGCCGGGGCCAACGATGTCGGACGGTTTCGCAGAGATGATGAAGGATGAAATCGAAAAAACCGGTAAATCGCTGGAGCAGCTGGCGAAAGAGTTTGTGATGGCCAACCGCCCCAGCTCGGTGATCCAGCGCGCGGCCACGGTTGAAGAGGTGGCCAATATGGTGATTTATGTCTGTTCGCCCCAGGCTTCCGCCACCTCGGGCGCGGCGCTGCGCGTCGATGGCGGCGTCGTGGATGACATCATCTGAGGCTGTCAGGCTGCACTGCCTGCAACCCGACGGGCAGTAATGTAGTGCGCCTGCCAGTAAGCATCCGTCAGGGTTGATACCGTGACGCCCTGGCTGCTTGAGGCATGAATAAACTGGCTATTGCCAATATACACGCCGACATGCCTGCGGTTCGGACCCGTCTGGAAGAACACCAGATCTCCGGGCCTCAGGCGGTATTGCGTCACCTGCACCCCGCGGTGGATCTGCTCGCCGGTCGTGCGCGGTAAGTTAAGATGCGCCACATCGCTGAACAGGTGCTGCATGAGCGCGGAGCAGTCCACCCCGCGGCGCGTGGTACCGCCCCACTGGTACTGGGTCCCCTTCCACTTTTGGTATTGATCAAGGATGCGCGCGCGCAGCGGGCCCGTATCCTGTTGCATCAGTGCAGATTTCGCTGGCGAGACGGCCAGGTCACTGTTCATCGATAGCATCGACGCGGGGAGTTGAAAACTTAATGCAGAAAACGAAGCAAAACTTAACGTCAGGATTGAAATAAACGATCTAAGAGTCATATCAAGAAAGCAGTAGTGAGTGAGTTTTTCCTTACCTGTGGGGGCCAAAGGGTTCCCCTGAATATCGTGCGATGTGGCGATAATATAGACAGATCGTTTTTTCACCAATTCTTATCGAGGCCAAAAATGGACTCACTTTGAGATCGCAAGATCGAGAAAAAAATGGTGGTGATGTAAGGACTGTCCTGGTAAAGCAGGTAAACTGATCCACAGAATGTGTATTTCAGCTAAGACGTATTTATGACCAATATGATTGCCGACGAGACGGTGGCGAAATCCAGCGTGCTCTCTGTCTTTGACTTTGATGGGACGTTAACACACCACGACAGCTTTATTCCTTTCCTGCGCTTTGCCTTCGGGAAACGCTACTTCGCGGGCCGTCTGGTGCGTATGGCGCTGCCTACGCTCCACTGCGTGCGTCGCAAGCTGACGCGCGATGAGCTAAAGGAAGTGCTGATCAAAACGTTCCTGACGGGCGTGGATGAACGCTGGTTGCGCCAGCAGGCGGAAGCGTTTTGCGAAAAATACTGGAGCAAGCTGATGCGCCCCGAAGGGGTTCTGGCCGTGGCGGCCGAGGTGAATTCCGGTGCGGAGGTGACCATCTGTTCCGCGTCTCCGGCGCTGGTGCTTCAGCCGTGGGCTGACAAACTGGGCATTAAGCTGATTGGCACGCAGCTGGAAGTGAAAGACGGCAAGCTGACGGGGCGCATCACGGGCCACAACTGCCGCTGCGCCCAGAAGGTGGCCAGGCTGGAAAAAGTGTATGGCGATCTGAACGCCTATCACCTGCGCGCCTGGGGGGACACCCGCGGTGACCACGAGCTGCTGGCGGCGGCGCAGGATCCGCACTGGCGGCACTTCCACCCGCCGCGCAAGCGCCGGAATTCACCCATCAAGTAGCCTTTTTGCCGGGTGGCGGCTGCGCCTTACCCGGCCTACATTCGAACTGTAGGTCCGGTAAGCGAAGCGCCACCGGGCGGTACATCAGGCTTCTCGTTTCCCCGGGAACATCACGCTCGCAATAATTCCCAGCGCCAGCACGCCCAATACCACAAACAGGCTGGCCGTCGCGCCAATGCTGTAACCGTGATGCCAGAAGTGATCGGTGGCATTTAACCCCAGCTTGAACGCC
The DNA here is from genome assembly GCF_000612205.1 of Enterobacter sp. 5-4. Taxonomy (NCBI): domain Bacteria; kingdom Pseudomonadati; phylum Pseudomonadota; class Gammaproteobacteria; order Enterobacterales; family Enterobacteriaceae; genus Enterobacter; species Enterobacter sp. 5-4. Next base: position 51,693 of record NZ_JFHW01000002.1, on the reverse strand, counting down.
ACGAAGAACAGCAGCAGCACCACCGCTTTCTCGAGATGCACCAGATACTGCTTCAGCGCTTCCAGCACGAAGTAAAGGGTACGCAGGCCGAGGATAGCGAACATCATGGCGCTGTAGATAATCAGCGGCTCGCGGCTGACGGCGATAATGGCCGGCACGGAGTCAAACGCGAACATCACGTCTGAGAGTTCCACCACCGCCACGCAGAGCAGCAGCGGGGTCGCATAGCGCTTCGCCTTCTTCACGCGCCCAACCATCACGTCCTGGTTTTCCGGCTTTTCAAGCTCCACATCCACCTCTTTCTGCGTCAGAATAAAGGCGTTGCTGCTGATTTTCGGCCAGACCGGATAGAAGCGTTTTACCAGGCGATAGGCGAGATGACCCGAGTAATCTTCCACTTCGTCACTCTCTTCATTGCGTCGGAGCATCATCACCGCCGTCCAGCCGACGACCAGCGCGAAAATCACCTCGACGTAGGGCCCCAGACTTAACAGGCTGGTGCCGATAGCCACGAAAATACCGCGGAAGACAATCGCCCCCAGCACGCCCCAGTAGAGCACGCGGTGACGGTACTTATCCGGCACGCCGAACCAGGCGAAGATCGCCATCATCACAAACAGGTTATCGACGGAGAGCACCTCCTCCAGCGCATAACCGGTGAGGAACAGGCTCGCCATCTCGGCGCCGTGGTGAACGTACAGGAACCCGGCGAAGGCCATCGCCATCATGACCCAGAAGAGGGACCACATTGCGGCGCTTTTCAGCGAGATCGGTTTTTCGTGACGGTGCATAAAGAGGTCGATAAACATCGCCCCAACGGCCATCACCACAAAGACAACAACGGTTTCCGTCGGGAAACCGAGATGAGCAGCAGACATACAAAACCCTTTTATAGAGGCAAAGCACAGCACCATGCAGGCTGGCGTAAACCAGCAGAGAAAAAGGGTGGGCTGTTTATCACATCCACCCTCAAAACCGCAGCGCGACGGCCGCGTAAGGGGTGTACTTTACCTTACCAGATGGGGATTGCACATCTACCGTTTAGGCGCTCATGCCACGCAAACGCTGCAGCACTGCGACCAGAACCGCCACAGACCAGCCTACCATCAACGCGCCCACCAGTCCTTCCACCCCGCCGATGAGCCGCCAGTGCTGGGGTAACGTGACGTCGCCGTACCCTACCGTCGCATAGCTCACCAGCGAAAAGTAGAAGCTGGTGTTCCAGTCATTAAACGCGTCGATGACAAAATAAAAGGCAGCAAACAGCCCGGCCTCCAGGAGATGGGCGAAAATCATAGAGATAACGATACCGACATTGCGTAAAACAATGCGTACCGCAGAATCGACGTCTAACGTGATGAATTTTAAAACGCCAAACATCCACAGCGAATGAATGACCACGGTTAGGGTAAGCAAAATAATAATGCTGAGTAGCTGCATGGTACGTGCTCTGACCAAAAGGAGTATGGCCCCGCGAACGCGGCGTGGCATCTGGTCGAAGCTTAGTTGAATGGAGAGGAAAAGTTGGTGCAATAATTGCGTTACGTGATTATTTCTCTGCCAGCACGTCATGCTTGCGGCTGGTCAGCAGCCTTGAGCGATATCCGCAGCGCACTATCTGTGAGTCACCTCTTATTTACATCATTTAAACCTTCCATTAACTGGATAAAAAGAACGCACCGTCGCTATAGTGGTTTTGTTTAATAAAACCAAGTTGTACCTAATAAAACAAAGAACACACCCTGCGAGGATACAATGACAGAACATTTACGTAACGGCGCGACCGCCACCGAGGACATAGAAAGAGAGACGATGCGGAAGGTGATCTGGCGTATTCTCCCGTTTCTGATTGTCAGTTACCTGGTCTCGATTATCGATCGCGGGAATATCGGCATGGCTTCGCTGCAGATGAATGAGGACCTTGGCCTCAGCAAAGCGGCGTTTGGCTTCGCCAGCAGCCTTTACTTCGTGGCCTATTTCCTGTTTGAGGTGCCGAGCAACCTGGCCATGCAGAAAGTCGGCGCCCGGCTGTGGATCCCGCGCATTATGATCAGCTGGGGCATCGTCTCCATGGGCATGGCGCTGGTTCAAAATACCACGTCGCTCTATATCGTCCGTTTTCTCCTCGGGGCAGCGGAAGCAGGCTTCTTCCCCGGCGTCGTGCTGTATCTGACCTGGTGGATCCCTGCCCGCTACCGCGCGCGCATTATTGCGTCCTTTATGGTCGCCATCCCGCTCGCTAACTTCATCGGCTCCCCGCTTTCCGGATTGATACTGTCGCTGGATGGCTGGCTGGGTCTTCGCGGCTGGCATCTGCTGTTCATTATTGAAGGCTTACCTGCGGTGCTGCTGGGTATTGCGGCCTGGTTTATTCTCCGGGATCGCCCTCATCAGGCGAAATGGCTCAGCGATGAACAGAAAAAGTGGCTGGAAACCACCCTTGAGACCGAGCGTAGCCAGCAAAAGAACATTGGACACCAGACGACGTGGCAGCTGCTGAAGCATCGCCAAATCTGGCTGATGGCGCTGATTTACGCGGGCGCATCGTCCGCGGGCACCACTATTAGCGTCTGGTCTCCTCAGCTGCTGAAATCCTTCCATCTTGATAATCTGCAAACCGGTCTGTTTAACGCCATTCCTTACGGTCTGGCATCGGTTCTGATGATTGTCTGGGGACGACACTCCGATCGCACCAATGAACGCCGCTGGCATACTGCGCTGACGCTGTTCATGATTGCTGCCGGTGTGTTCGCTGCCTTTGTCAGCGTCTCGCTCTTTGCCACTATTGTGATCCTGAGCATTATCCTGACGGGCGCATATTCGATGAAAGGGCCTTTCTGGGCGCTGGCGTCCGGCTGGATGAGCAGCTCCTCGGCGGCGGCAGGGCTGGCCGCAATTGGCGCCATCGCGAACCTGATTGGCGGGGCGGTCATGGTAAATGCCTACGGCATGATCAGCGAGCAAACGGGCAGCTACACGTTGGCTATGCTTCCGCTGGCCGCGCTGTGCCTGGCCGGGGGTATCGCGGTACTCATTATGGGACGACAGGCACGCAACGCTCAGCTACACGAAAAACAGGTCACACATTCGTGATGACAGAAGCGGGACACATGTCCCGCTTCTGCGTTTAAAGATTTTCTTCCGCCGCGTCGCTCGTTTCACCAAAGAACTGCTGACAGAAGGGCTTACTGGCTCCCATTTTCTGCGACAGACGGCTGGCCGCCACCTTCATCAACGGGCCTATCTCCTTCTCACGACGATCTTCCGTCAGCCGTGAGATGGGGCCGGTCAGGGCTAACGCCGCAACCAGCTTGTCGTGAACGCCGAAGACAGGCATCGCAAACGCCGCGGTGTGGGGATCGCGTGCGCCTGACGTGTAGAAAGGGAGTTCAGCGTCTCCCTCTGGCAGGCTCTCATTGAGCCCCCAATGGCGCAAGACCTTACTGATGGCCGAATTATCGAGCGGGAACTGGCTGCCGGGAAGATTGCTGTGTCGCAGGCCGTGCGACGCTTCCGCGCGAAACAGGCAAAGGCGCTGCCCACCCTCCAGCACATACCAGCTGGCGCTCTCCTGAGACGCCAGGGAGAGCGCCTGAAGCTCTGGCTGAACCACCCGCGAAAGATGGAAAGATTGTTCATACAGCTTACCGAGGTAAAGCAGACGTGGGCCAAGCGCATAATTGCCGTCTTCATGCCTGACGACGTAATTCATCCGTTCAAGAGAATTCATCAAGCGGTAAACCGTGGTTTTGTGATAACCCGACAGCTGTGCCAGCGCGGTCAGCGTCAGGCTCTCATCCCCAGGACGGAAGCAATCCAGTAAAGCCAGCGCTTTTTCAACCGCTACAACGCCTTCATTCCCCATCATTATCTCCTTGTTAGCCCGGCAGTGAGTGTACCTCAAATTTTGTGAGTCACTTCGTGTTTACATCACAAACGCCACCTCGGGTCTGGCTAAAAGGAAAGCAACACCGCTATAGTTGTTTTGTTCTGTACACCTGCATTGTACTCAGTAAAACAATATGGAGGCATTCATGTCCGTTCCTGAAAAAAAACCGATTAATCGCCAGTTCGAACGCGTTTCTGCCGAGGACGTTCGTCGGGCTGCCGAGTATCAGGCAGCCATTCTGGCCGACGTGGCCGGTCGCCGCGGTACGCTTCACGGCCGCATCAAACCGCTGGCTCCTCACATGTCCGTTGCGGGTCCGGCCATCACCGTGGAAGTCCGTCCGGGTGATAATCTGGCGATTCATGCCGCGATGGCGGTTGCGCAACCCGGCGATGTCCTGGTCGTCGATGGCAAAGGCGACCTGAGCTGCGCGCTGCTGGGCGAAATCATGGCCACTCAGGCTCAGGCGAGCGGCATTGCGGGCATCATTATTGACGGTGCTGTACGTGACGCCGATTCCCTGAGTAAAGGTCACTACCCTGTCTTTTCTGCCGGTCTGAACCCCTGCGGCCCGACAAAGTTAATTTCTGGCCGGGTTAATCATCCCATTTCAGTCGCCGGGGCGACGGTTCAGGCCGGGGATCTGGTTGTCGCGGATATCGACGGCGTGGTCGTCATCCCGCGCGATGAGGTTCAGCAGGTTATCGCGCTGGCAAAAGAAAAGCTGGAGATGGAGACCCGGCGTCTTGCCGCCATCCGTGAAGGCGATTTGCGTCCACACTGGCTTGATGACGCGCTTCGTAAGGCAGGTATGTTAGCTGACGGGGAGACGCTGTGATGGGGGGCAAAGACGTAATTCTGGTTACCGGAAGCGACCTGGCGGAGCAGGCCATGGTGATGCTGCAGGGCTTTGAGGTGGTGTTTGCGGGCCGCCAGCCGACAGAAGATGACCTGATCGCGCTGTGTGAACGACACAATCCCGTGGCGATTCTGGTTCGTTACGGCCGGATCACCGCGAAAGTCATGGATGCCGCCCCGGCTCTGCAGGTTATTTCCAAGCACGGAAGCGGGATCGATGTGATAGACCAGACGGCAGCGGCCGAGCGCAATATCGCCGTCCGCGCTGCCCCAGGCGCAAACGCGGCGGCAGTGGCTGAACATACCTGGGCGCTGATCCTCGCCTGCGCAAAGTCCGTGGTGCCTCTGGACAAGCGGTTACGGGACGGGCACTGGGATAAGGCAACGCATAAATCCATTGAGCTGGAGGGATTAACCCTGGGGCTAATCGGATTGGGCGCTATCGGCTCGCGCGTGGCAACTATTGGTCATGCCTTCGGCATGAAGGTGCTGGCTTACGATCCCTATGCTAAATCGATGCCTGCCCTGTGCGAACGTGCAGAGACGCTGACCGGACTTCTTTCCCGTTCCGATGTCATCTCTTTGCACTGTCCGCTAACCGATGAGAATCGGGGAATGATCAATAGCGAGGCGCTCGCACACTGCAAGCGGAACGCCATTCTGGTCAATACGGCACGCGGTGGACTGATCCACAGTGAATCGTTACTGGCGGCGCTCCGGGATGGCACGCTGCACAGCGCAGCGCTGGACAGCTTTACCCAGGAGCCGCTGACGGCGCCGCACCTCTGGCAGTCCGTAGAAAACGTGGTGATTTCACCGCATATTGGCGGCGTTACCGCCGCGTCATACATCAAGATGGGGACCGTGGCCGCGGGCAATATTCTGGCCGTGACGGATGCCACCACCGTCAGCTCGTAAAGCCAAGCGTGACGAGTGGCAGCACGCTGATGTCACTTGTCTTCTGCCAGCGCCTGAGCACACGCCCAGGCACTTGCCCAGGCCCACTGGAAGTTGTACCCGCCGAGCCAGCCGGTGACGTCCATCACTTCACCGATGAAGTAGAGCCCCGGCACGTTCCGCGCTTCCATGGTACGGGAAGAGAGTTCATTCGTGTCGACTCCGCCCAGCGTGACTTCCGCCGTGCGGTAGCCTTCCGTGCCGTTTGGCTGCACGCGCCAGTTTGTTAGCGTCTCGACCAGCGTTTCCTGCTCGCGGCTGTTAAGCTGCTTGAGCGACACGTCGGGGATCTGCCCCAGCACCTGCAAACATTCTACCAGACGCTTCGGCAGCTGCATTGCCAGGGTGTTTTTCAGGCTCTGATTCGGGTGCGCCGCACGCTGCTCGTTGAGGAAGGCATCCAGATCGCAATCGGGGAGCAGGTTAACCGTGACAAACTCCCCCGGCTGCCAGTAGCTGGAGATTTGCAGGACCGCCGGGCCGGAGAGGCCGCGATGGGTAAAGAGCAGGTTTTCGCGAAACACCGTGCCGTCTTCGGCGGTGATAACAGAGGGAACAGACACGCCAGACAGCGTCTGAAGCTGTTCCAGAAGCGGTTTATGCAGCGTGAACGGCACCAGCCCGGCGCGCGTAGGCAGGACTTTCAGGCCAAACTGTTCGGCAATCTTATAGCCGAACGGGGAAGCGCCCAGCCCCGGCATAGAGAGGCCGCCGCTGGCGATCACCAGATTATCGGCACTGACGGTTTCGCCGTTGAGCTGCAGCGTGTAGCCCTGGTCGTCACGGGAAACCTCCAGCACCTCGGTGCGCAGGCGCATGACCACGCCGCCCTTCTCGCACTCGGCCACCAGCATATCGACAATCTGCTGCGCGGAGTCGTCGCAGAACAGCTGGCCCAGCGTCTTCTCATGCCATGCGATACCGTGCTTACCCACCAGGTCGATAAAGTCCCACTGGGTATAACGCGCCAGCGCAGATTTACAAAAATGACGGTTTTGGCTCAAATAGGCCGCGGGTTCAACATACAGGTTAGTAAAGTTGCAGCGCCCGCCGCCGGACATCAGGATCTTGCGGCCTGGCTTTTTACCGTTATCTAGCAGCAGCACGCGACGACCCGCCTGTCCGGCCATTGCCGCACAAAACATACCCGCCGCACCGGCGCCAATTACCACGGCATCAAACCTTTCCACGTCAAAACCCTCTTTGTTAACTGCCGCGGATTGTAAAGTTTCCTCTGTGGTCACACCAGCGTAAAAAGATATTACAAAGCCATTCCATTGAAATTTAAAGAATATCCTTTCAGGCACTTTTCTCAAATCAGGTGGTATGTCAAAAAAAGTCTATATTTCACTTTGCCCGTTGCGCATTTGTCCTGGATAATGCGCCGCGTTCATGTCCTCAAAATGGCGTAACGTCCTATGCTACATTTGTTTGCCGGCCTGGATTTACATACCGGGCTTTTACTCTTGCTTGCTCTGGTTTTTGTACTGTTTTACGAAGCGATCAACGGCTTCCACGACACTGCAAACGCAGTAGCGACGGTTATCTACACTCGCGCAATGCGATCGCAGCTTGCGGTTGTTATGGCGGCGGTATTTAACTTTTTTGGTGTCCTCCTGGGCGGACTGAGCGTTGCGTATGCCATTGTGCATATGCTGCCAACAGATCTGCTGCTTAACGTAAGTTCTGGCCATGGCCTCGCTATGGTGTTCTCAATGCTGCTTGCTGCAATTATCTGGAACCTCGGTACCTGGTATTTCGGCCTGCCTGCATCCAGTTCTCACACCCTCATCGGCGCGATTATCGGTATCGGGTTAACCAACGCCCTCATGACCGGTACATCGGTTGTTGATGCGTTAAATATCCCGAAAGTACTGGGGATCTTTGCCTCTCTCATCGTCTCCCCTATCGTGGGTCTGGTGGTGGCGGGCGGGCTGATCTTCATCCTGCGTCGTTACTGGAGCAATACCAAAAAACGCTCCCGTATTCACCTGACGCCGGCAGAGCGTGAAAAGAAAGACGGCAAGAAAAAGCCGCCATTCTGGACGCGTATTGCCCTGATCATTTCCGCTATCGGCGTGGCTTTCTCACACGGCGCGAACGATGGTCAGAAAGGCATTGGTCTGGTGATGCTGGTACTGATCGGTGTTGCTCCGGCAGGCTTCGTGGTTAACATGAACGCCTCCGGCTACGAAATCACCCGTACCCGCGATGCGGTCAACAACGTTGAAACTTATTTCCAGCAGCACCCTGAGCTGCTGAAAAAAGCGACCGGCGTTGACCAGTTAATTCCGTCTCCGGAAGCCGGTGCCACGACTGCGCCTGGCGAATTCCACTGCCATCCGGCAAACGCGATTAACGCGCTGGAACGTGCCAAAGGCATGCTGGGCAATATCGAAAGTTATGACAAACTGACCGTTGAGCAGCGTGGTCAGCTGCGTCGCATTATGCTGTGCATCTCTGATGTGACGGATAAAGTGGCGAAGCTGCCAGACGTGAATGCTGACGACCAGCGTCTCCTGAAGAAACTGAAAGGCGATATGCTCAATACCATTGAGTACGCGCCAATCTGGATCATCATGGCGGTCGCACTGGCACTCGGTATCGGTACGATGATTGGCTGGCGCCGTGTGGCGACCACCATCGGCGAGAAGATCGGTAAGAAAGGCATGACCTATGCGCAGGGTATGTCCGCGCAGATGACGGCGGCAGTGTCTATCGGTCTGGCGAGCTACACCGGTATGCCGGTATCCACCACCCACGTACTCTCCTCGTCCGTGGCAGGTACCATGATTGTTGACGGTGGCGGTCTGCAGCGCAAAACCGTGACCAACATTCTGATGGCCTGGGTGTTCACCCTTCCGGCGTCCATCCTGCTGTCTGGCGGGTTGTACTGGATTTCGCTGAAGCTGATTTAATCGGTTAAAGGCGACAAAAAAGCGGGTCAGGTAACTGACCCGCTTTTTTTATGCTCAGTGCCAAATCATCAATGCAATCATGCTGACGACGACCAGCCCGCACAGGGCACTGGTCAAAATGAACTGACGACGCAGGCGCTCGCAGCGACGGATAAATTCTTCATCGTGATGATCGCGGTAGCGCTGGTAGTAGATATATCCCACCAGACGCATCTGTTTGCTGGGCTGTCCATGCGAGGTGAAGAACCCTCCACCGTCCACATACTGATAAAGCAACGGATCGCAACCACGAAGTACCACTAACAGCGCACGTAACGATGAGAAGTAGCGCGCCATATTCACTATGCAAACTACGCATAACGCCCAAAACAATGCGACGGTGCTAATCATACATCCTCCCCGGCGTCCGCCCACGAAGCAAGGCTTCTGAGCTACCGCACCCCAATGCCCTGACAGACAGTTCAGTGAAAGAATGACCAAAAGTCGATCCGGTTCGCGTTTTAATATCCGAACGGCTCATTTAATAGTGTAGGAGATCCGTTAATTTTTTTGCCACAAGGTTAATCGTTATCAACACCAAAGCTTGAAAAATATGTTTAACTGGGCCGTAATGAAAGCATCAGACGACGGCTTTTCCATTTAGTCATCGATAACTTAAGGAAGGAGTAACACTATGGCTTACAAACACATTCTCATCGCGGTAGACCTCTCCCCGGAGAGCAAAGTGCTGGTTGATAAAGCGGTATCCATGGCACGTCCCTACAACGCGAAAGTTTCGCTGATTCACGTTGATGTGAATTACTCCGACCTCTACACCGGTCTGATCGACGTCAATCTGGGCGATATGCAGAAGCGTATCTCCGAAGAGACGCACCATGCCCTGAGCGAACTGTCCACCAACGCGGGCTACCCGATTACCGAAACCCTGAGCGGCAGCGGCGACCTGGGCCAGGTATTGGTTGATGCGATCAAGAAATACGACATGGACCTGGTGGTGTGCGGTCACCACCAGGACTTCTGGAGCAAGCTGATGTCTTCCGCTCGCCAGCTGATTAATACCGTTCACGTGGATATGCTGATTGTTCCGCTGCGTGACGAAGAAGACGAGTAAGTGCAAAAAAGCCCGGTGGCGCTAACGCTTACCGGGCCTACAGGCGGCACGAAATGTAGGCCGGGTAAGGCGAAGCCGCCACCCGGCTTTTTTATTCCGGTGTTCCCGAATAAATATCAAACCGGTGCCCTTTGGTGGTCACCGCGTTGGTCGTGGCAACGTCCGCCAGGGGCGGCGCATAGTCAGGGCGCTTCACCACCACCCGCTTCGTCGCCAGCTGACGAGCCGGTTCCAGCAGGCCATCCGCATCCAGATCAGGCCCCACCAGAGACTGAAACACCCGCATCTCTTTCTTCACCAGCGCGCTTTTCTGCTTGTGCGGGAACATCGGGTCGAGATAGACGACCTGCGGGCGCGGGGTGATATCGGTCAGCGCCGTCAGGCTCGAGGCATGGATCAGCTGCAATCGTACCTGCAACCACGGGCCGATTTCCGGGTCCGCGTAGCCACGCGTCAGACCATCGTCCAGCAACGCGGCCACCACCGGATTACGCTCCAGCATCCGCACATGACAGCCGACAGACGCCAGCACAAACGCATCGCGCCCCAGCCCCGCCGTGGCATCCACCACGTCCGGCAGATAGCTTCCTTTAATCCCAACCGCTTTCGCCACCGCTTCGCCGCGACCGCCGCCGAACTTGCGCCGGTGCGCCATGGCCCCGCCGACAAAATCGACAAAAATCCCGCCGAGCTTCGGTTCGTCGCGCTTACGTAATTCGAGATGTTCTGGTGTCATCACCAGCGCCATCAGGTTATCTTCATCGTGCTCCAGCCCCCAGCGGGCGGCCAGAACAGATAAGGCGCCGTCTCCGGCGCCCGTTTCATCCACTAAGCAGATCTTCACGTAACAATCAGCCTTTGATCCCGTAATGCTCAAGCATCGCGTCCAGCTGCGGCTCGCGCCCACGGAAGCGTTTGAACAGCACCATTGGCTCTTCGGAACCACCGCGGGTCAGGATGTTATCGAGGAACGACTGGCCGGTTTCGCGGTTAAAAATCCCCTCTTCTTCGAAACGAGAGAAAGCATCCGCCGCCAGCACGTCGGCCCACAGGTAGCTGTAGTACCCCGCCGCATAGCCGCCTGCGAAGATGTGGCTGAACGCGTGCGGGAAACGACCCCAGGTTGGCCCAGGGATCACCGCGACCTGCTTTTTAATCTCGGCCAGGGTTTCAAGGATTTTCGCCCCCTGCTCCGGGCTGAACTCGGCGTGCAGGCGGAAGTCGAACAGGCCGAACTCCAGCTGGCGCAGGATAAACATCGCCGCCTGGTAGTTCTTCGCCGCCAGCATTTTATCCAGCAGTTCTTTCGGCAGCGGTTCGCCGGTCTCGTAGTGGCCGGAGATAAACGCCAGCGCGTCCGGCTCCCAGCACCAGTTTTCCATAAACTGGCTTGGCAGCTCGACCGCATCCCACGGAACACCGCTGATGCCTGCCACGCCTGCGGTTTCGATGCGGGTCAGCATGTGGTGCAGGCCGTGACCGAACTCGTGGAACAGGGTGATCACTTCATCGTGGGTGAACAGCGCAGGTTTGCCGTTCACCGGACGGTTGAAGTTACAGGTCAGGTAGGCGACCGGCTTCTGCAGGGAACCGTCTGCTTTACGCATCTGGCCCACGCAGTCGTCCATCCACGCCCCGCCGCGCTTGTTCTCACGCGCGTAGAGATCGAGGTAGAAGCTGCCGCGCAGTTCGTTTTTCTCGTCATACAGCTCGAAGAAGCGCACGTCCGGATGCCAGACGTCGATATCGGTACGCTCTTTGGCGGTGATGCCATAGATGCGCTTCACCACTTCAAACAGGCCGTTAACGGCTTTGTTTTCCGGGAAGTACGGGCGTAGCTGCTCGTCGCTGATGCTGTAGAGGTGCTGCTTCTGTTTTTCGCTGTAGTAAGCAATGTCCCACGGCTGCAGCTCGTCCACGCCGAACTCCGCTTTCGCGAAGGCGCGCAGCTGGGCCAGCTCTTTTTCACCCTGCGGACGGGCGCGTTTCGCCAGATCGGTCAGGAAGTCGAGCACCTGCTGCGGGTTTTCCGCCATTTTGGTGGCGAGAGATTTGTCGGCGTAGTTTTCAAAGCCCAGCAGCTGCGCCAGCTCGTGGCGCAGGGCGAGGATTTCCGCCATGACCGGGCTGTTGTCCCACTTACCGGCATTCGGCCCCTGATCGGAAGCGCGGGTGCTGTAGGCGCGGTACATCTCTTCGCGAAGCGCCTGGTTGTCGCAGTAGGTCATCACCGGCAGATAGCTCGGGATATCCAGCGTTAACAGGAAGCCGTCCTGCTCTTTCGCTTCGGCCTGCGCTTTTGCCGCCGCCAGCGCGCTTTCCGGCATGCCGGAAAGCATAGCTTCGTCGGTAATCAGCTTCGTCCAGCCCATGGTGGCGTCAAGGACGTTGTTGCTGTACTGGTTGCCCAGCTCGGACAGGCGCGCGGCGATTTCACCGTAGCGGGTCTGCTTCTCTTTTGGCAGGCCAATCCCGGACAGCTCAAAATCACGCAGGGCGTTATCGACCGATTTTTTCTGCGCGGTATTCAGCTCGGCGTAGTGATCGCCGTCGCGCAGGTCGCGGTAGGCTTTGTAGAGCCCTTCGTGCTGGCCGACCCAGGTGCTGTACTCAGAGAGCAGCGGCAGGGTTTGCTCGTAGGCTTCGCGCAGCTCCGGGCTGTTTTTTACCGAGTTCAGGTGGCTCACCGGGGAGAAGATACGCCCCAGCACGTCGTCCACTTCGGCCAGCGGCTGACACAGATTTTCCCAGGTGTACGGCCCGCCCTGCGCGACCACGCTTTCTACCGCCGCGCGGCAGTTGTCCAGCGATTGCGTAACCGCTGGAACCACATGCTCGGGGAGGATTTTAGAAAACGGTGGCAACGAAAAAGGCGTCAGTAATGGATTGGTCATAAACGCTGTCCTGTTGAAAGAGGTGAATGAAGCGCGCATCCGGCGCTGTGCATATGCGATCTAGAATGGGGTTAAGTGTAGAGGATTTCAATGCCAGACGTGGCGGAAAAGAGCCCGGTGGCGCTGCGCTTACCGGGCCTGCGGGTAATCTACGCCGTTCTGCTGTAAACTGTGGCAAATCGTCAATTCAGCGGAATATCATTACCCATGCTCAGTTATCGCCACAGCTTCCACGCAGGCAACCACGCCGACGTCCTTAAACACACCGTTCAGAGCCTGATCATCGAATCGCTCAAAGAGAAAGAAAAGCCGTTTCTCTATCTGGACACGCACGCGGGCGCGGGCCGTTATCAGCTGAGCGGCGAGCATGCCGAGCGTACCGGTGAATATCTGGAAGGGATCGCCCGCATCTGGCAGCAGGACGACCTGCCTGCCGAGCTGGAGCCGTACATCGGCGTGGTGAACCACTTCAACCGCAACGGCCAGCTGCGTTACTACCCGGGGTCCCCGCTGATTGCCCGCCAGCTGCTGCGCGAGCAGGACAGCATCCAGCTGACCGAGCTGCATCCGAGCGACTTCCCGCTGCTGCGTTCTGAATTCCAGAAAGACAGCCGCGCCCGCGTGGAAAAAGCCGACGGCTATCAGCAGCTGAAAGCCAAGCTGCCGCCGGTTTCCCGTCGTGGCCTGATACTGATCGACCCGCCGTACGAAATCAAAACCGACTATCAGGCGGTGGTGACGGGTATTCACGAAGGCTACAAACGCTTCGCCACCGGGACATACGCCCTGTGGTATCCGGTGGTGCTGCGCGCGCAAATCAAACGCATGATCAAAGACCTGGAAGCCACCGGCATCCGCAAAATCCTGCAGATCGAGCTGGCCGTGCGTCCGGACAGCGACCAGCGCGGCATGACCGCCTCGGGCATGATCGTCATTAACCCGCCGTGGAAGCTCGAAGCGCAGATGAACAACGTGCTGCCGTGGCTGCACAAAACGCTGGTGCCAGCCGGTACGGGTCATACCTCCGTCAGTTGGATCGTGCCGGAGTAATCGCAGCCATCGGTGGAAACTATTGATTTCAGGTATACAATCGCGGCAATTCACGATTAAGGACAAAAGCTATGACTAAGCATTATGACTACATCGCCATCGGCGGTGGCAGCGGCGGCATCGCCTCCATCAACCGCGCGGCCATGTACGGCCAGAAGTGTGCGCTGATTGAAGCCAAAGCGCTGGGCGGCACCTGCGTGAACGTGGGTTGTGTACCGAAAAAGGTGATGTGGCATGCGGCGCAAATCCGTGAAGCTATCCATATGTATGGCCCGGACTACGGCTTTGACACCACCATCAACCACTTCGACTGGGACAAACTGATCGCCAGCCGTACCGCCTACATCGACCGTATTCACACCTCGTACGACAACGTGCTGGGTAAAAATAACGTCGACGTTATCCACGGTTTCGCCCGCTTTGTGGACGCGAAAACGATCGAAGTGAACGGTGAGACGATCACCGCCGATCACATCCTGATCGCCACCGGCGGCCGTCCGAGCCACCCGAATATCCCGGGCGTGGAATACGGCATCGACTCCGACGGTTTCTTCGAACTGCCTGCCCTGCCTAAGCGCGTTGCCGTGGTGGGTGCGGGTTACATCGCGGTGGAACTGGCCGGGGTGATTAACGGCCTGGGCGCTGAGGCGCACCTGTTCGTGCGCAAACACGCGCCGCTGCGCAGCTTCGATCCGCTGATCGTTGATACGCTGGTTGAAGTGATGAACACCGAAGGTCCAACCCTGCATACCAACGCCGTGCCAAAAGCGGTCGTGAAAAATGCAGACGGCAGCCTGACCCTGGAGCTGGAAGATGGCCGCAGCCAGACCGTTGATTGCCTGATCTGGGCGATTGGCCGCGAACCGGCTAACGATAACTTCAACCTGGGCGTGACCGGCGTGAAAACCGACGAAAAAGGCTATATCGTCGTCGATAAATTCCAGAACACCAGCGTACCGGGCATTTATGCGGTCGGCGATAATACCGGTGCGGTTGAGCTTACCCCGGTTGCCGTTGCGGCGGGCCGCCGTCTCTCCGAGCGCCTGTTCAATAACAAGCCGGACGAGCATCTGGACTACAGCAACATCCCGACCGTGGTCTTCAGCCACCCGCCAATCGGCACCGTCGGCTTAACCGAGCCGCAGGCGCGCGAGCAGTATGGCGACGACCAGGTGAAAGTGTATAAATCGGCGTTTACCGCGATGTATACCGCCGTCACCTCTCACCGTCAGCCGTGCCGCATGAAGCTGGTCTGCGTCGGTCCGGAAGAGAAGATTGTCGGTATTCACGGCATCGGTTTCGGTATGGATGAGATCCTGCAGGGCTTTGCGGTAGCGCTGAAGATGGGCGCGACCAAGAAAGACTTCGACAACACCGTGGCGATCCACCCAACGGCCGCCGAAGAGTTTGTCACCATGCGTTAATGCATAAGCCCCTCTCCGGAGGGGCTTTTTTTATTCACATTCATAAATCGTTGCAAAACGAATGCTCCGAAAAGAGTGATCTACCGCACATATCCCTCCACATCTACCGAAGCGAATGTCTACGCTTATAAGACGCCCGGATAAACCTGTCTTTTGAACACACAACCGGAGGTCCCTATCACCATGTTCAACCAGAAACTACAGGCTACCGAGAACATCGAATTCGAGATTGCAGAAGAGCTGCGCTACGAGACCGATCCCTGCGAGTTGAAACTGGATGAAATGATTGAGGCGGAGCCGGAACCCGAGATGATCGAGGGGCTACCCGCCTCCGATGCACTGACGCCCGCAGACCGCTATCTTGAACTGTTTGAGCACGTGCAGTCCTCGCGCCTGTTCACGGACAGCAAAACCTTTCCCGACTGCGCACCGAAGATGGATCCGCTGGATATCCTGATCCGCTACCGCAAGGTCAGACGCCACCGGGATTTCGACCTGCGCCAGTTTGTGGAAAACCACTTCTGGCTGCCGGAGACCTACAGTACGGAATATGTCTCCGACCCCGGTCTGTCCCTCAAAGAGCACATTGACAGCCTGTGGCCAGTGCTGACGCGCGAGCCGCAGGATCATATTCCCTGGTCTTCCCTGCTGGCGCTGCCCCAAGCCTATATCGTTCCCGGCGGACGATTCAGCGAGACCTACTACTGGGATTCCTATTTCTCCATGCTGGGGCTGGCGGAGAGCGGTCGTAACGATCTGCTGAAATGTATGGCGGATAACTTCGCCTGGCTGATTGAACGCTACGGGCATATTCCCAACGGCAACCGTACCTATTATCTCAGCCGCTCCCAGCCGCCGGTCTTTGCGCTGATGGTGGAATTGTTTGAGGAGGACGGCGTGCGCGGTGCGAAACGCTATCTGGAACACCTCAAAATGGAGTACGCCTTCTGGATGGACGGCGCGGAGTCGCTCCTGCTTAACCAGGCCTACCGCAGCGCCGTGCGTATGCCGGACGGCTCGTTGCTCAACCGCTACTGGGATGACCGTGATACCCCGCGCGATGAATCGTGGATTGAGGACGTGGAAACTGCCCGCCATTCGGGCCGTCCGCCAAACGAGGTGTATCGCGACCTGCGCGCCGGGGCGGCGTCCGGCTGGGACTATTCCTCCCGCTGGCTGCGCGATCCGTCGCGGCTCGCCAGCATCCGCACGACGCAGTTTATCCCCATCGACCTGAACGCCTTCCTGTACAAGCTGGAAAGCGCCATCGCCAACATCTCGGCGTCGAAAGGGGATAAAGAGACGGCCGACCTGTTCCGCCAGAAAGCCAGCGATCGCCGCGAGGCGGTGAACCGCTATCTGTGGGACGAGGAGAGTGGCTGTTACCGCGATTACGACTGGCGACGCGAAGAGCTGGCGCTGTTTTCTGCCGCCAGCATTGTGCCGCTGTATGTCGGCATGGCGACCCATGAGCAGGCCGAGCGCCTGTCTGATGCGGTCAAAGCGCGACTGCTGACGCCGGGCGGGATTCTGGCGACCGAGTACGAAACCGGCGAGCAGTGGGATAAACCCAACGGCTGGGCGCCGCTGCAGTGGATGGCGATCCAGGGGTTCAAGCAGTACGGCAACGACTCGCTGGGGGATGAAATCGCCTGGAGCTGGCTGCATACGGTGAACCATTTTTATCAGACGCATCATAAGCTGATTGAGAAGTACCACATCGCCAGCAGCACGCCGCGCGAAGGGGGCGGGGGTGAGTATCCGCTGCAGGATGGTTTCGGCTGGACGAACGGCGTGGTGCGGCGGCTGATTGGGTTGTATGGGGAGCCTTGAATAGGGTGCGGTCTGGTGCCCTCTCCCACGGGGAGAGGGAGGAGAAATCAGCGAATCACCTCATAAATGGCGCTCTGAATAGACTGCCATTTTTTGGTGGTGGCATCCGGCTGTGACTTCGCACGGCGTGTGGCCATGTCGAGATCGTGCTGCTGGCGTTTCACCACCGCTGGCACGGTGCAGAAAGCTTTGAGGTACTCTTTACGCACCGAGGTCAGAGACTCGCCGTTCGACATCGCGTGGCTGAGCGTGTTGATGAAGCGCCGACACGGCTTCTCCTCCACCATGTTTTGCCGGTAGCGTAGCATCAGCTCCAGCACGTCGTCATAGCCTGCCGACATCGCCTCTTCGGTCCAGGACAGCTTCCAGTCCATACCGCCCTGCAAAAAAAGCTGGGTCACGCGGGTGTCGTTGCGGTTAATGGCCGAGCGGAAATTATTCTCGTCCCAGGTCACTCCCATGCGCGTGAGCGTTTCGCGCGAGGAAGGGGTCTCACGCATTTCCTGTGGCGGCGCCGCTTCAGCCGCGCTGACGGCCGCAGGCTGCGGTTTACTGCTGGTCACCAGCCAGAAGCCTCCCGCCACGATGGCAATCACCATAACGCCAACCGCCCCCCATAACGCACCGGAAATGAGCTGCTCGCGTTGTTCGGGGGTGCGCGGCGCGCGCTGGGTCGGCTTTTCAATGGTGTCACGGACTTCAAACAGATCCCCACCCGTGACCCGATCCATTTTCTGCGCCTTTTCCCAGAAGGTATGCAGTTCGCTGGCATCTACCGCCATGAATCCCGCCGGATTGACGCGCGTTCTCCCCTCTTCAAACGCGCGTTGAACGGGCCGCGCGATCTGCGCGTAGTAGTTATCCAGCAGCTGGATTTGCGCCGAGCTTAACGTTTTCTGGACGGTGATGTTGTTACGGATTTGCCGAATGTCATCGAGGAAGGTTTGCAGCGTTTTACGCGGTTCAACCAGCAGCGTCAGCATGGACGGGTCGCTGAACAGCGAAGCGTGATAGCGGCTGAACTCTTTTTTATCCACCAGCATTTGCGCCAGTTCACTGAACATCATGCCGCTCAGGACATCGTTGATTTCGCCCAACTTCAGCCAGCGCCGTACGCGATCGGCGTTAAACAAAGTCTTGAGATGGTTATTCAGCCTTACCTGATCGGGCCAGGCCTGCTGGATGAGCCCTTTTATCATGAGCTCTATCGCCCGCACCTGCTTATGCGCCTGCTGCTGCTGAAGTTCGCTGCCCGGAGTCAGCTCCGTGCTGTAGGTCAACAGCGGCTGCTGCAGGCGAAGGTGCTCCAGCGCGGTGACAAACCGCATCGCCGCAATCAGCTGGTTTTCACTCACATCCTGTCCGCTTTCATACTGCGGCACGCGCTGCTGCAGCAGGCGCAGCTGGAGCGTAAATTCCGACATCTCGGCATCATTCAGGTTGAGTTTTTTCGCTACGGCTCCCCAGCCGCCCAGGGCTAATCGCGCGCTGTCCAGTTGTTCCAGAAACCAGCGTGGATCTTTGCCCTCAGAAGCATGTACATTCAGAAGAAGCAAAATTTCCACCGACGCATGGCGAATGACCGCCAGACAGTGTTCGAACTGTTCGCGAATATGATGTGATGTGCTGAGAGTCATTGTTTTCCTTAAGCGACAACGAAGACATCCGGATTGGCACGTAACGGCCTTTTTTCTTTTTATTTATACGCGGTTAACCATACCTGACTTTCTGTTGAAATAAAGTGACAACCCTAAAATCATTTAAAATGTTTCAGGAGAATCTGAATGCCGGTTTTAATTACCCCTCGCCTGAACTGCTCGCCTTTACAAGAAGAAGACTGGCCCTTTTTTCTGGCGCTACAGCAGCATCCCGACGTCATGCGCTTTGTGGCGGAAGACCGCCCCGTCGCGGCGATCCGCGAGGCGTTTGATTCGCGCCTGACGCCCTGGACGCCAGGGAGCGCGCACTGGCTGTGCCTCGTCGTGCGTGACGCCGCTTCCAGGGCTCCGTTGGGCGTCACCGGGTATATTCATCGGGAGGAGGATTGCGCTGAGGTCGGTTTTCTTTTCGCTCCCGAGGCACAGGGGAAAGGTTACGGCTTTGAATCCCTGAAAGCGCTTTGCGATTACGCTTTTCATCAGGGCGGTATACGTCGACTTACCGCCACCGTCACCGCCGGGAATGTCGCCTCACGACGTCTGCTGGAAAAAGCCCGCTTTTGCCTGGAGGGCGAATTACGCGAGAGCTATTACCTTGCGGGACGTTGGCATAATGACTGGTTATTTGGTTTATTGCGGCAGGAATATCTGAATAACAATCCCTGATCAATAGCCATTTGGCGGATATTTCTCGTACCTCATTTCCTCTACAGTGTCGCCATTAAGAGGAAATGAATATGAAAGAGCATGCGCTGAAAATATCTTCTGCCGCCATCGCGTTGATAAAGAAACATCAGGGTCTTTCTCTGGAAAAATATCGTGACGAAAAAGGATTATGGGTTATCGGCTATGGCCACGTTATCCGCGATCAGGAGCATTTTCACGGCCCTGTCACACCTCTGGAGGCTGAGACTTTGTTGCGCGAAGATATCCGGTTGTGTGAAGCGCTGCTGCGGGAAAATATGACACGTCCATTAACCCAACAGCAGCATGATGCGCTGGTGATGATGATATTCAGTTTCGGAGAGATAACGTCGCTCCCAAACGCGCTTTTTCAGGCCGTCGCCCGGGTATAATACATGGCTGCCTGCGTTCTGTTTTTCACGTCCAGCCGCCGGAAAAGCGCCTCGAGGTGCGCTTTTACCGTGGCCGCACTGATGTTCAGATTGCGGCCAATCTCTTTATTCGACTCCCCCGCCGCCAGCAATTTCAAGACTTCGCGCTGGCGCTCGCTCAAGGATAATAATGCCTGAGGCGACGTCGGCTCTCTGACCCACTCTCCGGGAAAACAGACCATCCCTCTGGATACCGAATCCAGTACGGCGGAAAACCGTTCGGGATTGGCGTTTCGGGGAACAATGGCCATGACGTTTCGCTGCCGCTGCTGCTCAGCACATTTGGCCTCTTTTTTCGCCAAAATCAGAATCACACGTATTGCCGGAAAGCGATGCAGGATCGCTTCCAGCAAAGTGCTCCCTTCGTCCTGAATTAAATTCCCATCAATCATGACGATAGCCGACGGTGA
This sequence comes from Enterobacter sp. 5-4, assembly GCF_000612205.1. NCBI lineage: Bacteria > Pseudomonadati > Pseudomonadota > Gammaproteobacteria > Enterobacterales > Enterobacteriaceae > Enterobacter > Enterobacter sp. 5-4. The sequence continues at coordinate 31,576 of NZ_JFHW01000002.1, read as the reverse complement.
AGCAGAAATCTGAGTCCATAAATCTTCTGCCTGACAGGTCCCAGTTATATTTATTTCCGGAATCAACCTCTGAAGACTGTGTATCGCTCCGTGAATAAAGAGTGACTGCCTGTCAAACATGATTACTCGCATCGTTTTTTCCCCTCTGAGAATAGCGAAGGGGGATTCTACAGAGGCATTATTTAAGAAAAAACTCAACGAATGGATACGTTACAAATCCCCGGGGTTCTTTATATCTGTCAGTATTTAGACACATTTATCTTAAGGATTTACTCAAGCGCATACATCACAGGAACATACCGCCTGATACTTCAATACGTTGCGCATTCATCCAGCCCAGTTTGTCGCTGAGCAGTGCCGCAATGGCATCGCCGATATCGTCAGGCAGCCCCACCCGCCCCAGCGCCGTCTGGGACGCCAGCATCTGGTTGAGCTCCGCGTTGTCGCGCACGTGTCCGCCGCCAAAGTCGGTTTCTATCGCACCAGGCGCAATGATATTGACGGAGATGCCGCGCGCGCCCAGCTCTTTCGCCTGATAACGCGTCAACACTTCCATTGCTCCTTTCATCGCCGCGTAGGTCGCCGACCCCGGCTGGGTAAAACGGGCCAGCCCGCTGGAGACGTTGAGGATCCGTCCGCCGTCGCTAAGCAGCGGCAGCAGGCGCTGCGTCAGGAAGAAAGGTCCTTTGAAATGAACGTTCAGCGCCTCGTCAAACTGGGCTTCCGTCGTGTCGGTATAAGGCGCATATAAACCCGTCCCGGCATTGTTCAATAAATAGTCAAACGTTTCACGCTGCCAGACGCTCTTAAGGGTCTCCTGAAGCTGTTGGGCAAAATGCTCAAAACTCGTGATATCCCCGACGTTGAGCTGCAATGCCGCCGCGTTGACGCCTTTTTCCTGAATTTCATGCACAACGTCCAGCGCTTCCTGCTGGCTGCGGTTGTAGGTCAGCACAATTCCCGTGCCGTCTGCCGCCAGCTTTAAGGCAGCGTTTTTACCCAAACCACGGCTACCACCCGTCACTAATGCGATACGTTCAGTCATCATAAACCTCGTTTTGGCTGTTATGGAGATTGAGTAAGAGCTTATTAGGTGATAGAAAATCAATAAAGATGAGTTAAAACGCTCCACTGTTTCAGCACAAACAACAATGAGCTACATCTATGGATAAAATTCACGCAATGCAGCTGTTTGTTCGCGTCGCGGAACTGGAGAGTTTTTCCCGCGCGGCAGAAACATTAACGCTGCCGAAAGGCAGCGTGTCACGACAGATTCAGGCCCTCGAAAACCGGCTTGGCACCCAGCTATTGCACCGCACCACCCGCCGCGTCAGCCTGACGCAGGACGGTATGGTCTATTACGAACGGGCAAAAGATCTGCTGGCAAACCTCGATGAGCTGGACGGTATGTTTCTGCACGATCCCTCCAGCATCAGCGGACGGCTCCGCGTGGATATGCCCGTCGCCGTTGCTCGAAATTCAGTCATCCCCAAACTGCCTGCTTTTCTGCAGCATTATCCGGGCATCGAGCTGGAGCTCAGCAGCAGCGATCGTCTGGTGGATGTGATCCGCGAAGGGTTTGACTGCGTGGTACGCGTCGGCACGCTGAAAGATTCAGGGCTTATTGCCCGACCGTTGGGCAAGCTGTCGGTGATTAACTGCGCCAGCCCGGATTATCTGGCGCGTTTTGGCTACCCGGAAACGCTGGACGATTTAGGCTCGCACGCCGTCATTCACTACACCGCTACGCTGGGAACTCGCCCACAGGGCTTTGAGTTTTATAACGGCAGTACGACGCAGTGGATAAAAACGGGAGGGGTGTTAACTGTTAACAGCACCGAAACTTACCAGGCTGCCTGCCTCGCCGGGCTGGGCATCATTCAGGTTCCGCGGGTTGGGGTGCGAGATTTACTGCGCGCGAAGAAACTGATTGAAATTCTCCCGCAATACCGGGCCGAACCAATGCCTGTTTCCCTGATTTATCCCCACCGGCGCAACCTCTCCCGCCGGGTACATCTGTTCATGGAGTGGCTGACCGAACTCACAAAAGCTTACGTGGACTAGTCGCAAGCTATAATTCAGTAACATCCAGCCAAACGAAAAGGAAAAGACGCGTGACGCCGGAAAATAACCCGCAACGACCCACCCAACATTTAGAGTATGAACCCATCAAGAAGATGGAGACCGAGCCTGAAGAGACCAGGTCTCCGGGTACCGCCATCAAAGCGCTGGGGACCGTCACCGGCATTATCGCCAGAATTCAGCAGTTTCCCATGATTGCGCATCTGATACGTGCGACCGAACGCTTTAATGACCGCATGGGAAACCAGTTTGGTGCCGCCATCACCTATTTTTCCTTCCTGTCGATGATCCCGATCCTGATGGTGTCGTTTGCGGCGGCCGGTTTTGTGCTCGCGTCGCACCCGACGCTGTTGCAGGATATCTTTAACAAAATCCTGAATAACGTCAGTGATCCAACTCTTGCCAGCACGCTCAAAAGCACCATCAATACCGCCGTCCAGCAGCGCACTACCGTCGGTATCGTCGGTTTGCTGATTGCCCTTTACTCCGGCGTTAACTGGATGGGCAACCTGCGCGAGGCCATTCGCGCCCAGTCGCGCGATGTCTGGGAGCGTAAGCCGCAGGACCAGGAGAAGATTTGGGTGAAGTATCTCCGCGACTTTGTTTCGCTGATTGGCCTGCTCGTCGCGCTCATCGTGACGCTGTCCATTACCTCCGTGGCGGGCTCGGCGCAGCAGATGATCATCTCCGCGCTCTACCTTGATTACATCGAATGGCTGAAGCCCGCCTGGCGCAGCATTGGGCTGGCCATTTCCATCTTCGCCAACTACCTGCTGTTCTTCTGGATCTTCTGGCGCTTGCCGCGCCATCGTCCGCGCAAGAAGGCGCTGATCAGAGGGACACTGATCGCGGCGATAGGCTTTGAGGTGATTAAAATCGTGATGACCTACACCCTGCCCTCGCTGGTGAAATCCCCTTCCGGCGCGGCGTTCGGCTCGGTGCTGGGGTTAATGGCGTTCTTCTACTTCTTCGCACGGTTAACCCTGTTCTGCGCCGCGTGGATCGCCACTGCCGAGTACAAAGACGACCCGCGAATGCCGGGCAAAACGCACCGTTAACCCCTCTCCCGGGCTGAAATTTCAGCCCGATTCATCATTTCAGCATATAAATCCAGTCCGTAACTTTTATTTAACCTAAAACCAGTTTTATTGACTGATATTTAAAATATGTGAAGCATTTCATAGACGTGTTTTGGCTGGCCTGAAAATTATCCGCTCTTTGTTGCTTTTATCACCAGGTCGCGGCTTTGTTACAGATTGAAATGTCGCTTTTGCTGTGCGTAATATGGCCTTTCGTTCGACAAAAATAAGAAAATATTATGCAAGCAACCGCCACCACACTCGACTCAGAAACGGAAAACGTTCCGGTAAATTCGCGAAATAAAGTTGTCGTCGCCTCGCTGATTGGCACCGCCATCGAGTTCTTCGACTTTTACATTTACGCCACCGCGGCGGTCATCGTCTTCCCGCATATTTTCTTCCCGCAGGGCGATCCGACGGCGGCCACGCTGCAGTCTCTGGCGACCTTTGCTATCGCGTTTGTTGCGCGTCCGATTGGCTCTGCGCTGTTTGGACACTTTGGCGATCGCATCGGACGTAAAGTGACGCTGGTGGCCTCGCTGCTGACGATGGGGATCTCCACCGTGGCCATCGGCCTGCTGCCGACGTATGAGACCATCGGCATTCTGGCGCCGGTCCTGCTGGCGCTGGCGCGTTTTGGTCAGGGTCTGGGCCTGGGTGGTGAATGGGGTGGCGCGGCGCTGCTGGCCACTGAAAACGCCCCGGCGCGCAAGCGCGCGCTGTATGGTTCTTTCCCGCAGCTTGGCGCACCGATTGGCTTCTTCTTCGCCAACGGGACGTTCCTGCTGCTCTCCTGGCTGCTGACGGATGAACAGTTCATGAGCTGGGGCTGGCGTATCCCGTTTGTCTTCTCAGCCGTGCTGGTGCTGATTGGCCTGTACGTGCGTGTTTCTCTGCATGAGACCCCTGTTTTCGCGAAAGTGGCCGCGGCGAACAAGCAGGTGAAAGTGCCGCTGGGCACGCTGCTGACCAAACACGTCCGCGTGACCGTACTGGGCACGTTCATCATGCTGGCCACCTACACGCTGTTCTACATCATGACCGTCTACTCCATGACCTTCAGTACCGCCGCCGCGCCGGTTGGGCTGGGTCTGCCGCGTAACGAAGTGCTGTGGATGCTGATGATGGCGGTGATCGGGTTTGGCGTGATGGTGCCGATTGCGGGCCTGCTCGCGGATAAGTTCGGTCGTCGCGCAAGCATGATCACCATCACCACGCTGATCGTTCTGTTTGCTCTGTTCGTCTTCCCGCCGCTGCTGGGTTCAGGCAGCCCGGCGCTGGTGATGGCCTACCTGCTGATTGGCCTGAGCCTGATGGGATTGACCTTCGGCCCGATGGGCGCGCTGCTGCCAGAGCTGTTCCCGACGGAAGTGCGTTATACCGGCGCGTCGTTCTCCTACAACGTCTCGTCTATTCTGGGCGCCTCCGTTGCGCCGTATATCGCCACCTGGCTGCAGGCAAACTACGGCCTGTTCTATGTGGGCGTTTATCTGGCGACCATGGCGGCACTGACGCTGATTGCGCTGCTGCTGACGCACGAGACGAAACACCAGGCTCTGTAAGCTAATGCCGGGTGGCGGCTACGCCTTACCCGGCCTACGATTCAAATGTAGGCCATGTAAGCGCAGCGCCACCCGGCAAAAACAGGCCGCACCTTACTTCTTCATTTGCGACAAAATGGTCCGGCACTGATTCGCCTCGCCTTCTGACGGCGAAATCAACGCCAGCAGCGCTGCGGCGGGGGTAACCAGCGTCGCAAGCGCCGCAGCCACCGCACCACGCGCAATCAGCGGTCCGGGCTTCACGCCCGCCTGCGGATTATTGAAGGTTCCGCGCACGTACAGCGGCGAGCGCAGGGTGATGATTCGGACACCCTTACTTTCCGGGTCAATCGTCAAATCAAGCTGCTCCGAGGCCATGCTGGCGGTACCGGTCACGTTAATGACCGCGTTTTCCGTGTCGAAGGCAAAAATCTGCGGACGCGCCACGCCGTTAACCAGATCCAGATTTGCCGCCGCGCAGTTCACCCGCACCTCATCATCACCGAAGATTTGCCCGATGATATAGTTCCCGACGTTCAGGCCCAGAATTTCCATCAGGTTGCGGCTCACCAGCCCGTCGTTCATCAGCAGCTTCAGGTTGCCATTACCGCTGCCCAGCAGCGCCGCCACGGAGTTCCCCACGCCGCGGATGTCGGCATCGCCGTTCATCTCGCCGAGCGTCTTCTGCATCAGCTCGACGTTCGGCATCAGCGCTTTCAGCTTAAGCCTGCGCGCCTGAATCTCCGCCCGGCCCTGCATCGGCTTTTTATCGCCTTCCAGGTGAATGTTGGAGGAAATCGTCCCGCCCGCCATGCCAAACTTCAGCGGCTGCAGGCGCAGATCGGCATTTTTCAGGATGATATGCGTCGACAGATCGCTCAACGGCAACGTGCTGCCATGCTCAATTTTACGCCCTTTGAAGCGCACATCCGCATCCATCACGTTCCACTTATCGGTTTCAAAGCGATCGTAAGGCAGCACTTTTCCCGCAGGCTGAATGTCCTTTTTCACCTCTTTTGATTTTGTGCCTTTGCCGGAATCTACGCCGATCAGCGGGCCGAGATCGGCCAGACGCAACTGGCGGGACTCAACGTCCCCTTCCAGCTTCGGTCTCGGTTTTCCGGTGGTGTAGGTCAGCGAGCCGTGGATATCGCTGTCGCCGATGCGGCCGTTAAAATCACGGTAGTCAAAAACCGACGATTTTTCGGTATCGATTTTGGCGACCAGATGCCCGTCCGTTTCGAACGGCGGCGTATCCGGCAGCAGCACGCCGGTCAGCTCATACAGCTCGCCCAGCGAATCACCGGCAAATTTAAGCTGAAGATCGACGCCGCCCATGTTCATCGGGTCGTTGACCGTCCCCACGAACGCCACGCGGGTGTTACCGGAGCGGAAGTCCGCCTGCACCGGGAACGGCGTGCCTTCGCTCCGGAGCGCCAGCATGCCGCCTATTTTCCCTTTACCGCTGAGCGGCTGGTCGTTGTAGCGTCCTTTTGCCGTCAGGCCGAAGACATAGTCGCCCACGCTTGCCGTGTCACCTTTGGCTTTCGTCCCCGTGACCTCGCTAAACGGCAGTGGCTTGCCGAGCGGATCGACCAGGATCTCCACGTCGGCCTTGCTGACCTTATCGTCGATGGCGATCCGCCCGCGATCGAAGAGAATATTGTCGAGACGGAATGACCAGGAGGGAGGCTGGGCGTTCGGATCCTTTTCGCCATCGCTGGCAAGGTTAAACGTCCAGTTGTTGTTTTTTTCAGAGAGGCGGATCAGGCGCGCGTCGGGCTGCTGAAGTTTGATCCACGGCAGATAGACCGTTTTGGTCAGCAGCGCGAGCGGGGCCAGCGTGGCCTCAACGCGCGGCAGGTGGATCATGGTGACGTCCGGGATATCCGGCGGGTTACCGAGAATGATGTCGTCGGCGTGGACGTGCGGCCAGGGGATCCAGCTTCGCCAGCCGGGCTCCTCTTTCTGACGCTCCCACACGACCCCTAAATCACCGCGTATGGCGAAGGGGCGGTTCAGTTCGGTTGAGACTTTCTGGTTGATGGTCGGCTTAAGACGGTTCCAGTCAAACGTCGCAATAATGATGGCGACGACCACGATCAACAACAAGAAAATCCCTGCTGTCCAGGAGATCACCCTGGTTGTTCTTGTCATTTTTATCCCCTTTCCTGATGACCTGTCCTGTAAAACTATAGTCCAGACAAAGGGAAGCGGGCTTATCAGAGGGTAGTTATCACGCTATCGAGGCGATCCATGGGTACCGGTCGGGAGAGAAAATAGCCTTGCGCCGCCGCGGCAGGCGAGCTTTGCACATCACGCCACTCTTCCAGCGTTTCCACACCTTCAACAATCACGCCCTGGCAATAGCGGTTCATCAGCTGTAATAACAGCGTAAACAGGTTCCGCCCTTCCGGGGTCTGACGCAGCATAATGAACAGATCGCGGGCCACTTTAATGTAGTCATAACGCACTTCACTCAGAGCCGAAAAGTTCGCCATGCCGGTGCCAAAGTCATCCAGCCACAGCGGGCCGTATTCGCATATGGAGGCAAACGAGGAGTCCTGCGGCAGGCGGACATGCTCCACCAGCTCAAAGCGCACCCACGGCAGGGTGGCGATCAGCGCCTGCAATTTCGCGTTCTGACGCAGCGCCAGCAGAGTGGGGCCATCAACATTCACCGAGGCGAGGATATCGTGCTGTTCGAAAAAGGGCTGCTTCGTTGCCAGCATACGGAGCTGCTCTTCCAGCACGTCAAGACGCTGTCGAACGGCCACTTCGGCAAAATAGCGATCCGGTGCGATGCGCTGGGAAGGGTTTGAGGGATGCGTCACGACGGTCAAAATTTCAATGGCCATCAGTCGACCGTCTGTTCGGTATATCGGCTGATAGGTATACGCACGCTCACATTGCAGCCAGTAGCGATGCTCCTGCAAGTTCTCAATACTTGCCTCAGGCGTGGTGCTCAGCCGCTGGATAACCTGCTCTGACTTCATTTCAGATGTCCTGTTGTTGGGATGGCCTTTCTGGACTCGTCACAGGATTATCGGCGCGACAATTGAGAACTTTATGTTCAATTCACCGGGAAAATGAAATTAAGATGACAGAAATGCGCAGGAACACGCGCTGGCTCAAATAAAATAATGGAACGTTGTTTTAATATAGTTGACCTGTTAATTCACTCAGCGCACACTGCTGATCATTCTTCTGTTCAGGTTCACGATTATGTCTAAAAAAATTGCCGTGATTGGCGAATGCATGATTGAGCTGTCACAAAAAGGCGCGGAAGTGAGCCGCGGATTTGGTGGCGATACGTTAAACACCTCCGTTTATATTGCCCGCCAGGTTGCGCCTGAGGCGCTCACCGTGAACTACGTTACCGCTCTGGGGACGGACAGCTTCAGCCAGCAGATGCTGGAGGCCTGGCAAAGTGAACATATTGATACCTCGCTGATCCAGCGTATGGAAAACCGCCTGCCGGGTTTGTATTACATAGAGACCGACGACACCGGCGAACGCACGTTTTATTACTGGCGTAACGAAGCCGCGGCCAAATTCTGGCTGGAGAGCGAGGCCGCCGCGGCCATCTGCGAAGCGCTGTCGACCTTCGACTATCTCTATCTGAGCGGGATCAGCCTGGCGATCCTGAGCCCCACCAGCCGTGAAAAGCTGCTCTCGCTGCTGCGCGAATGCCGTGCCAACGGCGGCAAGGTCATTTTCGATAACAACTACCGCCCGCGCCTGTGGGCCAGCCGTGAAGAGACGCAGCAGGTCTATCAGCAGATGCTGCAATGCACCGACATCGCCTTCCTGACGCTCGATGATGAAGACGCCCTCTGGGGGGAGAAACCGGTAGAGGACGTGATTGCACGCACGCAGGCGGCTGGCGTGAGCGAAGTGGTGATTAAGCGCGGTGCGGAGTCGTGCCTGGTCGCGATTACGGGTGAAGCGGCGATTGAGGTCCCGGCTGTGAAGCTTGCCAAAGAGAAAGTGATTGATACCACGGCGGCGGGTGATTCATTCAGCGCGGGCTATCTGGCAGTACGCCTGACGGGCGGAACGCCGGAAGCGGCGGCACAGCGTGGACATCTGACGGCCAGCACGGTGATTCAGTATCGCGGGGCGATTATTCCGCGTGAGGCAATGCCTGTTTAAGTAGGGTGCGGGCTGATGCCCTAACCCTCTCCCACAGGGAGAGGGTTAGTCTACGCATTACTGCCCTTGCGGGATATCCGTCGCGTCAGGGTGTAAATCATCAGCCGTCGCGGCCTGCGTCGGCTGCGGCGCGGTCGCCATGATGGAATCCCAGGTCTTCTGAAGTTCCTTCATGTCATATTCCGGTTCGCCCTTCGGCTGCAGAAGGATCAACGCCATCTCCTGCGACAGCTGCTGACGGAGATCCTGGTTGAGCATTTCGACGGTCAGACCGTTCAGGAAATCCTGACGGAGCTTCTGGTACTGTTCCGGCGCAATATCCACCACCTGATTCTGCAGGGAACGAATACGCTGGCTGATCAGTATATCGGTATCGGCGCGCGCGTAGGTCGCAAACAGCTTCTGCAGCTCGAGTTTTTTCTGTGCCACAAGCGCGTTGAATTCCTCTTCGGAAAGCCCCTCTTTACGCACTTTTGCCAACTCTTTCGCGACGACACCCAGATTGGCATTCAGCTTATCGCCCGGTGATTCAACGTTAATGGCGCATTGCGCACGCTGGAACAGCACGCGGCAGTCAAAGCCAAGACCGATATTCTTCACGTTGTTCTTACTGAGCGTCTGCTGAACGTGCCAGAACAGCGCTTCACGCGCCAGGTCGGCACGCCAGTAGCGCAACAGCGCGGCGGACTCACGGATGGGCTGCCAGGCGTTATCCCACATCACGGAGAGTCGGTCCTGACGCACGGTGTCCGTCATAATGCTGACAGGCTCTGCACGCAGCGGGGAGAGTGTCGGAACAGGGGCAGGCGATTCACGCTTGCCTTTCAGATCGCCAAACGCTTTGTTGATCTGCTCCACCACCGCGCGGCTGTCCACGTTACCCACCACGATCAGCGTCATCGCGTCCGGGGTGTACCACTTCTGGTAGAACGATTTCACCTGTTCGGCGTCCACCGGCTGTTTTAGCGGCTCGGCAGGGTCATGTCCCAGCAACGTCGAGCCTTTCAGGCGGTAACGCCACCAGCCCTCTTTGGTATCACCAGGCCAGGTCGCCACCATGTCGCTGTTGCTCAACGCATAGTTGACGGTGTCCGGCGTAATCGCCAGATTGCCGGAGGCATCGGAGAGATACGTCAGGGCTTCTTTAAGCAGATCGTTGCGGTTATTAGGCAGGCTCAGGTTAAACATGGTGTAGTCATACGAGACCACAGCCGGAGGAAGCGGGCGCTTCGGATCGATGGCCTGTTGCCAGAGCGAACGCACCTGAACCGCTTGCAGGCTGCCGCTCTGCGTGAGCGCCAGCCGGGGAATAAAGTGGCTGAAACCGGTTTGCTGGGTGCTTTCCGTGAGGGAACCGGTATTAACAGACAGACGGATTTCAATACGGTCACTGGGACGTTGCGGCGTGGCTAACACCTGCCACTGAAAACCGTTCGCTAGTGTCCCTTGTTGCCAGGCCGGGTCTGGCTGGAGCGCATCTGCCTGCACATAACTGGCTGCTGCCATCATCAGCAAACCGCCGGTTAAGAGTCGAATTTTTGTGCCCTGCATGTGAACCCCTGATCAACATTCCTGGTTAAAAAAGAGTGCCTCGCGACGCGCTTCACTCTTAAAGATGACGATGAAAACACGTCGATTAGACCGCGCGTTCGGCAAAACGTCACGGTCCGAAGTGAAATATACCCAAAAAAAATCTTGTCGAATTATGACAGGTATGAACAGTTATTATGCGCAGGAGCCCGCATCCCCACAAGGGAATACGGGCATTTGTGACAAGATTAAGAGGATAAGCCAGGATTTTTGCTGTCAGTTGAACGATTATTCAGAGTATCGTCGAGCTTTTTGTGATCCAGCTCTTTCACCCATTTCGCGACCACTACCGTTGCCACGCCGTTACCCACCAGGTTGGTTAACGCACGCGCCTCTGACATAAAGCGGTCAATACCGAGAATCAACGCCAGGCCCGCCACCGGCAGGTGCCCCACTGCAGAGATAGTGGCAGCCAGCACGATAAAGCCGCTGCCCGTTACGCCCGCCGCGCCTTTAGAGGAGAGCAGGAGCACCACCAACAGGGTGATCTGATGGAAAATATCCATATGGCTGTTGGTCGCCTGTGCGATAAACACCGCCGCCATCGTCAGGTATATCGAGGTGCCGTCCAGGTTGAAGGAGTAGCCCGTCGGGATCACCAGCCCCACCACCGATTTACGACACCCGAGTTTCTCCATCTTATCGAGCATGCGCGGCAGCGCCGATTCTGACGAGGAGGTTCCCAGAACAATCAGCAGCTCTTCGCGGATGTAACGGATAAATTTGAAGATGCTGAAACCGGTCGCGCGGGCGATGGAGCCCAGCACCACCACCACGAAAAGAATACAGGTGATATAGAAACAGATAATCAGCTGACCCAACTGGACCAGCGTACCGACGCCATACTTACCGATGGTGAAGGCCATCGCACCGAAGGCACCGATAGGCGCCAGGCGCATGATCATATTGATGATGCCGAAGATGACCTGCGAGAAGCTTTCGATCACGTTAAAGATCAGCTGGCCTTTGCTGCCCAGACGGTGCAGGGCGAAGCCAAACATCACGGCGAACAGCAGCACCTGGAGGATGTTTCCGCTGGCGAACGCGCCAATGACGCTGCCAGGAATGACGTCCAGCAGGAAGGCCACCACGCCCTGATCCTTCGCCTGCTCGGCATAGACCGCAACCGCTTTGGCATCCAGCGTCGAGGGATCGACGTTCATCCCCGCACCTGGCTGCACCACGTTAACGATGACCAGACCAATAATCAGCGCAAGGGTACTGACCACTTCAAAATAGAGAAGCGCCACTGCACCGGTACGGCCAACCGCCTTCATGCTTTCCATGCCAGCGATGCCCGTGACGACCGTACAGAAGATCACCGGCGCGATGACCATTTTAATGAGCTTAACGAACGCGTCGCCAAGCGGTTTCATTTGCGCGCCCAGTTCAGGGTAATAGTGACCCAGCAGAATACCGATGGCGATGGCTGTCAGGACCTGGAAATAAAGACTTTTGAAGAGTGAGGTTTTCATAAGGTGTCCTTGGGAAGAAAAACCACAGGCTTTGTAAGGTTATGGTTAACCTGCGGCTTTAAAATAACACCCGCATAACAGGACAGAAATAAACTCAGTTCAAATTTGAAACACAAATGTTAAGAAATTTGAGCTGGCTCGCACAAGCCAGCAACAAAATTACACTTTTGCGTTATTGTCAGCACCAGAAAGGTATCGTTCTTCAAAGACATCCGAAGGCACTGCGGGGGCAAACAGGAAACCCTGCCCGCTCTCCACGCCCGCCTCTGCCAGCCAGGCGCGTTGCGCGTCGGTTTCAATACCCTCGGCAATAAGGTGCAGGTTAAGGCTGCGCGCCATCTGGATAATCGCCTGCACCATGCTGCTATCGTCCGGCAGACCGTCGACAAACGCTTTGTCAATTTTTAGTACATCCACCGGAAGCGTCTTCATGTGCTGAAGCTGGCGCAGCCCGGCGTAGCCCATGCCAAAATCGTCCAGGGCAATGCGAATGCCGGCATTACGCAGCGGCTTAAGAATCGCGACCGCCTCATTGGGGTCGTCAATGCGTCGACTCTCCGTCACTTCCAGGGTCAAGGTATCCGGTTTGATGCGGTAACGATGGATCAGCTCCAGCATCTCAGAAACCATGGTCGGGTGCATAAGCTGCATGGCAGACAAATTGACCGACAGCGGCAGCGTTATGCCGCGCTCCTGCCAGGCGGCAAGCTGACGACAGGACTCTTCGAGCACCCAGTAGCCGACGGTGACCATCAGGCCGCAGGACTCGATGCGCTCAATCAGCCCTTCCGGCAGCTCCCATGTGCCATCCGGCTGCTGCAGACGCAACAGAGCCTCAGCGCTTTTTACCTCTCCCGTCCGCAGATCCACCTGCGGCTGCAGCCAGAGGGCAAACTGGCGGTTATCCAGCGCGGTCAGGATGTCGCTCTCTTCCGTCAGGCGCTGCTGCGCCTTTTCCATCTGCGCCGGGTCGAAGAACTGGATTTGGTTTTTCCCTTTGCGCCGGGCGGTAAAGGCCGCCGAGAAGGCGCGGCGATAAAGCTGTTCCGCGGTCAGGTCGCCATAGAACATGGCAATCCCGATACTGGCACTCGGGCGAAGCTGGATACCCTGAATCGGCAGCCGCTCATTAATGACAGTGAGTACTTGCTGACCTAACGTGATCGCATGCCAGGGTTCTTTTACGCCGTTGGCAATCACCACCAGGTCGTAACCGCTGACCTGGGTCAGCACCATGCGCGGGGCAAGGACAGATTTGATCTTTTCCACCAGGGTGAGCAGCAGCATTTCGCGCTGGCTCTCCTGAAGCACGCCAGCCGTGTCCTGCAGGGTTTCACAGGCAATGACCATCAGCGCGGTGGTTTGCTGGCGCTCAACGGTTTGCTCCAGCATCGCCATCAGGAACGCTTTATTGGGAAGCTCCGATACCGGAAAACGGGTGGCGCTACTGTTCATCTCATCCTGCTGACGCTGGATGCGCTGCTGGTTGAGGTTGTAGCTGCGCACCAGCATGCCGATCTCATCGTCATGATGCAGACGCGGCAGCTCAAGCTGGTGTCCCATCTGATCCTGCGGCGCAAGCGTGTTCAGCTCGCGGGCGATACGGCGCAGGGGATGGACAATCAGCCGGTTAATGCACCAGGTCAGCGCCACGCTGAGAATAAGCGTCATAAGTAAGCAAGTGGTCACTAACGTAACCACCCAACTCATGACGAATTTATACATGCGGTAGGAGTCTGCCTGTAACACCAGGTAGGCCAGAGGCTGTGGATTCGCAGGGCGCTCAAGCGAATAAACGGGAAGCGAAATTTGCACCGGCAGCTCAAACAGGCGCATCACCATCATCGGGACGGGACGCTCCGGGATAAAGCTCATCCGCAGCGCCTGAAACTGATTGGGTAGCACGACGTCCGCCCGGCTCACAACACCGGCCGGCTGAATACGTTTCAGAATGGTTTCCGCTTCGGGGATATCCCCTTTCAGGATGGAGGCAGACAGCGGGCCGCGTACCGAGCGGGCGATACTTTCTAATTGCGAAGCCGTGTTATAGCGATTCTGCTGTACGGAATGAAACAGCAAAATTACGCAGAAGAGCAGGACAAACAGCATGGTGACGGCAGAGACCATCGCCATCTGTTTGATTGTTAAGGAACGGCTGACACGCAAAATGACTCTCCACAAAACTCGAAGCGCAGGGCGCGCCAGGGTGTAAACCTGGCGCGCCTGAGTATACCCGATTGCTGCGCTGTTAAGAGAGACTTACAAATGGATTAAGGAAAATCCGATTACCAGTCCGCGTAAGGGATGAGCGGTTGCGGCGGTAAGTCCATATCGCCCTGCCAGCCTGCAGCAGAGTAGCGCACATAGATCAGCGCATGGCTTGGGGTATAGTCTTTCGCTTCCTGAATGTCCACGCCCATGCCAACAAACCAGTTGGACGTAACCCGGCGCTCAATAATGGCCCGCGCGGTATAACCCGTGCCTGAGGAGCTGCTGCCGGTTTCCATCGCGCCCCGATCGGTATAGCGGTCTGGCTCATCGGTCGGGATCAGATTCTGGATCGGGTAGCGCAGCTCGTCTTTGGTTTTGGAGTGAGACCAGGAGACCGAGCCCCCCAGCTCCCAGGACCAGTTTTCCGTGCGCTTACGCCAGGTCACCGGCAAGGCGAAGGAGACATACTCCTGCGGGCTGTAATAGCCGCCCTGACCCAGGGTATAACCGCTCAGGTCTTTGTCGTAGTGCCAGAGCATGTTGGAGACGCCGACCGTCAGGCGCTCATTGTTTTTATTAATGAGCTTGTAGTAGTAACCCGTCATCCAGCGGACGCGCCAGTTATCCTCCACATTTTTACCCGTCAGCGTTTCCGCGTTCAGGCTTGACCAGACGCCGTTCGCTTCCCCTTTGTCATAGCTGATGCTGACGCCGCCACCGGTCGCGCGTACGCCGCCCCAGGTGGTGCCGGTGTTGGTGTCTTTTTGCCCGCCGAAGGCCAGCAGAGAGCTGGAGATTGGCCGACGATGGGCGTTAACGGTATAGCCGATAGGGCCCAGATCGCTGCTGTAGCTGATGCCGCCCACCACGTCGACGACGTCAAAGCCCATCGGCGTGGTGCCAATATCCATCGCCCAGGTTTTATTCTGCCAGCCGACAGCGACGCTTGCGCCATTGTCTGACTGATGGGTGTTACCGCTACACGGCGTTTCGTAGCAGGTTCCCCATTTAGGGTCGTAAGTCCCGTTCCTGGTATCGAATGATCCGACGTCCATATTGACCAGATCGCTTCTGAAGAACATGCGCCCGTCAGAGAGCGGCGCATCCACCTGCAGCATGGTGGTATGCGCTTTCAGATCGGAATAGCCGCCCGTGCCGCTGGAGCCCCAGTAATCGTGCTGCAGCGTGACGTTAACATCCTGCTGGCGGTACAACTCACCGGCATCACTGCGCACGCCGCGCTTCAGCCAGTCGTCTTTTTCATCGTTACGCGTCAGACGGGTGAAACTGTCGTTATCAGCCGGACGCGTCGTGGTGATACCCGTCGATACCATCGCATCTTTATAGGTTTCCAGCGCCTGCTGAGGCTGCCCGTTCTGCGCCTGGAAACGCGCGGCATCACGCAGCACCAGCGCGTTTTCCATGGATCCGGGCTGCGATTTAGCCTGCGGGATGATTTTACTGAAGGTCTGTTCTGCCGCGGCGGAATCACCCAGCCCCGCCTGCGCCATCGCGATGCGGCGCTGCATATTGAGCGACAGCGGCTGGCCGTTCTGCGCGGCGGGCAGCTTCGCCAGCTCCGCGCGCGCGGCATCTTTGTTACCCTGGGCGCTGTAAATCTCGGTCAGGCCGAGGATCGCGTCTTCGTTCTGCGGCTCACGCTGCAGGACGGCGTTGTACGTCGTTTTCGCGGCGTTCAGATCGCCACGCTGCTGTGCCCAGTCCGCCAGCGTCAGGTCGATGCGGGTGGAGGTTGGCTGCTGGCGAAGAAGATTCTCCGCCTCCTGCTCTTTACCGCTGTCCCGCAGGCGGTTGGCGGTTTCCAGCACCTGATTGCTTTGCAGGCGGTCGGCAAGTTCCTGAATATTGCTGTTCCACTGGCTGCGCGGCAGCGTGTCCAGATGCGCCAGCGCGGCACGGTCCTGATCGTTTCCGGAAAGGTAGAGCCCGCTGGCATAGACCTGATCCGGGTCGGACGGTTTCTGGTGGGCAAGCTGACGCATCAGGGTGTCCGCCTGGCTGCGCTGACCCGCGCTGTAGAGATCGCGCGAAAGACGATAGGTTATCCACACGTCGCCGGGAGAGAGCGCCAGACGACGACGCTGGATTTCTGCTGCCTGGGCGTATTTCCCCTGATTTTCCAGCTGTTCGGCCTGGGCAGAGAGCTGCTCGTTGGTCAGACTACGCTCGATATCATCAATGCTCCGACGCTGGCTGGCGGAGAGCGACTGGATAAACTGCGAGGCTTTCTCCGGGGACTGCGCGCGGTAAATATTGGCCAGGCCGCGAACCGCGTTGCTGTTGCCGCTGTCCATTCGCAGCGCCTGACGGTAATAACGCTCCGCCGCGTCGTTATCTTTACGCGCCGCGGCGGCGTCGCCCAGCCCCAGCACCGCGTAGCTGTCGGTATTGTCGATGTTACGCGCCTGCTGATAGTAACGCTCTGCCTGCGCCGGGTTATTCGCCTTCAGCGCCGCATCGCCCTGCTGGATCAGCAGCCAGTAGCGGTTAACCTTCAGAAGACTGTCCCATTTACCCCGGTTATCGCTCTGCGGATCGAGGGCAATCGCCTTTTCAAACTGGGCTACCGCGCGGGCACGATCGCCCTTCTGGGAATACGCCTGCCCCAGGGCACCCACCGCTTCACTGTCGGCATGGTTGGCGCTGACGGCTTTTTGCAGCTCGGCCACCGCCTTACTGCCCTGCCCGGCGTCCACCGCCGCGAGCCCTTCCGCTTTCGCGCGGAACGCCGGATCGGCGAGCTGTTTTTGCTGCGCTTCAAGCTGGGCACGCGCCGCAGCGACGCTATCCCCGTCGCTGAATACGCTCAGATATTTTTGCAGCGCGCTGACGCTGGCGCTGCTGGCAGGCTGGTCTTTGATTTGGTCGTACCACATATCAGACGCCTGGCCGCGGCCATTGGTGGATTTGGCCATCTCCTGCAGTACCGCAAAGCCTTCATCACGTCGTCCGCTCTGGAACAGAAGCTGGGCAAGCGTTGTCTGCAGCTGCGTATTCCCGGGGCTGCTGCTGTTAATTTTTTTCAGCTGGTTAATGGCCGCACCGCGGCGAGCTGGATCTTTCGCCACGACGTTCCAGTATTCCGTCGCCACATCGCCACCCGGCGGGTTGCCGTCAAACAGCTTGTCATAGGCGGCAATCGCTTCCTGCGTGTGCCCCGTAGTGGCGAGCAGTCGCGCCTGCTGGAGCTGCTGTCGGCCATCCGGAGTAGAAAGCAGCATGGTGTTGCGTGAGGACTGGTAAGCGCTCGAACCCGGGGCGATCCCTTTCAGACGATCCAGCTCTTTTTGCGCGCCGGCGTTATCGCCCTGACGCAGCAGGTAGCGAAAGCGCGCGGCAATGACGTCAGGGTTGTTGGGGTCAATCAGCTCAAGGCGATAGAGCGACTGACGAACCAAATCCTCACGCTGTGTCGATTCGCCCAGCCTGACCTGCTCCAGCAGCTGTTTCTGCTGCGGAGAGTTGGCGGCCTGTGCCCACGGCATAAGCGCCAGGCCAAGCGATAAACTGAGTAGATTTACTGTGAACTTGCGCATTCCTGGCCCCAATCCGGTATTAATTCACCTTTTGCGGTGAAGCGAAAACGATGCTGATCCCATCCTTGCCCAAAAAGCGTCAGCACATAGCTGTAATAGGCATTGTTATCGGGAAAATGGTCTGCAACGCGCTGGCGCTGAACCGCCTGGGCATCACGTTGTTGTAAAAACGGCAGCATAGCGGCAGAGAACCCGACCGGGCCGTCGCCGATACGTTTCCCCGTCGCCACATCCACTTTCTCCGGCGGCACACCCCGTTTCATGGTCTTTGCCGCCATCGGCTGGAAGCGCGTCAGGAGCCGGGCTTTCTGAGGATCTTTATCACTCATCATGCCCACCCAGAGATACACGCGGATGGCGTCGTAGCCGCCCACCAGCGCTTTCTCCTGCTGTAACCGCCAGCCTTTGTTTTTCTGATACTGCACCCAGTCCGGCGAAAAACCTTTCGGCGCACTCTCAAGCAGCAGGCGCAGGTTAGTTTCACGAAGCTGGGTCCACGGGGAACCAAAGCGCGTGAAATAAGCCGCTAGCTGCGGAGGAAGATAGCTGGGGTTAAAACGCCAGGCGTTCTCATCGGCAAAGCCGACTCTACCAGGAAGCAGCATTGCGCCGAGCCCCGGGACGTTGACCACTTCCTCGCTGACAATGCGTTTCAGCAGCGCCTTACCCGTGCGGGTATAGTCCCGATCTTTCCACAGCCGACCTGCTTCGAGCAGTGACCAGGCGATCCAGACATCGGCATCAGAGGCGGAGTTGGTATCAATCACCGCCCAGGCGTCTTTATCTTTCTGACCCCATAGCCAGGCAGGCAGATGGGCGTTGAGATCGCCGCTGGCGAGATTATCGCGCGTCCACGTCAGCAGCAGGTCAAAGGCTTTGCGATCGTTCGCCGCCAGGGCAAAGAACAGGGCGTAGCTTTGCCCTTCCGAGGTCGTAATTTTGCGCGTGTCACTGGGGTCAATGACACGCCCGCCCTCGCTGATGTAGTCCTTTTTAAACTGCTCCCAGGCAGGCCAGGTACAGGCGGCGCGAAGAGGAAGCGCCGCCAGCATCACCGCTGCTAATACACACCAGCGAAAGGCTCTCATCACATCTTACTCATCCGGGTTCAGACGACGACGGCTGATGATTCGCAGCAGACGCCACAGCACCCATGCCAGCAAGACCACGCTAACCGCAGCCAGAATAGCGAGCAGAACCGGATGGTTAGCCAGCGCATACCACAGGCGTTCAAACCACGGCAGATGGCCCACGTAGTACACATCCCCCACGCGCAGGCTATTGACGCCGGACTCACGGATCACCGACACGGAACCAAACATCGCGGCACGTTTACCGCTGTCGTTCATGGCCGTATTGAGCAGTTCATACCCGCGCGGGCTGTCCGCGAGGAGAGCCACCACGCTGCGCTGTTCGTTGTAAGGCGACTGGAAGCCCACCACCGCGGCCATCGCCCCCTGAGACGTTACCGTCGTCTGCGCGCTGGCCTGACGATCGTTCACATCCGGCATAATGCTCGGGAACTCGGTCTGTCGCAGCGGCGTATTAACCCAGGACTGGGCCGCTTTCACCAGCAGATCGATACGTTTGTCATCCTTCAGCTTATCCGGGATGGTCCCGATCACCATGATGTCAGCATCTTTGTTCTGAATCTGGCTGCCATCGTCCGTCAACGTGACGTTAATGGCCGGTAATCCTGTTTGTCCTCCAACGGTCGCCATGGTGTCGAGCAGGGTCGTAACCTGACCTTCGTTTGGCGTTTTTGGCATTACCACAATGGACTCAGAGAGATCGGCCATACGGCTGAACGGGAAGCCCGCGTTAGCAAAGGCGCGCAGGTCCGGCATCGCCAGGAAGTGATAGTACTTCGAGAAGTCGATGGTCGACTCATCGCCAATCACCACGTGGTTCTGCACCGGCTGGAAGGTGATGCAGTTTTCCGCCGAGCCGCCAGGCATTGGGTTCATGTACTGGAAATCAAAGCGCAGCTGGTTTATCGCACCCAGCTTCAGTGCCGGAATAGAGACATCCGTTTTACCGTCCAGCAGCCCCTGCAGCACCGGCAGGCGAAGCATCAGGCGGTTCGTATCCTGCGTGCTTTGCAGGCTGAAGGATTGCAGGAACTGGTTGTTCAGGCTGATATCCATGCGCGAGCTGTCTTTGGTGGCTGGCGCGGTATAGCGGTAGTTCAGATTGATATCAATGCCGTTGGTACGCAGCAGGTACAGATCCGGCGGCAGATTCAGCGACAGGCTAATCGGCGCTGGCTCAAGCCCCGTCGCCTGCAGCTGTTCTTCATAGGTTTTCAGCTCGCCAAAGGTGACCGCACGGTCGGTACGCACCCAGTTTGGCGCATCATAAGGTTTACGCGCCAGCAGCGGCTTGACCTCATCTATCACGACGCTGTTGCCGCGGAAAAGGACGTTGCCCTGGGCAATGGCTTTTGCTGCCTGCACCAGATCTTTATCATCACGACCAAAGACCACCAGCAGCTTCACGTACGGGTTTTCCGGGTGGCTTATCATCTCAACGGTCGGCGCGTTGACGTCCGGATGATCGCGCAGGAAGGCCGGACGTTTTGCATTGGTGGCAAACACAATGGCATTTCTGTCCGGCAGTTTGTCATACATCGCCGGGAAGCTCTGACCGCGCCAGCCCGCGCGTGAACCAAACCAGGAGGCCACAATGGTGGCCGCCAGCTGCTCGGTCACGTCCGGGGACGATGCGAACACCATCGGCAGCGTGAGCGGGCGGTTATCACGCGGATCGAAGAACGGAACCGGGAAGGCCGAGAGATCGTTTTTCAGCGCCAGCGACTGGTAGGTCATCTGCAGCGAGGAGTTACGCCCGACGTCCATCCACAGCGTGTTGCTGGCCGGGTTTTCGCAGACATCGCGGTAGTGGCCGACAAACTCCAGGCGGATACGGTTAAAGTCGGTGATGAACAGCGGGTTGATCGGCACCTGCGCCTGCGTTTTCTTGCCGAGCTGCTCTTTCGTGACCGGCAGAACGTCCATCAGCTCGTCATTCAGATAGACCTTCAGCTGAGACTGGGTCGGCAGCAGCGATGGCGACGGCGTGTATTCGAGATTCAGCACCGCATTAGAGACGACCTCGTCGCTGCGCATGCCAAATTCAATGCCGCCGTTAGGGTTGATGCCGCGCAGCACCATGCTGCCCGGAGGCGGCGCAATTTGCGCGAAGGTCAGCTTCACGTCACGCGACGGCGCATTGTCCGCAACGACGGGCGCATTCGCCCCCCGGACGCCCGGCATTACCTGCCCGATGACCTGGCCGTCTGCCGGCAGGGTGTTCCCCTCCATTGGCTGGTTCGGCATGATGTTTTCAGTTTGACCCGGTGCCGCGGTGACAACCGGATCGGTTGCTTGCGCGACGACAGGTACGGTTGGCGCAGGCGTTGCCGCTGCGTTACCCGGGGCTGCGTTAGCCATTGTTGCGGGGATCGCATTCATCCCCATTGCCACTGCACATAACCAGGAAAGTTTTGTTTTCATCGCGTTATCATCATTGTTGAGCCATAACCGGGTCCGCCTGCTTCGCCTCATCCCGCTCAGGACGACGAGGAATGAACGACACGACCCAGGAAACCAGCGAAGTAAGTGACCGGAAAATTAATTTCACCGACGACGGGGCAAATTCTGCAAGGTGACGATAGCCACGGAACCCCAGCTTCAGAATATCCAGCAGGCTTTCCAGAGGCTTATCCTCCGGGAAGCTGTCCTGCCAGAGAGCCCACGTATCCGCGCGGGCAAACGTACACTGCACAAAATCGATATGTTGCTTTTTGGTCAACGGCATCAGCTGCAGGCCGACTTCATTGCCCACCACGCGAACGACCTGCGTCGGGAAGACATACTCCTGCTGGCCGCGCTTAAGCAGCAGGTTAACTTTTTGCCCTTCCAGCACCTTCGCCTGGCCGTTGATTTTGATCCCCAGACCGCCGTCAGAGAAGTCGTGCACGGTACATGAGAAGAGATGGCCATCTTCACGGGCGATCGCCGCTGGCATGCAGATTTCCACGCGATGCGCGCGACGAACCTGTTTGCTCTCCACCGACACCGCCACCGCGCCGCCGAGGATAATCAGGTTGTAGAAGACCCAGGCCATACTGACGAAGACGGTCAGGATTTCGTTTTCCGGGCCGTAGAAGTAGCGCCAGATACCCGCAATGACGCCCACGATATTCAGCAGCACCAGGAAGATATACGGCCGGGAGATCACCCAGTCGACGTACTCCTCCTCCACCAGCCCGCCCTTCGCGGTGACGTTGAATTTCCCTTTATGCGGGTTAATCAGCGCCACCATCGTCGGCGGCGCGATGTACCAGGCCAGCACCGTTTCGTAGATTTCACTCCAGAAGGAGTGGCGGTATTTCCCCTGAATCTTCGAGTTCGTCAGGCTCGCGTGGATCATGTGCGGCAGAACAAACAGCGCAATCATCAGCGCGGGGGCGTAGATGATATAAGCGTGAAGGAGCAGAAACGCCAGCGGCGCAGTCAGGAAGATCAGCCGCGGAATGCCGGACAAGAAGTGGAACATGGCGTTGACGTAGCAAAGACGTTGCGCCAGCTTGAGTCCTTTCCCGATCAGGGGGTTATCAAGACGGAAGATCTGCACCATGCCGCGCGCCCAGCGAATACGCTGACCAATGTGCGCCGACAGTGACTCGGTTGCCAGACCGGCCGCCTGCGGGATACGCATATAGGCAGAGGTATAGCCACGACGGTGCAGGCGCAGAGAGGTGTGCGCATCTTCGGTGACCGTTTCGACGGCGATACCGCCAATTTCATCCAGCGGCTTACGGCGGATAACGGCGCATGAGCCGCAGAAGAAGGTGGCGTCCCACATGTCGTTTCCGTCCTGTACCAGCCCATAGAACAGCGTGCCTTCGTTCGGGGTTTTGCGGAAGCGGCCAAGGTTACGTTCAAACGGGTCCGGCGAGAAGAAGTGGTGCGGCGTCTGCATCATCGCCAGCTCTTTCTCCTTCAGGAACCACCCCATGGTCATCTGCAGGAACGAGCGCGTCGGCACGTGGTCGCAGTCAAAAATCGAGACAAACTCCCCGGTGGCATACTTCAACGCGTTGTTGATATTCCCGGCTTTAGCGTGTTCGTGCGTCGGACGGGCGATGTACTCGACGCCAACCTCCTCCGCGAACTGGCGGAATGCCGGGCGGTTGCCGTCATCCAGGATCCAGACCTTGAGCTTGTCTTTCGGCCAGTCGATGCCCAGCGCGGCATAGATGGTGTTCTTCACCACGCTCAGGTCTTCGTTGTAGGTCGGCACGAAGAGATCGACGGTTGGCCACTGGGTCGTGTCCTTTGGCAACGGAACCGGCTGGCGGTTGAGCGGCCAAATCACCTGGAAATAGCCCAGCACCAGCACAATCCAGGCATAGGTTTCAGCAAACAGCAGCACCAGGCCGCACACCAGACTCACCGGGTCGTCCCAGTTCAGCGTCGAGGTATAACGCCACCAGATGTAGCGGCAGGAGACGGTCAGCGACAACACGATCAGCATCAGCGCCGAGAAGCGACCCGGAATTCGGCGCACCAGCAGCGCCACGCCCCACAGCAGGATCAGGAAAGTGAACTGCGCCAGAGGGTTGAAAGGCTGCGTAATACAGACCAGCGCCAGAATGAGCGAAAACACGACGATTACGCCGAGGATAAAACGCCGCAAGCCCGGGTGGAGATGCCCGAGCTCTTTATGGTTATCCAGATGGCTGGTCTTATCGCTCACGCTGTCGGGCAGTCTGTCCAGCCACTGATGGTAGCGTTCACGTAACTGCTGCACGCGGGAGAAGCTCCGCCAGTGCGGTGTTTTTGTCTCCGCGCGGGATGAGGTCGCCACCAGCCAGATGGCCTGAATGAGATAGCGCGCCGGATCCAGTGGACGCGGCCGGTCAGGATTAATGTGCGGATATAGCTCGCTGTGCCGGGCACGTATGCGCTGCCAGCGCGGGTGTTCAAGCGGTATAAATATCCAGGCCAGAATCATCCAGAAACAGCCGAGCGCGGCGCTAAATGCCGACGCACCGTGACGGCGAAAATGCCGGTAATGTTCGCTCAAACGCGAACTGACCGGTGGGATGAGTAACCAGCTGGCGAGACGACTCATACAGCACTCCCTGCATGCTCCGCCCTGTTGGCGAAGTTCAGCAGACACCAGTTAGCCAGCGTCAGGATCTCTTCTGCCGCCAGTGAATCGCTGCGGTATTCACCGAGCGGTTGCTTAGACGCAAGGCATTCCGCCATTCCCTCATCACGATGGATGACAATCGGAAGCAGGCGGCGCTGGCTTTGCAGCCAGACCTGATAGAGATCGTCCTGGATCTGGCTGCCAATGCGCAAATCGTTAATCAGGATATGGCCATTTTGAGGCAGTCCCTGCTGGTGCAGGCGGATATGGCAGTTCGCATCGACGTTAACGATCGAGAGGACATGATCGCACTGGGCGATAAGCTGTCGTGTCAGCGTGCCGGCACCGTGCGGCAGATCCAGCAGGATCCACTTGTAGTGCCCCTTTTCCCTCAGGCTCTGCATCGCCAGCGTGAACTGTGAAAACAGGCGCTGGTACGCGGCTTCATTCTCGCGTTCCGTAGTGGTCAGTTGACCAAACGGCAGCAGGTCAAGAAGGGAGGTATAGCGCATACCTGCATCCTGCCAGTCTTTATCGTCAAGCAGCGCGCGGGCCCAGCCCTCTTCGCGAGTAAAGTCGACGTTAAACGACATACGCAGCAAATTATCGGCGCAGGCGTCAATAACCAGCACCGATTCACCTAAAAGCTGTAATGACCACGCCAGCGCCGCGGTAACAGATGTGGTACCCACACCCCCACGGACACCCTGTAATCCGAGTATGGCCATCAATGGCTCCCTTATTGTTGATGGGCGAATTCAGCTAATAACGGCCAGCGTTTAATAGCCGCAGCCAACTGTTCCCGCTGGGAAATATCGGTGTAATCTATTTCAGGTAAAGAAAAGGCCTGCGTCAGCGCCAGAAAATCGTTTTGGAATGTGTAACCCAGGGTCGAGTCGACTGGGGTTCCGGGTTCGTTATTATCCATTCTTTTTCCATCCCTTTGCGTAAAATCGCCAGTTCAGAAGTAGCGAGGCATCCTGCCCTATGAAATTTCATTTACATGCTAAATCTGATGTTCTTTAATTTCAATGTTAGGTTTATTTCTACGCTTTCGCTAGTAAACTGAGATACAGATAAATTAGACGAAAAGAGGGACACCGTGGACTCCATATTTTCTATTGGCATCCAGTCATTATGGGACGAATTGAGCCACATGCCAGTCGGAGGAGTCTGGTGGATTAATACGGACCGTAATGAAGATGCTATCAGTCTGGTAAACCAGACAATTGCTGCCCAGGATAAGGATTCCCGCGTGGCTGTCATTAGCATGGGCGAAGATCCGAAGAAAATTATCACGCTGGAAAACGATCGCGGCCCTCAGACGGTGCGATTATTTTCCATGACATCGGAAGCCGATAGTCTATACTTTTTGTCCCGCGACGTTCAGTGCACTATTGATCCGGATCACTATTTAGTGATTCTTAAATGTGCAAATAACGTCCTGCAAAATATCCCTGCTGAAAAACTGCTGCCCTGGCTGGAAAAAATCAATAAATGGGCAAAATTTCAAAATTGCACGCTACTGATAGTCAATCCCGGCAGTAATAATGACAAGTTGTTCTCACTTTTAATGGGTGAATATCGTTCTCTGTTCGGTCTGGCAAGCGTTCGTGACCAGGTGGGCAGCTATCTCTACGATATTGCATTCTGGTGTAATGAAAAAGGCGTGAGCGCCAGACAACAACTTACGCTGAAACATATCGAGGGTAAGTGGCACCTGGCACAGCAGGAAGAAACCGTGGTGCAACCGCGCAGTGATGAAAAAAGTATCCTGAGCCATATCGCGGTTTTAGAGGGGGCACCGGCCCTGTCGGAAAACTGGTCGCTGTTTGAATCTAACGAAGACCTTTTCCACGAAGCCCGCACAACCCAGGCGGCGACCCTTATTTTCTCATTGATGCAAAATAACCAGATTGAGACGCTGGCAAGGCAAATCCACACCCTGCGCCGCCAGCGCGGAAGCGCGTTAAAAATCATCGTGCGCGAAAACAATACCAGCCTGCGCGCCACCGATGAGCGCCTGCTTCTTGGGTGCGGGGCAAATATGGTTATTCCGTGGAATGCGCCGCTGTCACGCTGCCTGACGCTGATCGAAAGCGTTCAGGGCCAGCAGTTTAGCCGCCATGTACCGGAAGACATTTCCACGCTGCTCTCTATGACGCAGCCGATGAAGCTGCGTGGATATCAAAAATGGGATACCTTCTGCGACGCCGTCGGCAACATGATGAGCAATACGCTTCTTCCTGCAGACGGAAAAGGGGTTATGGTTGCCCTGCGTCCTGTACCGGGTATCCGCGTTGAACAGGCGCTCACCTTGTGTCGCCCCAACCGTACGGGAGATATCATGACCATTGGCGACAATCGCCTGGTACTGTTTTTGTCCTTCTGCCGGGTCAACGATCTCGATACGGCGCTAAACCATATCTTCCCCCTGCCTACCGGGGATATTTTCTCGAACCGTATGATTTGGTTCGAAGATAATACGATCAGCGCGGAGCTGGTACAGATGCGTGCGCTCCAGCCTGAACAATGGGCTAAACCGCTCGCAATTAAGAGCGATGCGAAACCGATCCTCAATGCCAGACATGATGGCCATATCTGGCGCCGGGTTCCGGAGCCCCTTCGCTTATTAACGGACAACGCGGAGAACGCACCATCATGAATATCAGCGATATCATCCAACTGGTTATATTCTGTGCGCTGATTTTTTTCCCGCTTGGCTACTATGCACGCCATTCCATACGTCGTATCCGTGATACGGCCAGAGTGCTGTTTATAAAACCTCGCTATGTAAAACCAGCCGGAACACTGACACGGGCATCACACGTCAAGGCAGACCGAAAACATGACTAATTCTACCTATACCGCTTCGTCACCCTCGCCGCTCTGGCAATACTGGCGCGGCCTTTCCGGCTGGAACTTCTACTTTCTGGTGAAGTTTGGTCTGCTGTGGGCAGGCTATCTGAATTTCCATCCCCTTCTCAACCTGGTGTTTATGGCCTTCCTGCTGATGCCCCTGCCGAATATCAGGCTGCATCGCTTGCGTCACTGGATAGCCATCCCTGTCGGCTTTGCGCTGTTCTGGCATGATACCTGGTTACCGGGGCCGGACAGCATTATGAGCCAGGGGTCGCAGGTGGCAGGCTTTAGCGCCAGCTATGTCCTCGATCTGACCGAGCGGTTTATTAACTGGCAGATGATTGGCGCGGTATTTGTGCTGCTGGTTGCCTGGCTGTTCCTGTCACAGTGGATCCGCATCACGGTGTTTGTCGTCGCGATTATGATCTGGCTGAACGTGCTGACGCTGGCTGGTCCGGGCTTTTCGCTGTGGCCTGCTGGTCAACCGACCACCACGGTGACCACCACAGGGGGAAGCGCAGCAGCAACCGTTACCACGGCTGGCGATACGCCTGTAGTGGGCGATATCCCAACCCAGACCGCACCGCCGACCTCCACAAATCTGAACGCCTGGCTCTCCAGCTTCTACACTGCGGAAGACAAGCGACAGACTAAATTCCCGGACGCGCTGCCGGCGGATGCTCAGCCGTTTGAATTGCTGGTGATCAACATCTGCTCTCTCTCATGGGCCGACGTGGATGCAGCCGGTTTGATGTCCCATCCGCTGTGGTCGCATTTCGACATTCAGTTTAAAGATTTTAACTCTGCCACCTCGTACAGCGGCCCGGCAGCAATCCGCCTGCTGCGTGCAAGCTGCGGTCAGGCATCGCATAAGAATCTGTATCAGCCTGCCGGCAATCAGTGTTATCTGTTTGATAACCTCGCCAAACTGGGCTTTACGCAGCATCTGATGCTGGGACATAACGGCCAGTTCGGTAACTTCCTGAAAGAGGTGCGTGAACAGGGTGGTATGCAGGCACCGTTGATGGATCAAACTGGTCTTCCCGTTACTCTGCTGGGCTTCGACGGCTCGCCGGTTTATGACGATACCGCCGTGCTGCAGCGCTGGCTTCAGACCATCGAGAAAGACAGTAATCCGCGCAGTGCGACCTTCTTTAACACCCTGCCGCTCCACGACGGTAACCATTTCCCGGGCGTGAGCAAAACGGCAGATTATAAAGTGCGTGCGCAGAAGTTCTTCGACGAGCTGGACGCGTTCTTCACGGAGCTGGAAAAATCAGGCCGTAAAGTGATGGTGGTTGTGGTACCTGAGCACGGCGGCGCGCTGAAAGGCGACAGAATGCAGGTGTCGGGTCTGCGTGATATCCCAAGCCCGTCCATCACCAACGTGCCTGCTGGCATTAAATTCTTTGGTATGAAAGCACCCCATCAGGGCGCACCGATTGAAATCACCCAGCCGACCAGCTATCTGGCGATCTCTGAACTGGTTGCCCGTGCCGTTGACGGGAAGCTGTTTGTGGAAGATAGCGTGAACTGGGATCAGCTCACCAGCAACCTGCCGCAAACGGCAGAAGTCTCCGAGAACGCCAACGCGGTCGTCATTCAGTATCAGAACAAACCGTACGTTCGCCTGAACGGCGGGGATTGGGTACCGTATCCGCAGTAACTGATTTACCCCTAACCCTCTCCCCATTAGGGAGAGGGGATAGTCAGTGCGTTGTTATTGCGCCGAAATCCACACCAGCATTTTCAGACTTGCCGAATAGTAGTCGTCTTTAGAGGTGATTTCGGGTTCTCCGGAAGACTGTCCCATCGTTAAATCGCGTACAGCCAACAGGCCGCCTTCCATCATGTAGGGCGCATATTCGTTGGTCGTGACGTTAACCCAGGCGGGCGTTTGTTCCCGGGGGAACTGACCAAACCAGGCTTTCCACGGCGCCAGGAGCGGGCTTTGCTTATCAGACCAGGCAAGGTACAGCGGAATACGAATCGCGTCATAGCTCATCCGCGGCGGCCAGCCTTTGGCAGGTTCCAGCTTGCCATCTGATGCCAGCGAGACCCAGTCAGCGGGCAGATTCGCTTTTCCCGAGCCCATTTTCCCCAGCAGGCGCTTCCCGTCCTTGATCAATTCACGCCAGACCGGTAAATGGCTGCGCCCGGCAAAAGCCTGCCAGGCCGGAAACACGAAGTAGGAAGGGTTAAGGATCGCTTCACCGTCAAGCTTAAATCCCTGGACGCCGGGCAGCATCACGCGGTAACCCGCATAGCGGATGACGCTATGGGCAACCAGCGCTTTTGTGATGGCATCCGATGCGGCACCGTAGCGTTTGTCATGCCAGCGGGCATCGGCTTTAAGCAGCGCCCAGGCAATCAGCACATCGCCATCGGCGGCATTGTTTTTGTCAGCGACCGGGTTGGACTCTGCGGGGTTATAGCGCCAGTAAAACAGACCGTTCTCTTTGTTCTTCAGCTCACGGTTTGTCCATTGCCAGAGCTTATCGAACGTGGCCTTATCGTCGTTGGCCACTGCCATCAGCATGGCAAACCCCTGACCTTCCGTATGCGACACGCCGCCATTGCCGGTATCGACAATGCGGCCTTCCGGTTTGAAAAAGCGTGCCTTATAACTCTCCCAGGCCTGACCCGCCTGAGAGAGGGGTGAGAACAACACGCTCATCATGACGGCCAGCGTCGCGCAGACGGTTTTTCGCATCATTCACTCCATCCGGTTATTCGGCACTCCGCAGGGAAATCTCACCGCCCATCCAGGGTTTGATCACACCATCTTGCTCCAGGAGCAGCGCGCCCTGAGCGTCAATACCGCGGGAAGTGCCGTAGATCTCTTTATCCCCAATCAGCAATTTCACCGGGCGGTTGATGAAGTTATCCAGTTTTTCCCAACGAGACAGGAACGGTGCCAGCCCTTCCTGCTCAAAAAGCGTGAGCGAGCTGCGCAGCTCTTTAATCATACGTACGGCAAGGGTGTTACGATCGATGACGATCCCCGCCTCCTGGAGGTTAGTCCAGGCCTGATTCACCACATCATTCTGGACATTGCGCATCACCATATTGAGGCCTGCGCCGATGACGATTTGCGCCGCATCGCCCGTTTTTCCCGTCAGTTCAACCAGAATGCCGGCAAGTTTACGATCGTTGAGGTACAGATCGTTAGGCCATTTAACACGCACTTGATCCGCACCCAGATCGTGAAGCACCTCCGCCATAACGATGCCGATGACCAGACTCAGGCCAATGGCAGCGGCCGGGCCCTGATCGAGTCGCCAGTACATAGACAGATAGAGGTTGGCACCAAAGGGGGAAAACCACTTGCGGCCACGACGACCGCGACCGGCCTGCTGATACTCAGCAACGCAGGCATCGCCGGATTTCAGCTCAGGCAGACGATCCAGCAGATACTGGTTCGTCGAATCAATCACCGGCAGCACCGCCACATTACCGTGTCCAATCTGGCTGCGGATCGTGTCTTCATTCAATAATTGTATCGGCTCCGGCAGGCTGTACCCTTTTCCGGGAACCGTGAACACATCAACCCCCCAGTCGCGAAGCGTCTGGATATGTTTATTAATGGCGGCGCGGCTCATGCCAAGCTGTTCACCCAGCTGCTCGCCGGAATGGAATTCACCATCCGCCAGGATACCAATCAGGGTTAACGGGACCGTATTGTCCTTCATGCGATAGTCTCCACGGCGTTGACTTCACCTGTGCGACCAATGAAGCGGACTTCTGGCTCCAGCCAGACGTTAAATTTTTCGCCCACACGCTGACGAACATAATGAGCCAGCTGTACCACATCGTCGCTGGTTGCATCGCGCTGGTTAATCAGCACCAGAGCCTGCTGTCGGTGAACGGCTGCCCCGCCGACTGAAGTGCCTTTTAGCTGGCATTGATCGATAAGCCATCCTGCTGCCAGCTTCACGCTGCCATCCGCCTGAGGGTAATGTGGCGCGGTTGGCCACTCCTCCAGAAAACGTCGGGCATTTTCGCCGCCGATCACCGGGTTTTTGAAGAAGCTTCCTGCATTTCCGTTAACTTTGGGATCGGGAAGCTTGGTCATCCGCATATGGCAAACCGAGTCAAAAACGTCGCGGGCGGTAACGGTAGCCGGATCGAGACGCGTTAAATCCCCGTAGGTCAAAACAGGCTGCCAGTTCTTCGACAGACGCAGGCCCACGGCGACAATCACGTAGCGATCCTGATATTCATGCTTGAAGATACTGTCACGATAGCCAAAACGGCACTGTTCTGCCGTTAAACGCGTGGCCGTTCCGGTCGCCAGCTCGATGCAGTCGACATAGTCACAGACGTGCTTCAGCTCGATGCCGTAGGCACCGATGTTCTGAATGGGTGACGATCCAGCGCAGCCTGGGATAAGCGCAAGGTTTTCAAGACCCGCCATCCCTTGTTCGAGGGTAAATTGCACCAGGTGATGCCAGTTTTCGCCAGCCCCCACGTGCAGATGCCAGCTATCGGCACGCTCTTCCACATCAATTCCCATGATGCGGTTAACGATCACCGTTCCCGCAAAATCGTCGAGAAACAGGACATTACTTCCTTCGCCCAGAATCAGTACAGGTTCGTTTTTTTCTGTTGCGCTTTGCCATGCATCCAGCAGCTGCTGTGCAGTATCGGCACGTACAATTTGATTAGCATTGCGTTGAATGCCAAAGGTATTCCAGGGCTTAAGGGAGTGGTTCATAGACGCTATCCTGATGCAAAAACGCAGGTAGTTTACCGTATAAGCAGGGTGTTGGGGGATCTGTTTGTGCAGCGCAGAAACGCAAAAAGGCCATCCTTTCGGATGGCCTCTTCACTTGTTTGATGCCTGGCAGTTCCCTACTCTC
>NZ_JFHW01000001.1:0-58918 GCF_000612205.1 Enterobacter sp. 5-4 | reverse complement strand
AAAGTGTTACCTATGTTCCCGGTCTGATCTGTCACCTATGTATCCGGTCATACAGCAGCGCCACCGGGGGAATATGCCGGGTTTATCACCCGGCATATTTTTTATCGCGGATAACCTTCCAGCAGCGTATTCAGGCGATCGGCCATCAATTCCCCGCGCCATCCCGCCATCATCTCCGGCAAGCCATTCTGCGGCTTCAGCTTCCAGTGCCAGTTAAGCAGCTGATTAATCTGACGGCGTGAAGCGAGCAGTTCCGCGCTCAGCTTGCTTTCCGTAGCCACCGCCTGCACCCGCGCTTTGATGTCCTTAAACGCTTTGCGATAGCCTGGCATATCCATCAGGTTCAGCAGCGGTTCCGGCAGCGCCTCTTCCGGTAACGCCTGCGCTTTTGCGACCAGCGCCAGCAGGGTTTTGCCGTGGAAACGGATTTCACTGCCCGAAAGCCCAATGCTGTCCAGCTCGCCGAGGCTGCCCGGCATATAGCGCGCAACCGCCCAGAGATGCTCTTCGCGAACCACAAAGTTAACGGCCAGATCGCGCTCGCGCGCTTTACGCAAGCGCCAGTCTGCCAGCAGCTGCAGGCACGCCAGCTGACGCGTACGCAGCTGCCAGGCGTTGCTGATGTCGCGCCAGGCCTCTTTCGGATCCACCACTTCCTGACGACGCAGCTGGGTCATACGGCACTCGTCCAGCGCGGCGGACAGCCAGCCGGATGCCTCGGCTTCTTTCATCAGCTGTCCGGCGATCGGCAGCAGGTAAAACACGTCAGCCGCCGCATACTCCAGCTGGCGCGCGGTAAGCGGACGCGCCAGCCAGTCGGTACGGGATTCGCTTTTATCCAGCGTCAGGCCCGTATACTCCTCCACCATGGCGGCAAAGCCCCAGGAGAGCGGTCGCCCGCTGAACGCCGCAAGGATCTGCGTATCAATCAGCGGCTGAGGCATGATGCCAAAGGTGTTCAGAAAGACTTCCAGATCTTCACTGCCTGCGTGCAGGTATTTCGTGACGGCGGTATCGAGCAGCAGATCGCGCATCGGCGTCCAGTCGGTAATGCCGAGAGGGTCGATCAGCGACACGTGTTTACCGTCGTACATCTGAATCAACCCCAGCTGCGGATAGTACGTCCGGGTACGGACAAACTCGGTATCCAGGGCAATGGCAGGAAAGTCGCGCGTCACTTCGCACAGCGAAGCCAGCTCGTCGTTGGTCGTGATCATCTGGTAATTCAAATCGGATTCTCTTTTGTTTGCGCCCATAAAAAACGCCGGCTTAACCGGCGTCTGGACGATTAACGTGAAGCTCAGGCCTTATTGTCTACTTTGGCACGGGCTTCGTCACGTAATTCTCGTCGTAATATCTTCCCGACGTTGGATTTCGGCAGCTCGTCGCGGAATTCCACCAGCTTCGGCACTTTATAGCCCGTCAGCTGACGACGACAAAACGTTATCAGCGCTTCCTCGGTGAGAGAAGGATCCTTCTTGACCACAAATATCTTCACCGCTTCACCGCTGCTGCCGGAAGGCACGCCGACCGCTGCCACTTCCAGCACGCCGCTGTGCTGCATCACCACGTCTTCGATCTCATTCGGATAGACGTTGAAGCCGGAGACCAGGATCATATCTTTCTTGCGATCGACAATGCGCAGGAAGCCCTCGTCATCCATCACCGCGATGTCACCGGTATGCAGCCAGCCGTCTTTGATGATTTCGTCGGTCGCATCGGGACGCTGCCAGTAGCCCAGCATGACCTGTGGACCTTTGACGCAAAGCTCACCCGGCTCACCCGGCGCGACTTCGTTATCGTTATCATCGACCAGTTTCGCTTCAGTGGAAGGAACGGGCAGGCCAATGCTTCCGCTGTGGTAGTCGATGTCATGCGGGTTAACGCTGACCAGCGGCGCGCACTCCGTCAGGCCATAGCCCTCCAGCAGATACTGGCCGGTAAGCTTCACCCAGCGCTCGGCCACCGCCTGCTGAACCGGCATGCCGCCGCCCGCAGAGAGATGGAGCGTGGAGAAGTCCAACTGCTGGAACTCTTTGTTATTAAGCAGCGCGTTAAACAGGGTATTTACCCCGGTCATGGCGGTGAACGGGTATTTTGCCAGCTCTTTCACCAGCCCCGGTATATCACGCGGGTTAGTAATCAGCACGTTTTGACCGCCGAGCTCAATAAACAGCAGGCAGTTCATGGTCAGTGCGAAAATGTGGTACAGCGGCAGCGCCGTAATGACCAGCTCTTTGCCGGGATGCAGCAGCGGCCCGTAGGTGGCATTGACCTGCTCAAGGTTCGCCAGCATGTTGCGGTGGGTCAGCATTGCGCCTTTCGCCACGCCGGTGGTACCGCCGGTATACTGCAGGAACGCGAGATCTTCTGAGACCACTTCCGGCTTAACGTACTGCATACGATAGCCCGCATGCAGCGCGCGGCGGAAGGAGATAGCGTCCGGCAGATGGTATTTTGGCACCAGACGTTTGACGTATTTGACGACAAAGTTAACCAGCGTGCCTTTGGCGGTGGAGAGCTGGTCCCCCATGCGCGTCAGGATGACGTGTTTCACCTGGGTTTTGTCGACCACTTTTTCCAGCGTATGGGCAAAGTTGGACACAATGACGATCGCAACCGCGCCGCTGTCGTTCAGCTGATGCTCCAGCTCGCGCGGGGTGTACAGCGGGTTGACGTTAACGACAATCATCCCGGCACGCAGGATACCGAACAGCGCCACCGGGTATTGCAGCAGGTTCGGCATCATTAGCGCGACGCGGTCCCCTTTTTGCAGCCCCAGCCCTTCCTGCAGGTACGCCGCAAACGCCCGGCTGCGCTCCTCCAGCTTACGGAACGTCATCACCTCGCCCATATTCACAAATGCGGGCTGGTCCGCGTAGCGCCTTACCGAGTGTTCAAATAATTCCACCAGGGATTGATAACGGTCAGGATTGATCTCAGCAGGAACATCTGCGGGATAACGGTTAAGCCAAACCTTCTTCAATGCATCACCTCTGAAATGAGTGTTCGTCGTCATCACAACCCCGATAATAAACAGTTTGTTAACATTATATTAACTCAGCGTACCAGTTTATTAATTGTTCAGATTTAAGGTTGCGAAGCGCGTCACTCTTTTTTTTCGTTTTATCCGTAAAAAAACAGAGACAGCGGCTGAGCCGCTGTCTCTTTTCTAGCAATAACAGTAAGTTACTCAGTAACGATCGTCTGTACCTGTGCAGGCCCCGGGTTATACCAGCCCCAGCCCGGGTAGCCGTAACGATAAGGATGTGGACCCCACATCCACGGATCGATCGGCTGAGGCGGCATGATCACCTGCTGTGCCAGCCGCCAGCGCTTGTAGCCGTTCACCTGCATGGTCATAAATTTATACGGCGTGCTGCCGATTTTGCCCTGTACGGCGCCGATAATCGGCCCGACGACGGTCACCAGCTGTCCGCGAAAATCGACCGGATCGAGGAACCCGCTGACGTCCGCATAGATACGTCCCCGGGAGGCCTCGCCCAGTACAGGCCGCGCGCCGCTGTCCAGCGGAACGGTGGCGATCTCCAGACGGGTTTTCCCCTGCTGGTTTTGTACGTCTATGACCTTACCGCCGAAGCGCGCTTCCTGGCCGACGTACAGCTCAGGTGCATTCATCACCCGAACCAGATCCTGCTGTGGCGTCGGGCTGCTGCCCTTAATCGCATCAGGAACGGAAACGCATCCGCTCAGTGCTATGGCAACCGCGCCTGCCA
This sequence comes from Enterobacter sp. 5-4, assembly GCF_000612205.1. Lineage (NCBI taxonomy): Bacteria > Pseudomonadati > Pseudomonadota > Gammaproteobacteria > Enterobacterales > Enterobacteriaceae > Enterobacter > Enterobacter sp. 5-4. The sequence goes on along the minus strand of NZ_JFHW01000001.1, from coordinate 55,181 downwards.
TAATAAGGCGTACTACTTTAGTCTGAACCGCCATGATGCGACTCCTTTTTCTCAGTTCCTGTTACTGAGATTCACTCGCGGCCCGGAAGTTTCTTCCACGCGACGGTGTTTCGCAAATAAACCGGTTCCGCGTGTTCAACGGCCACGGTTTTGCCTGCTGCGAGCAGCTGGCTGGCAATCGGAAGCATATCTTCCGCAGTTGGCAGAAGCATGTTGCCGTCCACCAGCGTCAGCCCGGTGCCGTTCGCCATCTCAGGCCACGCTGGCCAGCCCGTACCGACGGTCGCCCACTCGCCGGACAGCTGCTTCAGCCGTTCCGTCACCGCTTCCGGCTTAAGCACGGCTTCCGTCTCTTCACCGTGCCACACGCCCTGCTCGTCGCGGGTGTATTCGGCCCAGTAAACTTCGCCCATGCGGGCATCTATTGCGGCCAGGACGCGCGTTGCCCCGGTCATGCGCCATGCGCCCTGCGCCATGGTGGCGAGGGTTGAGACGCCGATCATCGGCAGTTCGGCGCCCAGCGCCAGCCCTTGCGCAATGCCAATCCCGATGCGTACGCCCGTAAAGCTGCCGGGGCCGCGGCCAAAGGCCAGCGCGTCGAGGTCGGTTAAGGAGGTGTTGCCCTGGGTTAAAATGGCTTTTACCAGGGGGAGAATGCGTTGGGTGTGTTCCCGTGGGCACTCTTCGAAATGGGCAGAAACAGCACCGTCGTTCAACAGAGCAACAGAGCAAGCCTCTGTCGCGGTATCAATAGCCAGAATTCGCATCAGTCGTCGCGCTCTCGCAAGGGTCAGTCACAAAATGGCGCGCATCTTAGCACACTCCGGGGTAAATTACTCCGCCGTTGGGTTTGCCAGGAAACGCACCGCGCGTTTTATGTCCCGCGTCCGCGGTGCGGGCGGCAGGCTTGCAAGGAAGGTTGCCCCGTAAGGACGCATCACCAGCCGGTTATCGCAGATGACCAGCACGCCGCGATCGGTGACGTCACGGATTAAGCGCCCTACCCCTTGCTTAAGCGTAATGACCGCATCCGGCAGCTGAACCTCGTCAAACGGATCGCCGCCGCGCAGGCGGCAGTCTTCCATCCGCGCCTTCAGCAGCGGATCGTCCGGGGAGGTAAACGGCAGCTTATCAATGATCACCAGCGAAAGCGTGTCGCCGCGCACGTCCACCCCTTCCCAGAAGCTGCTGGTTGCGACCAGCAGGGCGTTACCGGCGCTAACGAACTGCTGCAGCAGCTGGCCTTTGCTGGTTTCGCCCTGCAGCAGCACCGGTAGCGTCATGGTGGCGCGGAACTGTTCGGCGAGGTCGCGCATCATGGCGTGGGAGGTGCAGAGCATAAAGCAGCGGCCGTTATTGGCCTCGATCATCGGCTTCAGCATCGCCGCCAGCAGCCGGGCCGCACCCGGCTGGTTGGGAAGCGGCAGATTGCGCGGCACGCAGAGCAGCGCCTGCTTTTCGTAATCGAACGGGCTGGGCAGAAGCAGCGATTCCGCCTGCTCAATACCGAGGCGCTCGGTGAAGTGGTGCAGGTCGTCATTCACCGACAGGGTTGCCGACGTGAAGATCCAGCTGCCCGGCTTTTGCGCCATCACCTCTTTAAATTTATCCGCCACCGTCAGCGGCGTGAGCGCCAGGGTAAAGTGGCGCGAGGTGCATTCATACCAGTAGCTGTAACCCGGCTGGTTAATCTCTTTCAGCCGTTTCAGCCGCCCGCGATAGAGCGTGGCGCGCTCGAAGGCCGCGTCGAGCAGCGCGGAGCGGCCGAGCGACAGTTTCGCCACGTCATAGCAGAGCTCAAGCGCATCATCAAGCAGCAGCAGCGCGCGCTGGATGTTTTTGTCCGCCAGCAGCTCGCGCAGGTTTCCGCGATAGCCCGGCTCGCCAAGCTGTAAACGAAAATCCTGCGCGCTCTGCGCCAGACGGTCGGCGCACTTCTGCAGCTGCTGGGTATCTTTGAGTTCGGTCCGGTATGCAATGGTGAAATCTTTCGCCAGATCCTGCAGCTGGCGGCTGGAGAGCGACTGCCCAAAATACTGGCTGGCGATATCCGGCAGCTGGTGGGCTTCGTCGAAGATCATCACGTCCGCCTCCGGGATCAGCTCACCAAAGCCGCTGTCCTTAACCACCATATCCGCGAGGAACAGATGGTGGTTCACCACCACCACATCCGCATCCATCGCCGTTTTGCGCGCTTTCACCACGAAGCAGTCTTTATACAGCGGGCAGTCGCTGCCGAGGCAGTTGTCGTTGGTGCTGGTCACCAGCGGCCAGGCGGGAGAGTCTTCCGGCACGCTCGCGCAGGTGCTGATATCGCCCTCTTCGGTCTGGTTCGCCCAGGCGCGAAGGATAATGACGTCGCTCAGGGTTTGCACCGGCAGGTCGCCGCCCGCCAGCGCCTGCTGCTCAAGGCGTTCCAGGCAGAGATAGTTGGAGCGCCCCTTCAGCAGGGCCAGACGGCCTTTGTATTTCAGCGCCTTTGCCACCGTGGGCAAATCGCGGCTGTAGAGCTGGTCTTGCAGGGCTTTCGAACCGGTGGAGATAATCACCTTTTTTTTCGCCCGCAGCGCTGGCGCAAGGTAAGCATAGGTTTTACCCGTGCCGGTACCCGCTTCGACCACCAGCGGCTGAGCCTTATCGATGGCGCGTGCAACGGCATGCGCCATCTGTCGCTGAGGCTCACGGGGTTTGAAGCCGGGGATAGCCTGCGCTAATTGACCTTCAGGGGAAAAATCGTCTGCCACGGTGCTCTCTCACTGTATTTTTGCACAGGGATTATGTCAGCCCATCCTCTCCTGTGCCACCCCAAATAGTGACGACACGAGAACAATATGGCAGTCTTGCCGCCTGATGACGAAAAATAACGAGGAAACGTTTATGACAATTGTGCGCATTGATGCCGAAGCCCGCTGGTCTGATGTGGTGATCCACAACCAGACGCTCTACTACACCGGCGTCCCGGCGAACCTTGACGCGGATGCGTTTGAGCAGACGGCCAATACCCTGGCGCAGATTGACGCGGTGCTGGAAAAACAGGGCAGCGACAAATCCCGCATTCTGGATGCGACGATTTTCCTGGCGAACAAAGATCACTTCGCGGCGATGAACAAAGCCTGGGACGCGTGGGTGGTGGCGGGTCACGCGCCTGTACGTTGCACCGTACAGGCCACGCTGATGAAGCCGGAATACAAGGTTGAGATTAAGATTATCGCGGCGGTTTAAGCCCGATCACTCTTCATCTTCATCCTCGAAACGCGCCACGATCCGCTCGCCGGTATGCGTGGCGCGCAGCTCTTCCGCCACCTGGGAAATCGCCTGTCCGCTGCTCATCCCCTGGGACATCAGCTCCTGAATTCGCTCAACCGCTTTCTGCTGCTGTTCATGGCTCAGAGAAGGTAAACCTGCAAACATCGTCAACTCCTGCTAAATTATTCGCGCTAATTATTTCACGCTGCCCGGTAGTATGCCACACATGAACATGCGCTTCCCCACTGTTATTACCCTGCCCTGGCGGACAGACGCCGCTGAATACTGGTTTTCCCGCCTGAGCCATCTTCCGTTTGCGATGCTGCTGCACTCCGGCCATGCGGACCATCCCTACAGCCGCTTTGATATTCTGGTCGCCGATCCGCTGAAGACGCTGACAACCGATGACCTGTCGCTGACGGACGATCCGCTGGCGCAGCTTCAGCACGATATTAACGCGCTGGGCTTATCCGCTACGCCAAACCCGGACCTTCCCTTTCAGGGAGGCGCGCTGGGCCTGTTTGGTTACGACCTGGGCCGCCGTTTCGAAACGCTGCCCGAGCGTGCGCAGGCTGATATTTCTCTGCCAGACATGGCCGTGGGGCTGTATGACTGGGCGTTAATCGTCGATCACCAGAAAAAAACGGTTTCCCTGCTGAGCCATCGTGACGTCCAGGCGCGTCTGGACTGGCTTGAGGCGCAACAGGCTGCACCGGCACAGACGTTCACGCTCACCTCCGGCTGGCGCTCAAATATGAGCGCTGCGGAATATGGCGAAAAATTCTCGCGCGTTCAGGCGTATCTGCAAAGCGGCGACTGCTACCAGGTTAACCTCGCTCAGCGCTTCCAGGCGACCTATCGGGGAGATGAGTGGCAGGCGTTTACCCGCCTAAATGCCAGCAATAAGGCGCCGTTCAGCGCATTTGTCCGTCTGGAACAGGGGGCGATCCTCAGCCTGTCGCCCGAGCGCTTTATTCACCTGGCGGAGGGGACCATTCAAACCCGCCCGATTAAGGGCACGCTTCCACGCCTTGCCGATCCCGACGCCGACCGTCAGCAGGCGGAAAAGCTGGCCGCCTCGCCGAAAGACCGCGCCGAAAACCTGATGATTGTCGATCTGATGCGCAACGACATTGGCCGGGTGGCCGTGCCGGGCAGCGTCCGCGTGCCGGAACTGTTTGTCGTCGAGCCTTTCCCTGCGGTGCATCATCTGGTCAGCACCATTACCGCGCAGTTGCCAGACTCGCGCACGGCCTGCGACCTGCTGCGCGCCGCGTTCCCGGGCGGCTCCATCACCGGTGCGCCGAAGGTGCGGGCAATGGAGATCATTGATGAACTGGAGCCCCACCGGCGCAATGCCTGGTGCGGCAGCATCGGCTATATCAGCCTGTGCGGCACGCTGGATACCAGCATTACCATCCGCACGCTGACCGCCTGCAACGGAAACCTTTACTGTTCGGCCGGGGGCGGGATTGTTGCCGATAGTCAGGTCGATGCGGAATATCAGGAAACCTTTGATAAAGTTAACCGTATCCTGAAACTACTGGAGTAATCACGGGTGGAAAAAGAGAACCTGACGCTGGATGACTTTTTATCGCGTTTTCAGCTACTAAGACCGCAGGTGAGCCGCGAGGCGCTGAATCAGCGTCAGGCGGCCGTGCTGATCCCGGTCGTGCGTCGCGCGAAGCCGGGCCTGCTGCTCACCCAGCGTTCCGCCCATTTACGTAAGCATGCCGGTCAGGTCGCTTTTCCGGGGGGCGCGGTAGACAGCTCCGACGCCTCGCTGATTGCCGCCGCGCTGCGCGAAGCGCAGGAAGAGGTGGCCATTCCGCCGGAGGCCGTTGAGATCATCGGCGTGCTGCCGCCCGTCGACAGCGTTACCGGTTTCCAGGTCACGCCGGTGGTGGGCATTATCCCGCCGGGTCTGCAGTATCACGCCAGCGTTGATGAAGTCTCTGCGGTGTTTGAAATGCCGCTGGATGAAGCCCTTCGACTGAGTCGTTACCACCCGCTGGATATTCAGCGTCGTGGGCATGACCATCGGGTCTGGTTGTCCTGGTATCAGCATTATTTTGTCTGGGGCATGACGGCGGGCATCATTCGTGAACTGGCGCTGCAGATCGGCCTGAAACCTTGACTATACTTTACATTCCGCCCTCTTCTGCCAGGTTTGCGATCTGCGTCGCGCTATTAGCAAAACCCATCGTTAACCATTAGTTTAATTCATGTGAATAGTTAAGCCGAGGTCGGTGTTCCCTCTTACACTATGCGCAGTTATAACATCGTTACTGGAACCCCGGTAACCCTGTCAGGAGTGTGAAAGTGATTAGTATATTCGACATGTTCAAAGTGGGAATTGGCCCTTCGTCTTCCCATACTGTTGGCCCGATGAAGGCCGGTAAACAGTTCGTCGATGATCTGGTCGAAAAAGGATTACTGGAAAGCGTTACCCGTGTCGCCGTGGATGTTTACGGCTCGCTGTCATTAACGGGTAAAGGCCACCACACCGATATCGCCATTATTATGGGTCTGGCAGGCAATATGCCGGATACCGTTGATATTGATGCCATTCCGGCATTCATCCGCGACGTGGAAACACGTGGCCGCCTGCTGCTGGCAAACGGCCAGCAGGAAGTCGATTTCCCGCAGGATGACGGCATGCGTTTTCGCAGCGACAACCTGCCGCTGCATGAAAACGGCATGACCATTCACGCTTATAGCGGTGAAAAAGAGATCTACAGCAAAACGTACTACTCCATCGGCGGTGGTTTCATCGTGGATGAAGAGCATTTTGGCAAAGACAGCGTCGGCGACGTCAGCGTGCCGTACCCGTTCAAATCGGCGACCGAGATGCTGGGCTACTGCAAACAGACCGGTCTTTCCCTCTCCGGCATGGTGATGCAGAACGAACTGGCCCTGCACAGCAAACAAGAGATTGAAGACTATTTTGCCAACGTCTGGCAAACCATGCGCGCCTGTATCGATCGCGGGATGAACACCGAAGGCGTTCTGCCGGGTCCACTGCGCGTGCCGCGTCGTGCCTCTGCTCTGCGCCGTATGCTGGTAACCACGGACAAATTCTCCAACGACCCGATGAACGTGGTCGACTGGGTGAATATGTTTGCGCTTGCGGTTAACGAAGAGAACGCCGCCGGGGGCCGCGTCGTGACGGCGCCAACCAACGGCGCGTGCGGCATTGTTCCTGCGGTGCTGGCGTATTACGACCACTTTATTGAGCCCGTGACGCCGGACATCTATATCCGTTATTTCCTGGCGGCAGGTGCCATCGGCGCGCTGTACAAGATGAATGCCTCCATCTCCGGTGCGGAAGTGGGCTGTCAGGGTGAAGTCGGCGTGGCCTGCTCCATGGCGGCGGCGGGTCTGGCAGAGCTGTTGGGTGCAAGCCCTGAGCAGGTCTGCGTGGCGGCTGAAATCGGTATGGAACATAACCTCGGTCTGACCTGCGACCCGGTCGCGGGCCAGGTGCAGGTGCCGTGCATTGAGCGTAACGCGATTGCCTCGGTGAAAGCCATCAACGCCTCTCGTATGGCGATGCGCCGTACCAGCGAACCTCGCGTATCGCTGGATAAGGTGATTGAAACCATGTACGAAACGGGCAAAGACATGAACGCGAAATACCGCGAGACGTCCCGTGGTGGCCTGGCCATTAAGGTGCAGTGCGACTAATACTGCCTTTCGCCCATCTGCAACGGATGGGCGAATTTCCCTCTTCTTCCTCGTCTCCTTCTGCTTTCCCCACTACACTTTTACTGTTGCGTCCGGCTTTTGTGGCTGGTGGCTTATCAGGCGACCGTTCATGCAAACTGCACAAACGATCATTAAAAATTATCGCCGAAAACGCGTTATCGTCTGCGTGACGGTTGCGCTCCTCACGCTCATCCTGACGCTAGGCATTCGCTTTATCTCCCAGCGCAACGTTAACCAACAGCGGATCCTCGATTTTACCAGCCATACCGTTCGCGCCCTTGATAACGTTCTGCTTTCCCTGGAAAACCACCGCAACGTGCTGCAGCCGCTGGTGGGGCAGCCCTGCCTGCAGGTGCAACTGGCACTGCGGCAGCAGGCAGCCATTTTGCAGACGGTACGCTCCATTGCCCTGATCGAAGACGGTATCCTGTACTGTTCGAGTATTTTCGGCAGCCGCAGCGAGCCTGTGCGTGACGTCCTTCAGGAGCTCCCTGCCAGCACGGCGAAGCTGATTTTATCGACCGACCAGTGGCTGCTTAAGGGTAGCCCTGTTTTGATCCAGTGGTATCCCGTCTCTCAGGACGGTGAAGATGGCGTCGTCGAGATTATCAATATCGACCTGATCGCCAGAATGATCCTCGAGCCCCAGCGTCCGCTCATCAATGACGTGGTGCTGACAGTCGGCAATCGCTTTTTACGCTACGGTCAACGCGTCACCGACAGCCTGACGTTTGATGAGGAGAGCGCCCTTTTCCAGCAGTCTTCAACCCAAAATCCTTTCACGATTACGGTCGGCGGACCTGGCCCCGGAGAGTTAGCCTTAAAAAGCCTGCCCGCCCAGCTGCCGCTGGGACTGATGCTCAGCCTGCTGCTGGGCTATCTCGCCTGGCTGGCGACGGCAAACCGGATGAGCTTTACGTGGGAGATCGATATGGGCATTGCGGCGCGGGAATTTGAGCTTTTCTGCCAGCCGCTGGTGAATGCCCGCACCCAGGCGTGCACTGGCGTGGAGATCCTGCTGCGCTGGAATAACCCCCGTCAGGGTTGGATCACCCCGGAGGTGTTTATCCCTCTGGCAGAAGAACATAACCAGATTGTCCCCCTGACCCGCTACGTCATCGCCGAAACGGTGCGCCAGATAGGCTACTTCCCGTCCAGCCCCGGTTTTCACATCGGCATTAACGTCGCCGCCAGCCATTTCCGCCACGCAGTATTGATACAGGATCTGAACCGTCTCTGGTTCAGCGCCTGTCCGCGCCAACAGCTGGTAATTGAACTCACGGAACGGGATGCGCTGCTGGACGCGGATTATCGCATCGTGCGTGAACTGCATCGCAAAGGCGTGAAGCTTGCTATCGACGATTTCGGCACCGGGAACAGCTCCCTCTCCTGGCTTGAAAAGCTGCACCCGGACGTTCTGAAGATTGACCAGTCTTTTACGACCGCCATCGGCACCGACGCCGTGAATTCAACGGTGACGGATATGATTATTGCGCTGGGCCAGCGGCTGAATATCGAGCTGGTGGCGGAAGGGGTTGAGACTGAGGAGCAGGCGCGCTATTTACGCCGTCACGGCGTACCTGTGCTGCAGGGATTTTTCTATGCGCGGCCGATGCCGCTGCGGGACTTTCCAGACTGGCTGGCGGGAAGTGCTCCCCCGCCAGCGCGTCATAACGGGCACATCGTGCCCTTAATGCCGCTGCGTTAAGCAGACTTACTCATCTTCATCGTGGGCAGATTGTTCTTTAACAATGCGGACCATATCAACACGATAGTCGTTGGCTTCGACAATGGTAATGTGCAGCGGCGGCAGCTCAATCACATCGCCGACGCGCGGGATCTGCCCGTTCACGGCGATAACCAGACCGGCAACGGTCGCGATGTCTTCTTCATCGTTGACCACGTTTTCCAGCCCCAGCGTGTGCGAGAGCGCGTGCAGGTCGGTCGTACCTTTAACCAGCCAGCCTTCGCCGTCGGCAACAATTTCCGGCGTTTCGTCTTCATCCGGGAATTCACCGGCAATCGCTTCCAGCACGTCCAGCGGCGTCACCAGCCCCTGCACCACGCCAAACTCGTTGGTGACGATAACAAAGCTACCGCGCGCGCGGCGCAGCACACCGAGCAGGTTGATCGGATCCAGCGTTTCCGGCACCACAATCGCAGGCGATGCGGCAGCAACGGCTTCGACGTTAACGCCTTCTTCCAGAGCGACCAGCATCTCTTTTGCCCTGACCACGCCGATGATCTCATCCAGCTCGCCGCGACACACCGGGAACAGGCTGTGCGGTGAAGAGAGCAGCTGCTGGCGAATTTCATCCACGCTCAGGTTAGCATCGACCCAGCTGATCTCCCCGCGCGGCGTCATGATGCCGCGCAGCGAACGGGAGGCCAGAGAGAGCACGCCGTTAATCATGTAGCGTTCCTGTTCCACAAACGCCCCTTCCGGCACCGGAACCGGGTTGTGGTTTTCGGAATCAGACTGAACGTTCACCTGACGACGACCGCCCATCAGGCGAAGAATGGCATCCGCGGTACGGGCGCGCAGCGGCTGATTTGACTGCTGCTTAATAAAGTTACGACGCGCAATCTGGTTGAACAGCTCGATCAGGATCGAGAAGCCAATCGCAGCGTACAGGTAGCCTTTCGGAATATGGAAGCCAAAGCCTTCCGCCACCAGGCTCAGACCAATCATCAGCAGGAAGCTCAGACACAGCACCACCACCGTCGGATGCTGGTTCACGAAACGCGTCAGCGGTTTCGACGCCAGCAGCATGACCGCCATCGCAATAACCACCGCCGCCATCATGACCGGCAGGTGGTTCACCATGCCGACCGCCGTGATCACCGCATCCAGCGAGAAGACCGCATCCAGCACCACGATCTGCAGCACCACTACCCAGAAGCTGGCATACCCTTTACCGTGACCATCATCGTGCTGCCGGTTTTCCAGCCGCTCATGGAGCTCTGTCGTCGCTTTGAAGAGCAGGAATATCCCCCCGATCAGCATGATCAAATCACGGCCGGAGAAGGTGTAATCCATGACGGAGAATAACGGTTTGGTCAGCGTGACCATCCACGAGATAACGGAGAGCAGACCCAGTCGCATGACCAGCGCCAGCGAGAGACCAATCAGACGCGCTTTATCACGCTGTTTTGGGGGCAGCTTATCCGCAAGGATGGCGATAAACACCAGGTTATCGATGCCGAGAACAATCTCCAGCACCACCAGCGTGAGCAATCCTACCCAGATTGACGGGTCCATTAAGAATTCCATGACAAGCTCCTGCTAAAGGAATGACGAAACGGTGCCCCACTCAACGTGGGCAAAACAGAGGCAGACAGAGTCGATACGTGGCGAGGATCGCCGGTGAAAAAGGCGCGAAATGGCCTGAAAGATGACTGACGTCGGTGACGGTCCATATAGTGGGCTGTAGCCCTATACTCCTGAACAATTAAACGGAGGCTAAACATATCAGACACAATGCATTTTTAGCAAAGATTTACGTTCCTTTGCAAAGATCTGTAACACAGTGGCTGTAACCTTAAGATAATTCTGTCGCGCGTGGCTAAATTACGGATCTTCATCACATAAATTATTTTTTCACTATCTAAAATAATTCGCGGAAGTCTTAGTTTTTTGAACTCTAACCCTTATCTGAATCGATTCGGTTCGCCAATACGATTCTCAGTACGACTGCCCGGCAGGCGTATTAATGATAATAAAAGGAGGTAGCAAGTGACCATTGCTATTGTCATAGGCACACATGGTTGGGCTGCTGAGCAGCTACTCAAAACGGCAGAGATGCTGTTGGGCGAGCAGGAAAACGTCGGCTGGATCGATTTCGTTCCCGGTGAAAACGCCGAGACGCTGATTGAGAAGTACAACGCTCAACTCGCGAAGCTGGATACCAGCAAGGGCGTGCTGTTTCTCGTTGATACATGGGGCGGCAGCCCGTTCAATGCTGCCAGCCGCATTGTCGTCGATAAAGAGCACTATGAAGTTGTCGCCGGGGTCAATATCCCCATGCTGGTGGAAACCTTCATGGCGCGCGACGACAATCCGTCTTTCGACGAGCTGGTGGCCCTGGCCGTTGAAACGGGCCGTGAAGGGGTGAAAGCCCTGAAAGCACAGCCGGTGGAAAAACCTGCCCCTGCGCCCGCAGCGGCACCGAAAGCGGCAGCGCCGGCAAAACCGATGGGTCCGAATGATTACATGGTGATTGGCCTTGCGCGTATTGATGACCGCCTCATCCACGGTCAGGTTGCCACGCGCTGGACCAAAGAGACCAACGTTCAACGCATTATCGTGGTCAGCGACGAAGTGGCCGCCGACACCGTTCGTAAAACCCTTCTGACACAGGTTGCTCCGCCTGGCGTTACCGCGCACGTCGTGGATGTCGCCAAGATGATCCGCGTTTACAACAACCCGAAATATGCGGGCGAACGCGTAATGCTCCTGTTCACTAACCCGACAGACGTTGAGCGCATTGTTGAAGGCGGCGTGAAAATCACCTCCGTTAACATTGGTGGTATGGCCTTCCGTCAGGGCAAAACGCAGGTCAACAACGCCATTTCAGTTGATGCGAAAGATATCGAGGCATTCAACAAGCTGAATGCGCGCGGTATTGAGCTGGAAGCCCGTAAGGTTTCCACGGATCAAAAACTGAAAATGATGGATTTGATCGGCAAAGTTGGGAAATAAGCCCGCGCCGGTTCTCACATAAAGTTTATGTAATAGGAGAAGTGCAATGGAGATTACCACTCTTCAGATTGTACTGGTGTTCGTCGTCGCATGTATTGCGGGTATGGAATCCGTACTTGATGAATTTCAGTTCCACCGCCCTCTGGTGGCCTGTACGCTGATTGGGGCCGTTCTGGGTGACATGAAAACCGGTATCATCATCGGTGGTACCCTGGAAATGATCGCCCTGGGCTGGATGAACATCGGTGCGGCAGTTGCGCCTGATGCCGCGCTGGCCTCTATCATTTCGACCGTTCTGGTTATTGCCGGTCACCAGAGTATTGGTGCAGGTATCGCCCTGGCGATCCCGCTGGCTGCCGCAGGCCAGGTTCTGACCATCATTGTTCGTACTATCACCGTAGCCTTCCAGCACGCAGCGGATAAGGCCGCCGAAAACGGCAACCTCACGGCACTGTCGTGGATCCACGTTTCTTCCCTGTTCCTGCAGGCGATGCGTATCGCGATCCCGGCGGTTATCGTGGCGATCTCCGTCGGTACCAGTGAAGTCCAGAGCATGCTGAACGCCATTCCTGAAGTGGTCACCGGCGGTCTGAACATCGCGGGCGGCATGATCGTGGTCGTTGGTTATGCGATGGTCATCAACATGATGCGCGCAGGCTACCTGATGCCGTTCTTCTACCTCGGCTTCGTGACCGCTGCCTTCACCAACTTCAACCTGGTTGCACTGGGTGTGATTGGTGCGGTAATGGCGATTCTCTACATCCAGCTCAGCCCGAAATATAACCGCGTCGCGGGTGCCCCAGCGCAGGCTGCTGGTAACAACGATCTCGATAACGAACTGGACTAACAGGTGAGCGACATGGTTGATATGACAAAAACTACCACCGAGAAAAAACTCACTCCGGGTGATATTCGTGGCGTGTTCATCCGTTCTAACCTGTTTCAGGGTTCATGGAACTTCGAACGTATGCAGGCGCTGGGTTTCTGCTTCTCCATGGTTCCGGCGATCAAACGCCTGTATCCGGAAAACAACGAAGCGCGCCGTCAGGCCATCAAGCGTCACCTGGAATTCTTTAACACCCATCCTTACGTTGCGGCGCCCGTTCTGGGCGTAACGCTGGCGATGGAAGAGCAGCGTGCGAACGGTGCAGAGATTGACGACGGTGCCATCAACGGTATCAAAGTCGGCCTGATGGGCCCGCTGGCCGGCGTTGGTGACCCTATCTTCTGGGGTACCGTTCGTCCGGTCTTCGCCGCACTGGGCGCCGGTATCGCGATGAGCGGCAGCCTGCTTGGTCCTCTGCTGTTCTTCATCCTGTTCAACGCCGTGCGTCTGCTGACCCGTTACTACGGCGTGGCCTACGGCTACCGTAAAGGGGTGGACATCGTTAAGGACATGGGCGGCGGCTTCCTGCAGAAACTGACTGAGGGGGCGTCAATCCTCGGCCTGTTTGTCATGGGGGCACTGGTTAACAAGTGGACGCACGTGAACATCCCGCTGGTGGTATCGACCATCACCGGACAGGATGGTCAGACCCGCGTCACCACCGTGCAGACGATTCTGGACCAGCTGATGCCGGGCCTGGTCCCGCTGCTGTTGACCTTCGCCTGTATGTGGCTGCTGCGTAAGAAAGTGAACCCGCTGTGGATCATCGTTGGCTTCTTCGTCATCGGTATCGCGGGTTACGCCGTCGGCCTGCTGGGTCTGTAATGCAATAACGTTAGACGCCGGGGGCTTGCCCCCGGTTTTTTATTGGTTATCTGGAGGAAGAATGACTGCCACGGACATCGTACTGGTTTTATTTATTATTGCCCTTCTGGCTTATGCGATCTATGACGAGTTCATCATGCCGCGCCGTCACGGCGAGACGCTGCTCTCCCTTCCCCTGCTACGACGCGGGCGCGTGGATGCCTTTATCTTCGTGGGCCTCATCGCCATTCTTATTTACAATAACGTCACCAGCCATGGTGCATTATTAACCACATGGTTATTATGTGCGCTGGCATTAATGGCGATTTATCTGTTCTGGATCCGCATACCAAAAATCATTTTTAAATCCCACGGATTCTTCTTCGCCAATGTATGGATAGAATATAACCGTATTAAAGAGATGAATTTATCCGAGGACGGCGTGCTGGTGATGCAATTAGAACAACGCCGCCTGCTTATTCGGGTGAAGAATATTGATGACCTGGAAAAGATATACAAATTACTCGTTAAGACTCAATGAGTTAGATATATAGCAATGGCTATAACTTGTCTTTATTTTGCGCAGGAAATATAGCCAAAGCTATATCCACACCGTTAATTTTATCTCTATTTGTTAACGATATTTTCACGCTTAAAGACAAATGAAAATCGTTATCAACAAACGATTTAAATAATGCCTCTTCATTGTTGTTTTATATTCTCAAAATATGTTAAGGTTGCGCCCGTCGTTGGGGAGTAGCCGATTTCCTGTTCGCAGGAAATGTACGTGTCAACATACTCGTTGAAAAACGTGGCACGTACGGATCGCTTACCGCATGTCTTATGTGCGTTGCGATCAGGCGAGACCATAGATACATCAACTGCTGTTTACTGGGGGCAGTGATGTGTCATATGGATATCCCCGGTCTGGACGCTGTTATGAATATCTCCGCTACGATCCTTCTCGCTTTTGGCATGTCCATGGACGCATTCGCTGCTTCCATCGGGAAAGGCGCCACGCTCCACAAACCTAAATTCTCAGAAGCCCTGCGTACCGGCCTGATTTTTGGCGCTATCGAAACGCTGACCCCGCTTCTCGGCTGGGGACTTGGCATGCTCGCCAGCCAGTTCGTGCTGGAGTGGAACCACTGGATTGCCTTCGTCCTGCTGGTGTTTCTCGGTGGCCGAATGGTCATTGAAGGTTTTCGCGGCGGCGATGATGAAGACGAGGAGCCGCAGCACCGCCACGGCTTCTGGCTGCTGGTCACCACGGCCATTGCCACCAGCCTTGATGCGATGGCCGTCGGCGTCGGTCTGGCTTTTTTGCAGGTCAATATTATCGCCACCGCGCTGGCTATTGGCTGTGCAACCCTGATTATGTCCACGCTGGGCATGATGGTCGGACGGTTTATCGGCCCGCTGCTGGGTAAACGCGCCGAGATCCTCGGGGGAATTGTGCTGATTGGCATTGGTGCCCAGATCCTCTGGGCACACTTCGCCGGTTAATCTTCGCGCTGCCAGACGTGGATGCTGAAGTCCGTCTGGCAGCGAAATGTTGAGTGTGCCGCTAACGTTTCCCATACCTCAGGTTTTGCCCGCCACGCGAACGGCGTCATCTGCAATAACGCGACGGCCTCTTCCCCTTTCAGCATCATTTCGTACGCCACCGATTCCGCCTGCTTCAGGGTAAAACCGGCCAGCTTTTCAGAATGAGGGGCATGGAGACGCACTTCGTCGTAGATCAGCCCTTTCAGCTCCATCAGATGACGCGGACCTGGCGTCACGGTGACCACCCATCCGCCCGGTTTCACGACGCGCGCCAGCTCCTCCGCCTTACACGGCGCGTAGATGCGGATAACAGCGTCCATGCTGGCATCGTCAAACGGCAGCCGGTGGCTGGACGCCACGCAGAACGTCACGTCGGTATAACGTTTTGCCGCCGCGCGAATGGCCACTTTCGACACGTCCAGACCGAATGTCTGTGCGCCCTTCTCACGAGCAACCTCCGCAAACCGTGCGGTGTAGTACCCTTCCCCACAGCCGATATCGAGCATGGCGGTGGCGGAAGCCGACAGAATGTCATTCAGCCTCTGCGCGACGGTCTCCCGCAGCGGCAGATAATGCCCGGCATCGAGAAACGCGCGGCGCGCCCGCATCATCTCTGCACTGTCGCCAGGATCGCGCGAGCGCTTATGCTGCACCGGCAGAAGATTCACGTAGCCTTCTTTTGCCTGGTCAAACTGATGCCCCTGCGGACAGGTATAACGTTTATCTGAGTAGGTCAGGGGGGCGTGACAAAGGGGACAGCTGAAGGACATGGCTACTCCGGAGCATAATCAAAGGGCGAAGTGTACCGCTATTCGCCCCTGTTATAAACGCCCGGTTAGCGCATGACGATAAGGTGTTCGGACCCCGCCGGTAATCCGTCAGGTTTGATATTCTCCAGACGCAGCACGTTACCCATAATCTCGCTGAAGACTGGCGCGGAGACGGCACCGCCGTAGTAGGCCCCGTTTTGCGGATCGTTAATCACCACCACCAGAGCAAAACGCGGATTGCTGGCAGGCGCAACGCCCGCGGTGTAGGCGACGTATTTATCGACATACTTCCCGCTATCGTCAATTTTCTTCGCCGTGCCGGTTTTCACCGCCACCCGGTAATCACGCACGGCAGCCTTGACGCCACCGCCGCCCGGCAGCGCAACGCTCTCCATCATGTGCTCCACTTCGTGCGCAATCTCTTCCGGCATGACGCGGTGCCCGATAACGGGGGGATCGATGCGGGTGATGGAGAGAGGACGCTCAAGCCCGAACCCGCCAATCGTGGCGTAGACGTGGGCCAGCTGGAGCGGCGTGACCATCAGCCCGTAGCCGAAGGCAAAGGTCGCGCGATCGAGCTGGCTCCAGTATTTACGCTGTGGCAACAGCCCTGAACTTTCCCCCGTTAAGCCAAGCCCCGTATTGGTGCCAAAACCAAAGTTTCGATAGGTATCAATAAGGTGCTGAACGGGCATCGCCAGAGAAAGCCGGGAAACGCCGGTGTCGCTCGATTTTTGCAGGATCCCGGTCATCGTCAGCTCAGGGTAATAGCCCACGTCGCGAATGCGATGCCCGTCAAGGGTATACGGATGGGTGTCAATCACGCTGTCCGGCTGGACCAGGCCCTGCTGCAGGGCCGTCATCAGCACCAGCGGCTTGACGGTCGAACCGGGTTCGAACGTATCGCTGATCGCGCGGTTGCGGAAATCATTTATCGTCGCGCCTTCCCGATTATTGGGATTGAAATCCGGATAGCTCGCCATCGCGAGTATTTCCCCGGTTGGGATATTAATTAATACCGATGCCCCCGACTCGGCCTTGTTCCAGGCCACAGCATTGTCGAGCGCATCTTCGGTGATGGTTTGCAGCCGCTCGTCAATACTTAACTGAATGTTATGCGCCGGTGAGGGCGCGATTTCAGTCAGGTTTTCAACCACGCGCCCGTAGCGATCTTCCCTCACCTGACGCACGCCCGGCTTGCCGGTGAGTTGGGCGTTGAAGCTCTTTTCCACACCTTCAATGCCCTGCCCGTCAATATTGGTGAAACCAATCAGGTTCGCTGCCACATGGCCAGCAGGATAAAAACGGCGGGACTCGTCGCGTAAATTGATGCCGGGCAGATTCAGTTTATCGATCCACTTTGCCTGTGCCGGATCGACCTGGCGGGCAAGGTAAATAAAACGACCCTGCGGGTTGGCGTTGATGCGTGCCGAGAGCGTGCCGAGGGAGAGATGCAGCGCGCTGGCCAGCGCCTGCCAGCGCTCATCAAGGTTGACGCCCCCTTTTGCCAGCACCGTCTTAGGATCGGCCCAGACGGCCTGGACAGGCACGCTCACCGCCAGAGGGCGGCCCTCGCGATCCATTATCATGCCGCGCGGCGCATCAATCGCCAGCTGGCGGAGGGATCGCATATCTTCCTGCTTCACCAGATTGTCAGGCTTAATGATTTGCAGCCAGGCAACGCGGCCCAGCAGAAAAGCCAGACTACAAAAAATAGCTAAACAGAGCAGCACAAAACGCGCCGGCGTGAAATTTCCGACGGTCGCTATCGATTTCTTCTTCACCTGAACCCCAGGACTGTAAAACAACGCACTGATTTAACGGGAAAAGATGGGTTTAGGGTGGCAAAACAGTGCTACTAACCTCGCAGCTTTGCAACAAGTTACTAACAAGACCGTGGATGGTAATATTTTGAAAGATAAGGGACATAAAAAAGCCCCGCGACAAGCGAGGCTTTATGTCTGAGAGTGAAGTGCAGGGCACTTCAGTCAGCAGCGGTTCGATCAGATAGCAGTTACGTTAACTGCAGCTGGGCCTTTCTGGCCGTCCTGAATTTCGAACTCAACGTTCTGGCCTTCAGCCAGAGTTTTGAAGCCGTTACCCTGGATTGCAGAGAAGTGTACGAACACGTCTTTGCTGCCGTCAGCAGGAGTAATGAAACCAAAACCTTTAGACTCGTTGAACCACTTAACTTGACCTTTAATCTTTGCCATTTTGCAAAATTCCTTAGAGTGTTTTCTTAGCCCGCAGGCATTAACTGAGATAAAACTGAGACATTACTGCATGAGGCACTAATATAAGGTTCGGCAGAGAAGCGGTATTCAACGACAACGTGTTTACTCAGGACTTCTTTACTGAAAATGCCACACATAAACAGAACTGTACCTCGTTTGACCCAAAACGTGTTATCACACACTATGTTTAATATGGCAAGCCATTTTTAAACATGTCTCGATCCGCCGCACAAATTCGAACAGTGCCTGTCAGGTTTTGCACAATTATGCGCATCGCGTACAGACAGCCCTGCTGCGTAACAAAGACCCAGCATTGCTTGCACAACCGCTGTAATCTAAGACTTTTTTAACATAGCTCATTCATTACGAACCGTCCAGCAACCAGGAAAAGAAATCTTTCGTCCTGATTGAGTTAGAACAATTTGTGAAAAGTTATGCTTAAATCATTGTAACGCGACCAAATTGTTTCAGAGAAAAAACACTGTTAAAAACCCGCGCCCAGCTGTATTAAAATGCACCAGCGAATAAACAGCGTTATGCACCAAAATAATGAAATTTTTATGACTCTGCATCAAAAGAAGGCAAGCAAAACGTTTCGATAAAAATAAAACATTCCTGCGCGCGTTTACATCAAGAATATATGCAACAATTTATCGCTTCGTTTAGAAGGATAAATATTCACCAATTTTCAGTATCCTGAAAGAATGATTAACTGGTGCTAAATTATCGAGCGCGTCAGTTAACTCCTGCACAGGTTCATCTAAAGCTTCATCTGCCAGTTCAAACACGCCCCAGTGAATGGGAAACGCCAGAGGGCAACCCAACTGCTGCCACAATGCCACCGCTGATTGCGGATCCATATGATGAACAGCCATGAACCATCGTGGGGCATAGGCACCAATCGGCAACGCGGCGGCATCTATCTGGCCCAGGCGTTCAGGAATCAACAACAGCTCAGGCGAATAGCCGGTATCACCGCTGAACCAGAAACGATGATGCCGTCCTTCCATCACCCAGCCGCACCATAAGGAACGATTGCGGTTCCATGGCGTGCGCATGCTCCAGTGCTGCGCCGGCACGGCGGTCAGCGTCATCCCCTGCCAGGTGAAACTCTGCCACCAGTCGAGTTCGACCACGCGTTTTGCTCCCCGGCGACGAAACCAGTCGGCCAGGCCCAACGGAACGAAACAACAGACGTCGGGAAAGCGCTTGAGGATTCTGCGAATGGTTGCGTCATCAAGATGATCGTAATGATTATGGGAGATGACAACCGCATCAAGCTGATGAAGTTGGTCGACAGACAGTACGGGAGGCGTTTTGCGCTGGGGTCCCAGGAAAGGCAGCGGAGAAGCACGTCGTGAAAACACCGGATCGGTAAGGATGATATTGCCGTCCAGCTGCAGCAACACGCTCGCGTGTCCGAGCCACCACACCCCATCTTCATGAGATGCCGCAAGCTCAACGGGTTGCCACCACTGGCGGATGAAATCGTCATAACCCAGCGCGGGCGGCTTCGGTAAACCGGCCTCTTTGCGCGCTTTACGCCAACGTTCAAGGTCACCGGGTTGATGTCCGACAGGAAGGGTATTACGAAAACCGTTCGGGGTATGATGTTTCAGGGAGGGGTCATACCAGGGATTTTTCCAGACCACAGCCACCTCCCAGGACTAAAAAGATTAACGCTCAGCCACCAGGCGGATAAAGTCGTCTTCGTCTTTGTTATCTTCAGCGACCGCGTCTTTCGGCGCGTCTTTCTCTTCCGGTTCGTTAGCCTCGCAAAGACGGCGTAGCAATGCATTCTGGCGTTTTTGCTGATCGAGCAGCGCTTCCAGCAGTTCGATCTGCTCATTTGTACGCGAACTGGCCCGATTCACGAAAAACCAGATGACCAGCCCCACAAGCAGAACCACCAAAGAAATCATCAGGGATGCCATATTCAGCAACCCTGAATTCAGTAACTCACCCATTTCACCACCTCAATAAAAACGTCTATTTTACCACTGGCGTGAAGGAAGGAAATCACGTTGAGAAAAAATGTGTATTACCACGGAATAAATTTGTTGATTGCGCAAACGCCGCTAAAAAACTGTACATCCTGATCGCACATCACATTGATCGTCTGCGTCCATAACACCACGCACGCTATCAGTACGATAATCAGAATTACCCAGCGTATTTTTTTCACTCCACACTCCGTCTAAGGACCTGATGTAACGAGATTATCACGCTTATCTTAAACAAGGGCTAACTGCGCCTCCATCGCGGTTTTTAAGAATGCTGCACTTGTTTCATTGCGTAAACACGTTACGCTAGCATTACGATAACAACGATAAAAGAGGTAATAATGCGATTCATCATTCGAACAATTATTGCACTGGCCCTTGTCTGGATTGGCCTTCTGTTAACGGGCTATGGTGTGCTTGTGGGGAGCACAGAAAACGCAGCCGGGTTAGGCATTCAGTGTAAATACCTAACCGCACAAGGAATGAGCACCACCCAGTATCTGCATACTGACAGCGGGATCATTGGCTTAACCCAATGTCCTGTACTGCGTAAAACCTCCGTCGTGATTGATAACGGCTAATCAGCCAGGTTCATGAGGCATAAAAAACGCCGCATCAGATGCGGCGTTTTATCATTTCAGCAGGGATTAAAACGGGTAGTCGTGATAGCCCATCTGTTCAGAAATTTTACGTGCGGCAGTGTGCAGAATAGACACATACTCATGAAGACGCTCTTCGGAGAAACGTAAGGTTGGGAAAGAGATACTTAAGCCCGCAATCACCACCCCAAAGCGGTCAAATACCGGGACGCCGATACAGCGCAGCCCCTCTTCCTGCTCTTCGTTATCTTCGCCATACCCTTGCTCGCGCACGCGGTCGAGCACCGTCAGCAGCGCTTCCGTACTGGTAATGGTTCGTTCCGTGCTGCGTTTGTATTCCACGCCGTCGAGGATCTGCTCCACTTCCTCGCGATCGCGCCACGCCAGCAGAACTTTACCAATCGCGGTACTGTAGAGCGGGTTGCGGCGCCCAATGCGCGAATACATGCGCAGATTGTACATGGAGTCGATTTTATGGATGTAAACGATGCTGTCTTCATCCAGCGCACCGAGATGAATGGTCTCTTTGGTCAGGCGAGAGATTTCACGCATCTGAATGTCCGCGCTGCGGATCAGGTCAACATTTTGTAGCGCACGCGCACCTAATTCAAACAGCTTCAGCGTCAGAGAATATTTTTCAGATTCGCCTTCCTGCGCAACGTAACCCAATGATTTCATGGTTTGCAAAAAGCGATAAACGGTGCTTTTTGACATCATCACGCGCTGTGACAGCTCTGTAATACCTATTTCACGCTCTTCTCCAAGCGCCTGTAAGATGCCAAACACCTTCAGCACGGAAGAAACAGAATCTGGTTGTTTATCCAAATCCGCAATAGCCATTTACCACCTCATAGCGAGTGTTTTATAAAAATCAGAACTGGTTTTTATTATAAGTTCCCGTCATGTCAGCTGCAATCAATCCGCGTTTACTTCGTTACAAATCTGCGACATATCGCGGCTGTAACAATGCTAAAATAGTTACCCTGAGAATAATATCACGCTGAGCTTTTTACTCCTGATGGAAAAGAATCTTTCCGATGGCCTGCCATTACCCCAGCGGTATGGCGCAATAGCGACCATCATTATCGGTATCTCCATGGCCGTCCTTGACGGCGCGATTGCGAACGTTGCCCTGCCAACCATCGCCAGCGACCTGCATGCCTCACCCGCCAGTTCGATTTGGATTGTTAACGCCTACCAGATTGCGATTGTGGTTTCACTGCTCTCGTTCTCTTTCCTGGGCGATATGTTCGGTTACCGCCGGGTGTATCAGTGTGGCCTGGTGGTTTTCACGTTTACCTCCCTGTTCTGCGCCCTTTCAGATTCACTGCATACCCTGACGCTTGCGCGCATCGCCCAGGGTTTTGGCGGCGCGGCGTTGATGAGCGTAAACACGGCGCTGATCCGCTTGATTTATCCCCAGCGCCATCTGGGGCGCGGGATGGGTATAAACTCGTTTATTGTGGCCGTCTCTTCAGCCGCCGGGCCAACCATTGCGGCGGCGATCCTTTCCGTCGCGTCATGGCAATGGCTGTTCGCCATTAACGTGCCGCTGGGTATCGTCGCCATCTTCTTTGCCCTGCGCTTTCTTCCCGCTAACGGTCCCAAAATCAGCATGCCGCGCTTCGACGTGGCGAGTGCGGTGATGAATGCCCTGACCTTCGGCCTGCTGATTACAGCGCTGAGCGGCTTTGCGCAAGGACAATCGCTGATGCTTACCGGCGCGGAGCTCATCGCCCTGCTGGCGATCGGCTTCTTCTTTGTTCGCCGCCAGCTCACCCTCCCCGCGCCTTTGCTGCCCGTTGATCTGCTGCGTATTCCTCTCTTTTCACTCTCCATTTGCACGTCCGTCTGCTCGTTCTGCGCCCAGATGCTGGCTCTGGTTTCTCTGCCCTTCTTTCTGCAGAGCGTGGTAGGCCGGTCAGAAGTGGAGACCGGACTGCTGCTCACCCCCTGGCCGCTGGCGACCATGGTGATGGCCCCGCTGGCAGGTTACTTAATTGAACGCGTTCATGCCGGTTTACTCGGGGCGCTGGGGCTGGCGGTGATGGCGACAGGCCTTTTCGCACTGGCATTGCTGCCCTCGTCGCCTTCCGATCTGGACATTATCTGGCGCATGATCCTCTGCGGCGCGGGGTTTGGGCTGTTCCAGTCCCCCAATAACCACACCATTATTACCTCAGCGCCGCGCCATCGTAGCGGAGGGGCCAGCGGCATGTTGGGAACCGCGCGTCTCCTTGGGCAAAGCACCGGTGCGGCGCTGGTCGCCCTGATGTTTAACCTCGCAGGCCAGAACGGCAACCATGTTGCCCTCCTCACCGCCGGTATACTTGCCACACTCGCGGCTATCGTCAGCGGCCTGCGGGTGACCCAGCCCAGGGTTCAGGCATAAAAAAAGCCGGGCGGAGTGTTCTCCTGCCCGGCTTATTGTGTTTTGTTGCGTTACTTCAGGTATTCCCCACTGCGCAGCGCTTCAATACGTTTATCCAGCGGCGGGTGAGACATAAACAGCTCGCTCAGCGATTTGGATTTACCGTTAATGCAGAAGGCCATCATGCTGTTCGCTTCCTGCGGCTCGTAGGAGGTTTTCAGACGCTGCAGCGCGGCAATCATCTTCTCGCGACCAACAAGCTTCGCAGAACCGGCATCCGCGTGGAATTCACGGTGGCGGGAGAACCACATCGTGATGATGCTCGCCAGAATACCGAATACCAGTTCCAGCACCATCGACACGGCAAAATAGATCAGCGGGTTGCCGTTGCTCTCTTCGCCTTCGTCACGGTTGCCGCCCATGAAGCCAGCGGCAATCTGCGCCAGAATGCGGGAGATAAAGATCACGAAGGTGTTTACCACGCCCTGAATCAGGGTCATGGTCACCATGTCACCGTTTGCGATATGGCTGATTTCGTGGGCGATAACCGCTTCGGCTTCGTCACGGCTCATGTTCTGCAACAGTCCGGTGCTAACAGCGACCAGTGACGCATCGCGGCGGGCACCCGTGGCGAACGCGTTGATGTCCGGAGCATGGTAAATGGCCACCTGCGGCATGGCGATCCCGGCCTGACGGGACTGCTGAGCCACCGTATTCATCAGCCACTGTTCCATATCGTTACGCGGCTGTTCAATAACCTCACCCCCTACCGATTTCAATGCCATCCACTTCGACATCAGCAGGGAGATGAACGAGCCACCAAAACCAAACAGCAGCGCCATAATCAACAGACCCTGAACGCTACTCGACTGAATTCCTGTCAGGCTTAGCACGAGCCCGAAAACCACCATCACCGCCAGGTTGGTGAGCAGGAAGAGCGCGATTCGCATCATAATTTTCTTTTTACCTCAGTTTAACAAAACGCACTATGCGATTACCCACATCGTATGGGTATTGCGGCTATTTTCAAGCATCCGGCGGGCGTAAGTCACCAGAAAGACACAACTTTACACAATTGAAAATCTGGCTGACGGAAGGATGAAGAACAAAAAGAAACAGGCACAATCTCTTGTGCCTGTTGGGAGGTTATTTTGCCGGAGCGGGCTGTACGGCAGGTTTCTCTTTTTCCTGATTCGCCAGGTCGAGAGCGATATGCACCGTCTCGTCGAGATACGGATCCGGCTCCTGGTAATCTTTTGGCAGATCGTCCAGTTTCTTGAGCAGAGGCTTGCCTTCACGCTTGAAGCGATCGTTGATACGCGCCAGGCGGGTTGCATCGTCTTCGTTGTTCTCTTTTTCACGCTGAGCGTAGTTCAGAGAAACAATATTCCGCTTATCCTTCAGAGCATTGAATCGCGCAATATCCTTCATGATGTACTGGAACTCCGGATCTTTCGCGATGCGGTCGTTATGCGCCTTCAGCAGCTCAGGGCCAAATTGCGTCATATCACCCGCTTTCACGTAGGTCGCGGCATTGATGCTGTCCCACGGCAACGCGTTATCTTCAAACTTCTCGCCGGTTTCCGTCTCCTGGGTGCCTGTCGGCATGATGATGTCCGGCGTGACACCCTTACGCTGCGTACTGCCGCCGTTTACGCGGTAGAATTTCTGAATGGTGTACTGAACCGAGCCCAGTGCAGGCCATTCCGGACGCAGCATTTGATCGTAAATCCGATTCAGAGAGCGGTACTGCTGAACGGTGCCTTTACCGAAGGTTGGCTCACCGACGATCAGCGCGCGGCCGTAGTCCTGCATGGCAGCGGCGAAGATCTCAGATGCAGATGCACTGAAGCGGTCAACCAGAACCACCAGCGGGCCTTTGTAGTAGACCACACCGTCATTGTCCGCATCTTCTCGCACTTTACCGTTGTTATCGCGCACCTGAACCACCGGGCCAGATGGGATGAACAGGCCAGAGAGTGAAACCGCTTCCGTCAGCGCCCCGCCGCCGTTACTGCGCAGGTCGATGATGATGCTGCTGACGTTCTGCTTTTCAAGTTTCTGCAGCTGAACTTTCACATCGTCAGTCAACCCGACGTAGAAGCCAGGAATATCCAGGACGCCCACCTTCTCTTTACCCACGGTTTTCACCGACATTTTCACCGCGCGATCTTCCAGACGGATACGCTCACGGGTCAGGGTAACGATACGGGTTTTGGTGCCTTTTCCGGCTGGCAGAATTTCCAGACGAACCTTGCTGCCCTTCGGACCTTTGATCAGCGCAACCACGTCATCAAGACGCCAGCCGATCACATCGACCATGTTCTGGCCGGTTTGTCCCACACCCACAATGCGATCGCCTACGCTAATGGCTTTGCTTTTGGATGCCGGACCACCCGCGACCATCGAATTGATCACCGTATAATCATCGTCCATCTGCAGCACCGCGCCGATACCTTCCAGAGACAGGCTCATTTCGGTATTAAACTGCTCGGTGTTGCGAGGTGAGAGATAGTTGGTGTGCGGATCAATTTCGTGCGCAAAGGCCGTCATGGCCAGTGAGAAAACATCCTCACTGTTGGTCTGTGCCAGGCGACGAATGGCAAATTTGTAACGACGCGTCAGCGTGTCACGGATCTCTTTTTCGTCTTTGCCGGTGAGCTTAAGGCTCAGCTCGTCGTATTTCACTTTGCCGTCCCACAGCGCATTCAGCTCGGCTTCATCTTTTGGCCAGGGCGCTTTGCTGCGGTCCAGATTGAAGGTGTCGTTGCCGGTGAAGTCCATCGGACGTTCCAGCACTTTCAGCGCGTACTGATAGCGTTCGAAGCGGCGCTTTTGCGACAGGTTGTAGAGATCGTAGAAGAGATCCAGCTTGCCTGAACGCAACTCGTCACCCACCTCGGATTTCCGCTTAGCGAACTGCTCGACATCGCTGGCGAGCAAAACGTTATGGCTGTAATCCAGCAAGTTCAGATAGCGGTCAAAGATTTTGGCCGAAAAGGCCTGATCGAGATCGAACTGACGATAGTGCGAACGGGTGAAACGTGAGGTCACGCGCTCGCTCACCGTCGCGTGCTGCGTCTCTTCCTTGAGTACCGGAATTTGATCAACACGCGTGATATCGTCCACTGCAAAGGCGTGACCTGTTATAGCAAACAGGCCCGCCAGCGCGGTGAGCTTAAAAAAAGTGTTCATGCCAGGCTTGGCCTCCGTTTCAGAACAACAAGTGTTCTGCGCGTACAATCATTGACATACCAGAAGTCAGCTGTACACGAACGCCATCTTTGGTGATTTCCAGTACGGTGGCGTCCATAGCATTGTTACCCGCTTTTACCTTCAGTGCCTGACCCACGCTCAGGGCGTTAATGTCAGAAACCGGCGTATGGCGCGGCTCTTCACGAGGCGCACGCGGGGCTTTTGCTGCTGGTTTGTCTGCACGCGGTTTGCGATCGTTATTATCGTGACGACGCGGCGCAGGGCGTGGTTTACGCTCACGACGAGGCGCTTCTTCCTGGCCGTTTGCCGCGGCGGCTTCGCGTTTTTTCGCTTGCTGTTCCGCACGTTGTGCCTGAACGCGTGCTTTGGCTTCTTCCAGCTGCTTGCGCGCGTGCTCAACGTGCTGCTCGTCCAGCTCACCGCAAGGGTTGCCGTCGAGATCCACGCGGGTCGCGCCAGGTTTGATACCGTACAGGTAACGCCAGCTCGAAGTATAAAGACGTAAGGCGGAACGCAGCTGAGTTTTGCTGAGGTTCATTTCCCCTTCAACACGCGCCACCAGATCCTGAAAAATACCGACTTTCAGGGGACGAGCTTCGCCTTCCGCGCTGAAGCACTGCGGGAAACGCTCGGCCAGAAATGCGATAACTTCTTTACTGCTATTCAACTTAGGTTGATTTTCCATGAAATTTCCTGATTACAACGGACGTTGCCAACAAGCGCAGGCATGAACAGGCGTCATTATAATGACGCTATCAGTAAATGCTACGTTATCCGTTGATTATCCTGCGACGCTCGCAAAGAATTTTTGATAATCGGTTGCTGCGAGTACGTTTTCCAGATTCGCCACCAGCTCGCGCAGCCCCTGTTCGTCCTCGGTTGTAAAGCGACTGAAGACCGTACTGTCGATGTCCAGAACGCCAATAATCTGATTTTTGACCACCAGCGGCAGAACGATTTCAGAATTACTGGCGGCATCACAGGCGATGTGCCCGTCAAACGCATGAACGTCTTCCACACGCTGGACCTGATTCTCGGCCACCGCCGTGCCGCATACGCCACGCCCTACCGGAATACGCACGCAGGCCAGTTTGCCCTGGAACGGACCGAGCACCAGCGTTTCACCTTCCAGAAGGTAAAAGCCCGCCCAGTTCACGTCAGAGAGACGTTCAAACAGCAATGCGCTAGTATTTGCCAGAGTGGCTAAGAAGCTGGTCTCACCCGCCATCAATGCCTTAAAATCGCGGTTCAGATCCGCGTAGAATTCTGTTTTGTTCATTATTCAATCACTTAGTTGTCTTACAAAATTACCGCATAGCCTATTAAAATAAGCATTAAATGCGCTCATGCTCAAGATGAATCCGTTCATGAGTTATTATAACTTTCAACAATACTTATTTGTGCGCAGCTGATGGCCTTAAAAACAACCAAAATTACGCCGACGAGAAAGATAACTGTCCATACGGTAAGCGAAGCTTTGCCTCGTGCACATTATCAGCGTTGCCCCCAGTGCGATACGCTTTTTATGTTGCCGAAGATGAAATCGCACCAAAGTGCCTTCTGCCCCCGCTGTGACGCCAAAATTCGCGATGGCCGCGACTGGTCGTTGACCCGCCTCGCCGCCATGGCCGTTACCATGCTGCTGCTGATGCCCTTCGCCTGGAGTGAGCCGCTGCTAAAACTCTACCTGCTCGGCGTGCGCATTGACGCCAACGTGCTGCAGGGCATCTGGCAGATGACCCGTCAGGGCGATCCCATCACCGCCGCGATGGTGCTGTTCTGCACCGTCGGCGCACCCCTGGTGCTGGTTGCCGCCATTGCCTATCTCTGGTTTGGCAACATTCTTGGCATGAACCTTCGCC
Source organism: Enterobacter sp. 5-4 (assembly GCF_000612205.1). Taxonomy (NCBI): domain Bacteria; kingdom Pseudomonadati; phylum Pseudomonadota; class Gammaproteobacteria; order Enterobacterales; family Enterobacteriaceae; genus Enterobacter; species Enterobacter sp. 5-4. The sequence continues at coordinate 27,232 of NZ_JFHW01000001.1, read as the reverse complement.
CGGTGCTGCTGATGCTGGACAAGCTCAAAGAGTGGGTGATGCTGGATATTTATCTGGTAGGCGTGGGGGTTGCGTCAATAAAGGTGCAGGACTACGCCTTTTTGCAGCCCGGCGTCGGACTCTTTGCCTTCATCTGTCTGGTATTGCTGAGCATCCTGACGCTGATCCACCTGAACGTTGAGCAGCTCTGGGAGCGATTCTACCCTCAGCGCCCCGCCACGCGTCCCGATGAAAATCTGCGCGTCTGTCTGGGTTGCCACTATACCGGGTTACCCGACACGCGCGGACGCTGCCCGCGGTGCCACATTCCGTTGAGACTGCGGCGCAATAACAGCCTGCAAAAATGCTGGGCGGCGCTGATCGCCTCCCTGGTGTTTCTGATCCCCGCCAATATGCTGCCGATTTCCATCATTTACGTGAATGGTGGACGTCAGGAGGATACTATCCTCTCCGGGATTATCTCCCTTGCGCACAGCAATGTCGGGGTGGCGGCAATCGTCTTTATTGCCAGTATCCTGGTTCCCTTTACCAAAGTGGTGGTGATGATTACCCTGCTCATCAGCATTCACTTAAAGTGTGAACAAGGTTTACGGACCCGCATTTTGCTTCTGCGATTCGTCACCTGGATTGGCCGCTGGTCAATGTTAGATCTGTTCGTGATTTCGCTGATGAGGTCGCTCATCAATCGCGATCAGTTACTTGCTTTTACAATGGGACCCGCGGCTTTTTATTTCGGCTCTGCGGTGATATTGACTATTCTTGCTGTGGAATGGCTGGATAGCCGCTTACTTTGGGATGCACATGAGTCAGGAAACCCCCGCTTCGCCGACTGAAGCGAGAATTAAAACAAAACGCCGCATTTCGCCATTCTGGTTGCTGCCCGTCATCGCCCTGATGATTGCAGGCTGGCTTATCTGGACAAGCTATGAGGATCGCGGCAGTACCGTCACCATTGATTTCCAGACCGCCGACGGCATCGTCGCCGGGCGAACCCCCGTTCGCTTCCAGGGGGTTGAAGTGGGTACGGTTCAGGATATCTCCCTTGGAAAAGGGCTGAACAAGATTCAGGTGCGGGTCAGCATTAAATCTGACATGCAGGATGCCCTGCGCAGCGAAACGCAGTTCTGGCTGGTGACGCCAAAAGCCTCGCTGGCCGGCGTTTCCGGTCTGGATGCGCTCGTCGGCGGTAACTATATCGGCATGATGCCCGGCAAAGGTGAGCCGCAGGATCACTTTGTTGCTCTGGATACGCAGCCCAAATACCGCCTCAATAACGGCGATTTGATGATTCATCTCCAGGCGCCGGACCTCGGTTCCCTGAACAGCGGCTCCCTGGTCTATTTCCGTAAGATCCCGGTTGGCCGCGTGTACGATTACGCGATTAACCCGAATAAACAGGGCGTCACCATTGATGTGCTGATCGAGCGCCGCTTCACCAATCTGGTGAAAAAGGGCAGCCGCTTCTGGAACGTGTCCGGCGTGGATGCCGACCTCAGCCTGAGCGGTGCGAAAGTGAAGCTGGAGAGTTTGGCCGCACTGGTGAACGGCGCCATCGCCTTTGACTCCCCGGAAAACTCAAGCCCTGCCACGGCTGATGACACGTTCGGATTGTACGCCGATCTGGCGCACAGCCAGCGCGGCGTGATCGTCAAACTCGCCCTTCCCGATGCTAAAGGACTAAAAGCGGGTTCAACGCCACTGATGTATCAGGGTCTGCAGGTCGGCCAGCTCACCAAAATGACGCTCAACCCGGGCGGATCGGTCACCGGCGAAATGACGGTCGATCCGAGCGTGGTCGATCTCCTGCGCGAGAAAACACGCATCGAAATGCGCAGTCCAAAGCTCTCTCTTAACGATGCCAGCCTCAGCACGCTGCTGACCGGCAATACCTTTGAGCTGATCCCCGGGGAAGGTCAGCCCAGCAATAGCTTCGTGATTGCCCCGGCGGATAAAGCCCTGCTGCAAAAGCCGGGCGTCGTGACGGTTACGCTCAATGCGCCAGAAAGCTATGGCATTGAAGCCGGTCAGCCGTTGATTTTACACGGCGTGCAGGTGGGACAGGTGCTGGAGCGCAAGCTCTCCGCGGATGGGGTGCAATTCTCCGTTGCCATCGACCCGCAATACAGAGACCTGGTACATGGCGACAGTAAATTCGTGGTGAACAGTCGCGTCGACGTGAAGGTAGGACTGGACGGCGTGGAGTTTCTCGGCGCCAGCGCCAGCGAATGGGTGAACGGCGGCATCCGTATTTTGCCGGGGGATAAAGGTCCCGTGCGCGACAGCTACCCGCTGTATGCCAACCTTGAGAAAGCAATTGAAAACAGCCTGAGCGATCTTCCTACCACCACGCTGACGTTAAGCGCCGAGACCCTGCCGGACGTTCAGGCGGGCTCCGTGGTGCTGTATCGCAAGTTTGAAGTCGGGGAAGTGATCACCGTTCGCCCGCGTGCCGACGCCTTTGATATCGAACTGCACATCAAGCCGGAGTACCGTAAGCTGCTGACGCCGAACAGCGTCTTCTGGGCCGAAGGCGGCGCGAAAGTGCAGCTGAACGGTAACGGACTGACCGTACAGGCCTCTCCGCTGTCACGCGCGCTGCGCGGGGCGATTAGCTTCGATAACCTCAGCGGAGCGGGCGCGAACCTGCGTAAAGGCGATAAGCGTATTCTCTTCCCGTCCGAGACCGCCGCACGCGCCGTGGGCGGGCAGATTACCCTGCACGCGTTTGATGCCGGTAAGCTGGCGGAAGGCATGCCCATCCGCTACCTGGGCATTGATATCGGGCAGATCCAGAAGCTGACGCTGATCACCTCGCGTAACGAGGTGCAGGCTACCGCCGTGCTCTACCCGGAATATGTGCAGACCTTTGCGCGCGCGGGTTCGCGCTTCTCGGTGGTGACACCGCAGATCTCGGCCGCAGGCGTTGAGCATCTCGACACCATTTTGCAGCCGTACATCAACGTTGAGCCCGGCCAGGGCAATGCCCGTCGTGATTTCGAGCTGCAGGAAGCCACGATCACCGACTCGCGCTACCTTGGCGGCCTGAGCATCGTGGTGGAAGTGCCGGAAGCCGGCTCGCTGAGCATCGGCACCCCTGTGCTGTTCCGCGGCATTGAGGTCGGTACGGTCACGGGCCTGACGCTCGGGACGCTCTCCGACCGCGTGATGGTGGCGCTACGCATCAGCGAACGCTACCAGCACCTGGTGCGTAATAACTCGGTGTTCTGGCTGGCATCCGGCTACTCGCTGGACTTCGGCCTGACGGGAGGCGTGGTGAAAACCGGGACCTTCAACCAGTTCATTCGCGGCGGTATTGCGTTTGCCACACCGCCGGGGACGCCGCTGGCGCCGAAAGCGCAGCCGGGTAAACATTTCCTGCTGCTCGAAAGCGAACCGAAAGAGTGGCGCGAATGGGGAACCGCCCTGCCGCGTTAATCTCCAAGGCTCCGGTGTCAACGCACCGGAGCCTTTATGTTACACTGCGCACCTGAACTTTTCCCTGTGGTGTGCCCGTGGCTCAAAACTCCGTATTTCTTCCTGAACAATTCCTGGCGCAGATGCGCGAGGCGCTTCCTTCTCACCTGTCGTTAGACGATTTTATCGCCGCCTGCCAACGTCCGTTACGCCGCAGTATTCGCGTCAACACGCTGAAAATCAGCGTCGAGGATTTTCTGGCGCTGGTCGCGCCCTACAGCTGGCAGCTTACGCCGGTACCGTGGTGCGCTGAGGGGTTCTGGATCGAGCGCGATGACGAAGACGCCGTGCCGCTGGGAAGCACCGCTGAACATCTGAGCGGCCTGTTCTATATCCAGGAAGCCAGCTCGATGCTGCCGGTGGCAGCCCTGTTCGCCGATGGCAATTCGCCTGAACGCGTAATGGATGTGGCCGCGGCGCCCGGCTCAAAAACCACGCAGATTGCCGCCCGTATGGGTAACCGGGGCGCGATCCTCGCCAACGAGTTTTCCGCCAGCCGCGTGAAGGTATTGCATGCCAACATCAGCCGCTGCGGTATTCATAACGTTGCCCTGACGCACTTCGACGGCCGCGTGTTTGGCGCCGCCCTGCCGGAAGCCTTCGACGCCATTCTGCTGGACGCTCCCTGCTCCGGCGAAGGGGTGGTGCGTAAAGATCCCGATGCGTTAAAGAACTGGTCCGTGGAAAGCAACATTGAGATCGCCGCCACGCAGCGGGAGCTGATCGAGAGCGCATTCCATGCCCTTCGCCCAGGCGGCACGCTGGTCTATTCAACGTGCACCTTAAACCGCGATGAAAACGAAGACGTCTGCCTGTGGCTGAAAGCGCAATACCCGGATGCGGTCGAATTCCTGCCGCTTAACGATCTGTTCGCCTCGGCACAGGAGGCGATTACGCCGGAGGGTTTCCTCCACGTATTCCCGCAGATTTACGACTGCGAAGGCTTCTTTGTGGCACGTCTGCGTAAAACGCAGGCGGTTGCTCCCCTGCCCGCCCCCAAATTCAAGGTCGGCAACTTCCCGTTTGCCCCCCTCAAAGGTCGCGATGCAGCACAGCTTGTCGCCGCCGCCGAAAAAATTGGCCTGGTCTGGGATGAGAGCCTGCACCTCTGGATCCGTGATAAAGAGGTATGGCTGTTCCCGGCTGAGATCGAACCGCTCATCGGAAAGGTCCGTTTTTCCCGAATCGGGATCCGCCTGGCGGAAGTGCATAATAAAGGCTATCGCTGGCAGCATGAGGCCGTCATCGCCCTTGCCGGGCACGAGAATGCCTTTGCCCTGACGCATCAGGAAGCCGAAGAGTGGTACCGTGGTCGCGATGTCTATCCTGACAGCACGCCATCAGGCGATGAAGTGATCGTGACGTATCAGGGATACCCGCTCGGGCTGGCAAAAAAAGTCGGTTCACGACTGAAAAACAGCTATCCGCGCGAGCTGGTCCGGGATGGACGACTGTTTACCGGTAACGATCGCACGGCCTGAAAAAAAGCGCATTTTTTTACTGGCGATTTTGCTCTCCTTGTCTACGATCAAAAATGGGTGGCCGTACTGGTCATACCAGATTTTGACAACCGACCCGGAGAGCACTATGACGAAAACCAGCGTGCGTATTGGCGCTTTTGAGATCGACGACGCAGAACTGCGCGGCGAAGCGCAAGGCGATCGAACGTTAAGTATTCCCTGCAAATCCGACCCGGATTTGTGCATGCAGCTCGATGCATGGGATGCAGACACCAGCGTCCCGGCAATACTTGATGGCGAACATTCTGTCCTTTACCGTGAGCATTACGATAGTAAAACCGATGCCTGGGTCATGCGTCTTGCCTGACCTAAAGAGAACCCGCCCGAAGGCGGGTTATTTATTACTGCAGCTGCGCCAGCGTGAAGTAACCGTCAAATACGGCGCCCGTATCAATGTAGTGGAGATTGTCAAAATCATACCTTCTGTCGACGGGCGTATGTCCGAACCAGAAATGATCCGCACCGCTGATGCCCTGCCCTTTACCCACCATAAACCCCATCAACCGATCGCGATCCCATAAAACGCGCTGGGCGCTCACCGGTTTTTGCCAGCGGTATTCCGCTGCCGGATAATCCGCATGGGCAATCACGTTCAGACCGTTCGCACAGGTTACCTCGATGATATGCGGTAAATCGCGACAGGCTTCGAGCAACGACAGCGCAAGCTGTTGCTGGTCCCGTTCAAGTTGCCTGAACCATATTCCGCCATTCATTGTCCAGAGTGAAAAATCGTTATTATCCAGACTGTCGAGCGCCATTTGCTCATGGTTGCCCCGGACGGCACGAAACCATTTTTCATTGATAAGCTGTAATGATTTAACGCTGTCCGGACCGCGATCGATCATATCCCCAACGGAAATAAGCAAATCCTCATACGGATTAAAATGACGGCGTTTAAGCTCATCCATAAGCCGCTGATAACAGCCATGTATATCGCTGACCACCCAGACGTGACGCCACTTTCGACCATCTATTCGCTCATACATAGAACCTCCCACAAGAGAGTGTAGCTGCAGCTAGCATATGCGCAGGGAAGCTCCGCTGGAGCGCTTTTCATAAAGTTAAACAAACAGTAAACTAAGGATAAATAAATATTTCACCAGTATTAATACACTTTTGCATGCCCCTAAAATATGCATTGCATAAACTTTGAGGTCTTTCCGTGTCAAATAAGCGCCTGCAAGAAGATGCGCCACATTCGCATCGTACCCATATCATTTCCGAACTGGTGAAAGGTAAACTCGTTCCAGGTCCTATCTGGCAAAAACGCGAGTACCGTCTCAAATTTCTGTTACGTTCACTGCTGTTCTGGTCTTCCACGCATCGCATGCTCGATGCACTGGCTCGCCGCAACGATTTCGACCAGCTGCTGGCTTCGCAAATCACCCTGCCGAGCAAAACGCATCGCCAGTATCTCATGCGGGGGATGAATGCCAACGCACGGGCCAATGCCATCATCACCCATTATCAGTGGATTGACTCCCTGAGAGATGCCGGGCTAATCGCCGCCTTAACCGGGCCGCAAGAACAATCCATTGTTGAGTTTCATGCTAAAGATGGCGTGAGCTATAACGTTAATGCCATGAACGCCAGTAAAGCAGAGCGTGAGGGCGAGTGTACGCTGTGGCTGCGTGATAACGAAAATACCCTGCTTGCGAGCGTGACGTTTTGCGTTACGCGTGAAAACGGAGAATATGCGCTGGTGATTGGGGGTCTTCAGGGCCCGCGCCGCAGCGTATCCCGCGATGTGATCAAACAGGCGACCCGTGCCTGCCATGGTCTTTTCCCGAAACGCGTGTTGATGGAAGTGCTTTTCCAGCTTGCAACCCTCTCCGGCATGAAAGCCATTTACGCAGTCAGCGATGAAGGGCATATCTTCCGCGCGCTGCGCTATCGTCTGAGTAAAGGTCGTCATTTCCATGCCAGCTACGACGAGTTTTGGGCTTCTATTGACGGTCAAAAACGCTCGACCTTCAGTTGGCAGCTCCCGCTGCATATGGAGCGCAAATCCCTTGAAGAAATTGCCAGTAAAAAACGCGCTGAATACCGCCGTCGCTTTGAGCTGCTTGATGAAATCGAGGCGTCGGTTAGGTCGTACTTTTAGACCCCGCACGCGCTTTACTGAATTGCACACGAAAATTTAACAAAACAGGCAAAAAGGGCTGGACTACAGCATGCCGTAATGTGTTATGTTTTAACCAGACGTACAGAACGTGCGCTGCAGAACTGAGACAACGAAAGGATTAGTCTTTTACTTTCATGCAGATAAAAAGAGACCGAATACGATTCCTGTATTCGGTCCAGGGAAATGGCTCTTGGGAGAGAGCCGTGCGCTAAAAGTTGGCATTAATGCAGGCTAAGTCGCCTTGCCTTTTAAGAATAGATGACGACGCCAGGTTTTCCAGTCCACAGCTAAAGCGGTCGGAAAAAAAGCGCCAGAGCATCATAAAATGTGAAAAACCGCAGTGCTTTCGCAAGCATCTGCGGTTTTTTATTGGGAACCTGAACGTTAGCAGAGCTTGTCGGCGCGCTCGATAAACGGGGCCAGACTCATTTTCTGTCCCGGATTCGCCGGGTCAGCGATCTGAATGATGCTAATCGGCTGGCCGCTGTTCTTTCCGCTGGCCACCTGCTGCTCGGCGGTTTCATTTAACGGGTATTGCACCAGCGTGCTCGGGTTGATGGCATACAGCGCATGGCCCGGACGGCAGGTCAGCATCACCTCTTCACGGTTGAAGGCCCATTTGTCCTTACCCACTTCAAAACGGCTGACGGTGATAACCTGCGGTGCGGCAAACGCGCTCCCCGTGCAGGCCAGCAATATGAGAGAAAGTACTGTCTTTTTCATATGATATTTAACCTTGTCAGAAGGGTTCCCAGGTGGCGAACAGACTGACCGTTGCCAGTACCAGCGCCCCCAGCACCACTTCTGCCTGTGTCATCCTGATAAAAATCTGTTGTGCTCGCCCGGTCTCCGGACGAAACCGTGGCACCAGAAAATACCGATTTGCCAGCGCAATTACCACCATCAACGCCACCAGCGCACATTTGAACAACAAAAACTGCACGTAGTCAGCCTGCCAGGGAATATGGACGCCCAGTATCATGAGTGCATTGATCGCTCCGCTGAGCAGCACGCCCGCGACCGCATAATGGCCCACGCGCGAGAAGCGCATCATGGTATAGATGGCGGCATTCTGCCAGCGCCCGTTCGCCAGACGCATGCAGAACAGCAGGGGCAGTAATCCGCCAAGCCAGGTAGCAGCACAGATCAGGTGAAAAGCGTGATTAAGGCGCTGCAGCGCCCCCATCGGACCGTCGTTCATCGCCGCGTGCCCTACCCCCGCCAGCAGGATAAGCTGCCCCATGGCGAGCAGCAGCAGCCGCGAACCCTTCAGCGGCGCGAGCCATGCTGCAGCGACCGTCATCGCAGCGAGAATCATTTGCCAAAGCCAGACGCCGCCAAACTGTGTCCTCATTACGCCGGACCAGACCTGTGGGGCAAATACGTCGCCCCAACCGTTACCCATCTGCCCGCCCTGAAGCATAAACATCAGGAGTGCAGCCGCCAGGCTCACAAAAGCCGCCACTTTCTGCTGCAGCTGGAAACGTCGGGACATCAGCCGCTGGAGAGAGGAAGGCGCAAACCAGACGCTGTAAAGCGCGTTGCCAAAAATCAGCATCAGCGCCCCGAAATGGATAAAGCGCAACCCGATATAACACAGCGCCAGCATGCTATTTCACGCTAAAGTGATAGCTACCTTTGGTTTTATGACCGTCTACAGAGACGACATGCCAGTCTACCTGGTACGTCCCTGGCGTCAGCGTTTGGTCCAGCGGAACGGTGAGCTGCGCCTTGTTCTTTTCGTCGCGCGTGGCGGTTCCCGTTTTGATGACCTGCTTTTGCGCATCCGTCACCACCACACCGCTAAATTCCGGTTCGATGCCTTCTGAAAAATTCAGCGTCAGTGCCTGCGGAGCGCTCACCACGCTGTCCGCTGCCGGGATCGGCTGCTTAAGGTGCGCATGCGCCAGCACGGAGGGGGTCATCATTGTAGAGGCCAGAAAAACCAGTGCGCATACCGCGCGGGAAGCGGAGAAACACATAGCAATCATTCCTTTTTGTTATGTCTGTATGCTAAAGAATAACGCTGTATAATAAACGAGTCGAGGATCATCCTGCCTCCGCTTGTCATCGTCGTGCAATCGCGGTAACGTTGCCGCCGCATAAAAAGGAGAAGGTAATGAAGATCAATCTGGCCGCCCTTCCACAGGACGAGATGGATAAAGTGAATGTCGATCTCGCTGCCGCTGGCGTCGCGTTTAAAGAGCGTTACAACATGCCTGTCGTGGCTGAAGTCGTTGAACGGGAACAGCCCGCCCATCTGCGCGACTGGTTTCGCGAAAGACTCATCGCCCACCGTCTCGCCTCGGTCAACCTCTCCCGTTTACCGTACGAACCTAAAGTTAAATAAGCTTAACGAGCCGTTACACTTCCTTACGCTGAATCTGGCAGGATAAGAAAACCCTGATAAATTTAGGTGTATTCTTAAATCCCTGCGACTCAGTGTATAAGGAAGTCACGATGTCACATTGGAATATAGCGGCGGCCCAGTATAGCGGGCAGCATCAGAGTGTCGATGACCATATCACGCACCACCTGCGCTTCATCGCCGAAGCAGCACGGCAGGGGTGCGATCTGCTGGTGTTTCCTGAACTGTCATTAACAGGCTCGGGAACGACGACGTTACCTCTCCCACCCGGCGACGCCCAGCTTGAACCGCTGCTCGACGCGGCGCATCGTTACCGAATAACCGTAATTGCCGGGCTCCCCGTGGAGCGGGATGGTCAGCGCCAGAAAGGTCTCGCGCTCTTCACCCCCGCTCGTCAACGCATCCTTCGCTACCCGCAAGGTGGCGGAGCCAGCCTGGTGCCGGGAGAGAAACAGCTCAGCATTATTGATGCGCATGCCGATTCCCCCAATCTCGATCCCAGAGCGTCGCTGTTTACCAGCTGTCAGTCAGTGGAGGATAACCGCTGGCGGCAGTCCATCAGTACCCTGCAGCGCTTCGCGCATAAATATGCCATAGCGGTGTTGATGGCGAACGCCTGCGGCGGTAGCGCGCTGTGGGATGAAAAAGGCCAGCTGATCGTTCGCGCGGATAAGGGCGAGCTGCTGTTGACCGGCACGCTCGGCGGAGAGGGTTGGCAAGGCGATATCATTCCTTTAGGCTAGGCGTTTTAAGCTCAGGAGTGTTCAATGCTGCGCGTCATCGATACCGAAACTTGCGATCTTCAGGGCGGAATTGTGGAAGTGGCCTCTGTCGACGTGGTTGATGGTAAAATCGTCAACCCAATGAGCCATCTGGTGCGTCCTGACCGCCCCATCAGCCCTCAGGCGATGGCTATCCATCGCATTACCGAATCGATGGTGGCGGACAAGCCGTGGATCGAAGAGATCATTCCCCACTATTACGGTAGCCCCTGGTACGTCGCGCATAACGCCAGTTTTGACCGCCGGGTGCTCCCTGAAATGCCGGGGGAATGGATTTGTACCATGAAGCTGGCGCGTCGCCTCTGGCCGGGCATTAAATACAGCAACATGGCGCTGTACAAGTCCCGCAAGCTCAGCGTCCGCACGCCTGAGGGGCTTCATCATCACCGCGCCCTGTACGACTGCTATATCACCGCCGCGCTACTCATCGATATTATGAACACCTCGGGCTGGACGCCGGACGATATGGCAACGATTACCGGACGCCCCGCACTGCTGACCACGTTTACCTTTGGTAAATACCGGGGCAGAGCGGTGTCGGATATTGCGGATAAAGACCCGGGCTATTTGCGCTGGCTGTATAACAACCTTGACAAAATGAGCCCGGAACTGCGCCTGACGCTGAAGCACTATCTGGGCGAAGCTTAACGCTCTGCACGGCCTGGCAGCGTCTCCTGCGCCAGGCCAATCAGGAAGGCATACTCCAGCGCCACCCCTTCATACGATTTAAATCGTCCCGATTTCCCGCCGTGTCCGGAATCCATGTCGGTACACAGCAGCAGCAGGTTATCGTCGGTTTTCAGCTCCCGCAGTTTCGCCACCCATTTTGCCGGCTCCCAGTACTGCACCTGAGAGTCATGCAGACCGGTGGTGACCAGCATGTGGGGATAGGCTTTCGCCTCGACGTTATCGTAAGGGCTGTACGTTTTCATATAGCGGTAGTAAATCTCATCCTGCGGATTCCCCCACTCTTCAAACTCCCCGGTCGTCAGCGGAATGGATTCATCGAGCATGGTCGTCACCACATCGACAAACGGCACCTGCGCGACAATCCCCTTAAAGCGTTCGGGACGCTGGTTGATCACCGCCCCCATCAGCATGCCTCCCGCGCTGCCGCCCATGCCAAAGCAGAGTTTCGGATCGCCATAGCCCTGATCAATCAGCGCATCGCAGACGTCGAGGTAGTCATTGAAGGTGTTTTTCTTTTTCAGGAATTTCCCGTCCTCATACCAGTGCTGCCCCAGCTCACCGCCGCCGCGAATATGGGCGATGGCGAAAACAAAGCCGCGGTCGAGCAGGCTTAAACGGCTGCTGCTGAAATCAGCATCCATGCTGGAGCCGTAGGAGCCGTAGCCGTACACCAGGATCGGGTTTTTGCCTTTCTGGAAATGGGCTTTGTGATAGACGAGCGAGACGGGGACCTCGACGCCATCCCGGGCGGTGACCCACAGGTGCTCGCTGCGGTAGTTTTCGGACTCAAACCCTTTAACCTCGGTCTGCTTTATCACCTGACGCTGCCCGGTATCCATGTCCAGCTCAAACAGGGTGTCCGGTGTGGTCATGGATGAATAGCCGTAGCGCAGCCGCGATGATTCGGGTTCGGGATTGAACCCAATCCACGTCACATAGGCCGGGTCGTCGAACGCGATCCCCACCACTTCCCGCGTTTTACGGTTGATTTGCCGGATGCTGGTCAGCCCGCGCTGGCGCTCCTCCACCACCAGCCAGTCGGTGAACAGGGTAAACCCTTCCAGCATCACCTGATCCCGCGCGGGGATAAGCACCTCCCACTTGCGCTCATCGCGTACTTTGGTTTTATAGAGGCCAAAGTTTTTACCCTCGCGATTCGAGCGCAGATAAAAGCTGTGCTGGAAGTGATCCAGGCTGTATTCATGATCCTTTCGGCGCGGCAGGAAACAGAGCGGCTGGGCGTCGGGCAGTTCGGCATCCAGCAGCAGGACTTCCGACGTCGTGGCGCTGGCCAGGAAGATAATCACATAATGGCGCGAAGAGGTTTTATGCAGGCTGACATAGAACGTTTCGTCTTTCTCTTCATAGACCAGCTCGTCGTCTGCGGAGTCCGTTCCGATGGTATGCCGCCATACCTGATAGGGCAGCAGCGTAGAGGCGTGCTTTTTGACGTAGTACACCGTCTCGGAATCATTCGCCCAGACAAAATCCGGGGAGACGTTTTCCAGCATTTCCGGATACCAGTTGCCGGTGTCCAGATTGCGAAAACGCAGGCCGTACTGGCGACGGGAGAGATAATCCTCCGCCAGCGCCATCACCGCGTTATCCGGCGAAATGGACATGCCGCCCAGAGTATAAAACTCGCTGTGGGCCGCGCGCTGATTGGCATCCAGCAGAATATCCCACGCATCCCATTCGGCGCTCAGGACCGACTGACGCTGGTAGATGGGATACTCGTTGCCGGGCTCATAAATATGGCGATAGCGATAGCCATTTTTGGTCCAGGGCGCGGAGATATCGCGCTGAGGAATACGCTGCACCATTTCATTCAGCAGCTGGTCCTGAAGCGTCTGCTGGCTGGACATGACCTTGCGGCCATAGTCGTTTTCCTCGTGCAGGTAGTCGAGCACCTCTGGCCGGGAGCGCGAATCGTCCCGTAGCCAGTAATAGTTGTCTATACGCGTATCGCCATGCGTGGTGATCGCATAAGGTATACGTCGGGCTTTCGGTGGCATGTCATCATTCTTTTTCGTTTTACACCCTATAAGGTTGGCAAAACCCACGCATGATGCAAGCGAAACAGGGTCGCAACGGCGAGAACTATCCCTGTAACGCCTGTTTTTGTTCCCGAATATCCCGCTCAATGCCCTCACGCACGTCCTGCGGGATCTTCAGCGCGTCGCCAAGCGCATTCAGGTAGCTGCGCTCCATAAAGTGATCGATATCGATGGCGGCACAGCTGAGGAAATAGAGTTCAAGCGCCTCTTCCTCATTTTTCACGCTTTGCGCCAGACGCTGCGGATCCAGGGGCTGTTCGATGGCCTGCGCCACCAGCGCTCTGCCCTTCTCTTCGACGCCGGCTTCGCGCAGCTGCTGTTCGATCGCCAGCCGTTCCTTATCGTCGATATGTCCGTCACTTTTCGCGGCAAAAACCAGCGCAAGAATGAGCCTTTCGGTGCGCAGATCCAGCGGCGAGGTGTGCTCGCCGTAGTGCGGTTCATCGCTATGCGCGGTCCGGACCCTGTCCTTGTATTTATTCCACAGGACGGTGCCCGCAATGGCGCCCCCACCGGCGAGCAGCGCGCCTGTCCCGTACTTTGCCAGCAGCTTGCGCGAGGATTTATTCGCGACCAGCAGGCCTGCCAGCCCGCCGAGCGCCCCGGGCACCAGCAGTTTGCTGAGATCCCGCTCGCCGGAAGACGACGTTTTCTGCCCTAACAGTGATTGCAATTGATTTAGCCAGCCAGACATGATTTTCCTCACTTAACGGTGAACATGTTCCACAGCGTAAGCGAGCAGGCGTCAGGAAATGTCTGGGCGGGCTAAAGAAGCGCAAATTTCTTCTCCCCTCACCTGACCGTGCACAAGACAGACGCAAACGTTTTCGTTTATACTGCCCGCAACTTTTTCAGGGGGATTGTTATGATTCGTTTAGGAACCGCGCTGCGACCTGCGGCGACGCGAGTGATGCTGTTGGGATCGGGCGAGCTGGGAAAAGAGGTCGCCATTGAGTGCCAGCGTTTAGGCGTGGAAGTCATTGCCGTAGACCGCTACGCCGATGCACCCGCCATGCACGTCGCCCATCGTTCTTATGTGATTAACATGCTGGACGGCGATGCCCTTCGTGAGCTGATTTCACGCGAGAAGCCTGATTTCGTTGTACCGGAAATTGAAGCCATCGCCACCGATACGCTGATTGCGCTTGAGCAGGAAGGCCAGCGCGTGGTGCCCTGCGCGAAAGCCGCAAAGCTGACCATGAACCGCGAAGGCATTCGTCGTCTGGCGGCAGAAGAGCTCGGGTTGCCCACGTCGAGCTATCGTTTTGCTGGCGATAAGGCCGCATTCCTGCAGGCCGTAGAGGAGATTGGTTACCCGTGCATCGTTAAGCCGGTGATGAGCTCCTCCGGTAAAGGACAGAGCTTTATCCGCGGCAGCAGCACGGTGGACAAGGCGTGGGAGTACGCCCAGCAGGGTGGCCGCGCAGGCGCCGGTCGCGTGATCGTTGAAGGGGTGGTGAAGTTTGATTTCGAGATCACCCTGCTGACCGTCAGCGCCGTTGACGGCGTCCATTTCTGCGACCCGATTGGCCACCGCCAGGAAGATGGCGATTACCGCGAATCCTGGCAGCCGCAGCAGATGAGCGCCCTGGCGCTGGAGCGTGCGCAGGCGATCGCCCGTAAAACCGTCCTGGCGCTGGGCGGCTATGGCCTGTTTGGCGTGGAGCTGTTTGTGTGCGGCGATGAGGTGATCTTCAGCGAAGTCTCCCCTCGCCCGCATGACACCGGCATGGTCACGCTGATTTCGCAGGATCTCTCCGAGTTCGCCCTGCACGTGCGCGCCTTCCTCGGCCTGCCCGTCGGCGGTATCCGTCAGTACGGCCCGGCCGCCTCGGCGGTGATCCTGCCGCAGCTAACCAGCCAGAACGTTACGTTTGATAACGTCGACGCGGCGGTGGGTGCCGGGTTGCAGGTCCGTTTGTTCGGCAAGCCGGAGATCGACGGAACCCGTCGTCTTGGCGTGGCGTTAGCCACCGGAGATAACGTTGATGACGCCGTGGCGAGAGCGAAAGCGGCCGCAGCAAGCGTTAAGGTAACGGGATAAAAAAACGGGCCGAAAGGCCCGTTTTTCATGCGGCGAATGACTTACTGCTTCGCGCCTTCTACCGCTTCGCGAGCCAGTTTGGTGATGCGATCCCAGTCGCCCGCTTCCAGCGCATCCGCCGGAACCAGCCATGAGCCACCGATGCACAGCACGCTTTTCAGCGCCAGGTAGTCACGGTAGTTGGCAGGAGAGATACCGCCCGTCGGGCAGAAGCGTACCTGAGAGAATGGACCGGCAATGGCCTGCAGCGCTTTGGTGCCGCCGTTCGCTTCCGCCGGGAAGAATTTAAACTCTTTCAGACCGTAGTCCATGCCCAGCATCAGTTCAGAAACGGTGCTGATGCCCGGGATCAGCGGAATGGTACCTTCGGTGGCGGCTTTCAGCAGCGACTCGGTCAGGCCCGGGCTGATGGCAAACTGTGCGCCCGCTTCGGTCACTTCAGCCAGCTGTTTTGCGTTCGTTACGGTACCCGCACCGATAATGGCATCCGGCACTTCTTTGGCAATCGCGCGAATGGCATCCATCGCGCAGGCGGTACGCAGGGTCACTTCCAGAACGCGAACGCCGCCCGCAACCAGCGCTTTCGCCATCGGTACAGCGTGCTCCAGCTTGTTTACCACGATAACCGGCACGACAGGGCCAGTGGTCAGGATTGCTTCTGCACTTGTTTTCCAGTTTTTCATCAGAGTCTTCTCTCGCCAGATCGTTAAAATCAAGTCGTCTTAAAACGTAATACAGGTTGCGCCCTGCTCAGCACCGGAGAGGTTCTCACGCAGTGCGCCAAACATTTCGCGTCCTGTTCCCACGCGCGACGCGCTCAGGTCAGGAATATGGGGCTGACGTGCCGCCAGCTCGGCGTCATCCACCAGCAGGGTTAACTCGCCTGTCTGACCGTTAACGCGGATCATGTCACCGTCACGCACTTTCGCCAGCAGGCCGCCGTCGTACGCTTCCGGCGTCACGTGGATAGCTGATGGCACTTTACCTGAGGCGCCAGAGAGGCGTCCATCGGTCACCAGTGCAATTTTGAAACGGCGGTCCAATAATACACCAAGTGGTGGCATAAGTTTATGTAATTCTGGCATCCCGTTGGCTTTAGGCCCCTGATGACGCACCACTACCACGCAGTCTTTGTCGAGCAGACCGGCGTCAAAGGCAGGTAATACGTCGTGCTGGCTTTCAAATACCACCGCTGGCGCTTCGATAATCTGATTCTCTTCCGGTACGGCAGAGGTCTTCATTACCGCGCGACCGAGGTTACCGCTCAGCACCTTTGTGCCACCGTGAGGAGAGAAAGGTTTGTCGATGGTGGCGATAACCTGCGCATCAAGAGATGCGGTCGCCCCTTCGCGCCAGTCCAGCTCGCCGTTGTTCAGCCATGGCTCCTGGGTGTAGCGCTGCAGGCCAAAGCCCGCTACGGTGTTAACATCTTCATGCAGCAGACCGCCCTTCAGCAGCTCGCGCATGAGCAGCGGTACGCCGCCTGCGGCCTGGAAGTGGTTGATGTCCGCCGGACCGTTCGGATACAGGCGCGCCATCAACGGCACCACGGAAGAGATCTCGGAGAAGTCATCCCAGTTAATCAGAATGCCCGCCGCACGCGCCATGGCCACCAGGTGCATGGTGTGGTTGGTCGAACCGCCGGTGGCCAGCAGCGCGACAATCCCGTTGACGATAACTTTTTCGTCGACCATTTTGCCCATCGGCATCCATTCGTTGCCGTTTCCGGTCAGACGCGTGACCTGACGGGCCGCAGCCTCGGTCAGCGCCTTGCGCAGCGGTGCATCCGGCTGGATAAAGGACGAGCCCGGAAGCTGCATCCCCATAAACTCCACCACCATCTGGTTCGTGTTCGCGGTACCGTAGAACGTACAGGTGCCCGGCGCGTGGTAGGATGCAGCTTCCGCTTCCAGCAGCGCCTGACGATCTGCTTTTCCTTCCGCGTACAGCTGGCGAATGCGCACTTTTTCTTTGTTCGGCAGGCCGCTTGCCATTGGGCCCGACGGCACGAAGATCGCAGGCAGATGACCAAACGACAGCGCGGCCATCACCAGGCCCGGAACAATCTTGTCGCATACGCCGAGATAGAGCGCGCCATCAAACATGTTGTGTGACAGGCCCACCGCCGCGGACATGGCAATGACTTCACGGCTCAGCAGGGAGAGCTCCATACCGTCCTGACCCTGCGTCACGCCGTCGCACATGGCGGGTACCCCACCCGCCACCTGGCCGACCGCATTCACGCTGTGCAGCGCTTTACGGATGATGTCCGGGTAAACCTCATAGGGCTGATGCGCGGAGAGCATATCGTTATAGGCGGTAATGATGGCGATATTGTTACGCAACATGCTTTTCAGCGACGCTTTATCGTCAGGCTGGCAGGCGGCGAAGCCGTGCGCCAGGTTACCGCAGGCCAGCTGGGAACGGTGAACGGTGTTGCTCTTCGCCTGTTCAATCCGGGCGAGGTAGGCCGAACGGGTCTCTTTCGAGCGCTCAATAATGCGCTGTGTTACGCGTAACAATGTCGGATTCATAAAAGCTCCTCTCATTTATCTGTCCGGGCTCGGGAGTTTACAAAGTCGCTGGCAGTTGTTAACAACGCTGAAGCGCTTGCTGTCCGGAGCTCAGGGGCAAAATCACTTCCGGCAGTGTAATAAAAAAAGCTCCGCGGGTGAATCCACGCGGAGCTTAAAAGTTGAAAATTGTGCCACGAGCTGTGTTAGATCATGTTACCGGTAAAATAACACTTTCGGGCTAGCGGATTATCTTACTCAAACTCGTTCCAGGAGCGGCCATCACGGGTGATCATTGCCACCGACGCGACAGGTCCCCATGTGCCCGCCTGATACGGTTTTGGCGCATCCTGATCGGCAGCCCAGGCTTCGGTGATGGAGTCGACCCATTTCCACGCCTCTTCCACCTCATCGCGACGCACGAACAGCGCCTGGATACCGCGCATGGTTTCCAGCAGCAGACGTTCGTAAGCATCGGCCAGGTGCGTCTGGTTGAAGGTTTCGGAGTAGCTCAGATCGAGCTTGGTGGTCTGCAGGTTGTGTTTGTGATCCAGGCCCGGCACTTTGTTCAGGATCTGGATGTCCACGCCCTCGTCCGGCTGCAGACGAATGGTCAGTTTGTTCTGCGGCAGCTCCTGCCAGGACTCTTTGAACAGGTTCAGTTCCGGGTTCTTAAAGTAGACAACCACTTCGGAACATTTCGCAGGCAGACGCTTACCGGTGCGCAGGTAGAACGGAACACCCGCCCAGCGCCAGTCGTCGATGTCCACGCGGATGGCCACGAACGTCTCGGTGTTGCTGGACTTGTTCGCGCCCTCTTCTTCCAGGTAGCCAGGCACCTTTTTGCCTTGCGCAAACCCGGCGGTGTACTGGCCGCGAACGGTCTTCTCGCGCACGTTGGAGCGGTCGATGCGGCGCAGCGACTTCAGCACTTTCACTTTGGCGTCACGGATGCTGTCCGCCGTCAGGTCAGACGGTGGAGACATGGCAATCATGCACAGAATCTGCAGCAGGTGGTTCTGAATCATGTCGCGCATCTGACCGGCCTGGTCAAAGTAACCCCAGCGACCTTCAATCCCCACCTCTTCCGCCACGGTGATTTCCACGTGGTCGATGGTGCGGTTGTCCCAGTTGTTCACAAACAGGGAGTTAGCAAAACGCAGCGCCAGCAGGTTCAGCACCGTCTCTTTACCGAGATAATGGTCAATACGGTAGACCTGGCACTCTTCAAAGAACTCGCCCACCTGGTCGTTGATTTCACGCGAGGTTGCCAGGGACGTACCCAACGGCTTCTCCATCACGACGCGCGCCGGTTTAGCGTTCAGTTTGGCTTCGCCCAGGCCTTTGCAGATGGCGCCGAAGGTGCTTGGCGGCATGGCGAAATAGTTAATGGTGACACGGTTTTTCTGATCCAGCATCGCGCCCAAGCGAGCGAACGCGCTGACGTCATTCACGTCAAGGTTGCAGAAATCGAGACGACCGCTCAGGGTATCCCACAAACTTTCATCAATTTTTTCCTTCATGAAAGTTTCGAGCGCCTCGCGGACGACTTTGGTATAAGCGTCCTTGTCCCAGTCGGCGCGCCCAACACCCAGGATACGGGTATCCGGATGAATTTGGCCCGCTTTCTCCAGTTGATACAGGGAAGGCAGCAATTTTCGGCGTGCAAGATCGCCTTTCGCGCCGAAAATGACCAGGTCACATGCCTGGGCTGTTTGCGTTACCGCCATGTCATTCTCCTCAGTTGGATCACCTGGTACTTCTGCCAGGTATCGTTGTAATTTTATTACAATGCACTGTACTGCTTTTACGTCATTCCCGAAACCATTAGCGCTTATCGTCGCGTGCGATACCGCGATTTTTCACCCATCGGATGATTTCGACGGCTTAATGACGCAACAACCGTCGTTTCTTTGCGCAACAGGGTCATAGCAAAACCCGACATCGATCAAGTAATGAAAAAAAACAACAACATTATCTCGTCGATTGTTACCCTTAATGGAAGCCACAGGGGTAATATCGGCTAAATCGAATCACGATTTCATCAATTAATGAAATCGTTTACACCCATGAGCGTCCTGTTAACATGAACATGCTGGAAAAAATCCAGTTTCAACTGGAACACCTTAGCAAATCCGAGCGAAAAGTGGCCGAGGTCATTCTCGCCTCTCCCGCTCAGGCGATTCATTCAAGCATCGCCGCTCTGGCACAGGAAGCGGGTGTTAGCGAACCCACGGTCAATCGCTTCTGCCGCAGCCTGGAAACGCGCGGCTTTCCTGATTTTAAACTGCATCTGGCACAAAGTCTGGCTAACGGCACCCCTTATGTTAATCGTAATGTGGATGAAGACGACAGCGTTGATGCCTATACCGCGAAAATTTTTGAGTCGGCCATGGCTTCGCTTGACCACGTCCGTCAGTCTCTGGACATGAGTTCCGTGAATCGCGCAGTGGATTTACTCACCCAGGCCAAGCGAATTGCCTTCTTTGGGCTCGGGTCGTCGGCGGCCGTCGCGCATGACGCCATGAACAAATTTTTCCGCTTTAACGTCCCGGTGATTTATTCCGATGACATTGTCCTGCAACGCATGAGCTGTATGAATTGCAGTGAAGATGACGTCGTGGTACTGATTTCGCATACTGGCCGCACTAAGAGTCAGGTAGAACTGGCGCAGCTGGCCCGTGAAAACGATGCCATGGTGATTGCGCTGACCACGGCGGGCACACCGCTGGCCCGTGAGGCGACGCTGGCGATCACTCTCGACGTGCCGGAAGACACCGACATTTATATGCCAATGGTCTCCCGACTGGCCCAGCTCACCGTGATTGACGTGCTGGCGACCGGTTTTACCTTACGCCGGGGGGCAAAATTCCGGGATAACTTGAAGCGGGTCAAGGAAGCGCTGAAGGAATCGCGTTTTGATAAAGAATTGCTTATAAAGAGCGATGTTCGATAGTTGATAACGAAGACGTCACGAATAATGACGAAGTACCGATTTACGGCATTCGGTCCCCTCTCCACTGCCTTGCAGCAGATGAAGGCCGATTCAATGTTCACGCAACACCAAAGTTGTTTCAGTCAACGGAGTATTACATGTCCAGAAGGCTTCGCAGAACCAAGATCGTAACCACCTTAGGCCCGGCCACCGATCGCGATAATAATCTCGAGAAAATTATCGCCGCTGGCGCCAACGTGGTGCGTATGAACTTCTCTCACGGTACGCCAGAAGACCATAAATTACGTGCCGATAAAGTGCGTGAAATCGCAGCTAAACTGGGCCGTCACGTTGCGATCCTCGGCGATTTGCAGGGTCCTAAAATCCGCGTTTCGACCTTTAAAGAGGGTAAAGTTTTCCTCAATATCGGCGACAAATTCCTGCTGGATGCCAACCTGGGCAAAGGCGAAGGCGATAAAGAGAAAGTCGGTATCGACTATAAAGGCCTCCCGGCTGACGTCGTACCTGGCGATATCCTGCTGCTTGACGACGGTCGCGTGCAGCTGAAAGTGCTGGAAGTTCAGGGCATGAAAGTGTTCACCGAAGTCACCGTCGGCGGCCCACTCTCCAACAATAAAGGCATCAACAAGCTGGGCGGCGGCCTCTCTGCAGAAGCGCTTACTGATAAAGATAAAGCGGATATTGTGACTGCTGCGCTGATCGGTGTTGACTACCTGGCTGTCTCCTTCCCGCGCTGCGGCGAAGATCTGAACTATGCGCGTCGTCTGGCGCGTGATGCAGGCTGCGATGCCAAAATCGTCGCCAAAGTTGAGCGTGCGGAAGCCGTTTGCGATCAGGATGCTATGGACGACGTGATCCTTGCCTCTGACGTGGTGATGGTTGCGCGTGGCGACCTGGGTGTGGAAATCGGCGACCCTGAGCTGGTGGGGATTCAGAAAGCCCTGATTCGTCGCGCACGTCAGCTGAACCGCGCGGTGATTACCGCCACTCAGATGATGGAATCGATGATCACCAACCCGATGCCAACCCGTGCAGAAGTGATGGACGTGGCCAACGCCGTGCTGGACGGTACCGATGCGGTAATGCTCTCTGCGGAAACCGCTGCGGGCCAGTATCCGGCAGAAACCGTGGCCGCCATGGCACGTGTTTGCCTGGGTGCTGAAAAGATCCCAAGCATCAACGTCTCTAAACACCGTCTGGACGTGCAGTTCGACAACGTTGAAGAAGCGATTGCGATGTCTGCAATGTATGCGGCAAACCATCTGAAGGGCGTTACCGCGATCATCACTATGACCGAATCTGGCCGCACCGCGCTAATGACCTCTCGTATCAGCTCGGGTCTGCCGATCTTCGCCATGTCCCGTCACGAACGTACGCTGAACCTGACGGCGCTGTACCGCGGCGTGACGCCGGTACACTTCGACAGCACCAATGACGGCGTGGCCGCGGCGCACGATGCCGTAAACCTGCTGCGCGACAAAGGCTATCTGGTCTCTGGTGATATCGTCATTGTGACCCAGGGCGATGTGATGAGCACCATCGGCTCAACCAACACCACGCGCGTTATGACCGTCGAGTAATAACGTCTCTGTTAAAAAGCCCTCTCCAGATGGAGAGGGCTTTTTTTATTTCGTTGGATAAAGCTCTTTGCGTTTATACGGCTCTTTTTCACCCGGCTTACGCGTTTTAAGCAGCTTCAGGATCCACGTGTATTGCTCGGCATGCGGCCCTACCAGGATCTCCACCTCTTCGTTCATCCGACGGGCAATGGTGTGGTCGTCAGCGGTCAGCAGATCGTCCATCGGCGGACGAACCTCAATGCTCAGGCGATGCGTTTTGCCGTCATAGACCGGGAATAGCGGAATCACGCGGGCACGACACACTTTCATCAGGCGGCCAATCGCAGGGAGCGTCGCTTTATAGGTCGCAAAGAAATCGACAAACTCGCTGTGCTCGGGACCGTGGTCCTGATCCGGCAGATAGTAGCCCCAGTACCCCTGGCGTACCGACTGAATGAACGGCTTAATGCCATCGTTGCGCGCATGCAGGCGTCCGCCAAAACGACGACGCACCGTATTCCAGACAAAATCGAAGATTTTATTGCCCTGGTTATGGAACATTGCCGCCATCTTCTGGCCCTGAGAGGCCATCAGCATCGCCGGAATATCAACGCCCCAGCCGTGTGGGACAAGGAAAATGACTTTCTCGTCATTGCGGCGCATCTCCTGAATGATATCCAGCCCTTTCCAGTCAACGCGATCGACAATTTTCTCCGGCCCTTTCAGCGCCAGCTCCGCCATCATCGCCATGGCCTGCGGTGCGGTGGTATACATCTCATCAATGATTGCCTCGCGCTCGGCGTCGCTCTTTTCAGGAAAACAGTAATAGAGATTGATCTGCGCGCGACGGCGGGCACTCTTGCCTAAGCGCCCGGCAAGACGGCCAATTTTACCCAGAACAGGATCGCGGACGGAAGCCGGCAGCAACGCTATCCCCGCAAAGGCGTAGACACCGAGCCAGGCGCCCCAGTTGCGCGGATGGCGGAAGGATTTTTCAAACTCAGGAATGTATTCAATATTGTTTTTTTGGGTTTCCATGCTGGATCCAGGGTCTGATGACGCAAAATTAATTCAGATAGTGTAGCGAGGCAGTCGTCCGCGCACAAAAGAAAAAGCCGGCGTCAGGGTGCGCCGGCTTTTTTAACAAAAACAGAGGGCTTAGTCTAAGCTCAGCTGCGGCAACACCTCTTTCACCTGCGCCAGGTAATCCGTACGATCTTTACCCGTCAGGCCTTCGGTGCGCGGCAGTTTCGCCGTCAGCGGGTTCACGGCTTGCTGGTTGATCCACACTTCGTAGTGCAGGTGCGGGCCGGTAGAGCGACCGGTATTACCGGAGATCGCAATGCGGTCACCACGCTTCACCTTCTGTCCTGGTTTAACCAGCAGCTTACGCAGGTGCATATAGCGGGTCGTATACGTGCGACCATGACGTACCGCAACATAATATCCGGCTGCGCCGCTACGTTTGGCCACCACCACTTCGCCATCCCCAACCGCGAGTACCGGTGTACCCTGTGGCATAGCAAAGTCAACGCCACGGTGCGGTGCGACGCGTCCGGTGACAGGGTTCAGACGACGCGGGTTAAAGTTGGAGGAGACGCGGAACTGTTTCGCCGTCGGGAAGCGCAGGAAGCCTTTCGCAAGGCCCGTACCGGTGCGGTCGTAGAACTTGCCGTCTTCGGCACGGATCGCGTAGTAATCTTTGCCTTCGGAGCGCAGACGCACGCCCAGCAGCTGGCTTTGCTCGCGCTTGCCGTCCAGCATTTCGCGGGACATCAGGACGGAAAACTCATCGCCTTTTTTCAGCTTGCGGAAATCCATCTGCCACTGCATGGCTTTGATCACCGAACTGATTTCAGCGCTGGTCAACCCTGCGTCGCGCGCACTGGAGACAAAGCTTGCGCCCACGGTGCCTTTGAGAACGCTGTTGACCCAGTCGCCCTTCTGCATTTCGCTGGTCATTTTGAAACCGGTTGCCGTGCGATCGTAGGTGCGGGTTTCACGGCGGGACATTTCCCAGGTCAGACGCTGGAGATCGCCATCGGCCGTTAACGTCCAGGAGAGCTGTTGCCCAATTTTCAGGTTGCGAAGATCTTTATCTGCCGCCGCCAGCTGGCTGATATTGCCCATGTCGATGCCGTACTGGTTCAGCACGCTGCTCAGCGTGTCCCCGGTAGAAACTACATATTCGTGGATACCCGCTTCATTCTCGGTTTTATCGTCCAGTTCATCCTGTGGAATGGCTTCATCTTCCTGAGCCGACTGGTCGATAGGCTCACTGGCTTCAGGCAGCAAAGAGCGGATTTCGCTCTTTTCAAGCTCGATGGTTTTGATGATAGGGGCAGAACTCGGGTGGTAAACATAGGGCCGCCAGACGGCGACCGCTAAGGTGAGTACTGTAAGCGACCCCAGCATGACGCGGTGGGGTCGAGGCAGATTGTTAAATGCCAGGGCGACAGAGCGGGCTATCTGTTGCACGTATTCACTTCCTCGTTAATCTCCTTTCAGGCAGCTCGCATACTGGTTCGCCAGTTGGCTGAGGAACTGCGAATAGCTCGCTTTGCTCAACTGGATATTCGTTCCTAGCGGGTCAAGGGTCCCCATGCGCACGGATGTCCCCCTGGCCACGGCTTCTACGACCGCTGGCCTGAACTGTGGCTCAGCAAAAACGCATGTCGCTTTTTGCTCAACCAGCTGTGTTCTGATTTCATGTAAACGCTGCGCACCAGGTTGAATTTCAGGGTTGACGGTAAAGTGACCCAACGGGGTCAAACCGTAGTGTTTTTCGTAATAGCCGTAGGCGTCATGAAAAACGAAATACCCTTTTCCTTTCAACGGTGCGAGCTCATTACCTACCTGCTTATCGGTTGCGGCTAATTGTGCCTCAAAATCTTTCAGGTTGGCGTCTAGTTTGGCTCGACTTTGCGGCATAAGTTCCACTAATTTGTCATGGATTGCAACCGCTGAAAGCCGCGCTATCTCTGGGGATAACCAAAGATGCATGTTGTACTCGCCGTGATGGTGATCTCCATCACCTTTTTCACCGTCGGCAGCATGATGGTCATGTTCATCGCCGTCGTCATCCGTGCCTTTCATGAGTAACGGTTTCACGCCTGGGAGGGCGGCAATCGCGACCTGTTTTTCGCCCGCCACCTGTTTTGCTGACTTCTGCATAAACGCTTCCATTTCCGGACCAATCCAGACAACTAAGTCCGCGTTTTGTAAGCGTTTTACGTCTGAAGGGCGCAGGGAGTAGTCATGCTCGGATGCACCATCCGGGAGCAGAACCTGAGTTTCTGTTACCCCGTCAGCAATGGCTGACGCGATAAACCCGAGTGGTTTAAGCGAAGCGACAACCGCAGCGTTAACATCTTGTGCGGTTGTGCCCCAAAGGGCAGCGGATAATGCTGCGAAAAGAAGCGTATTTTTATGTAACATAATGCGACTAATCATCGTAGTGAATGCGTGGAATGTGATATTATAACATTCGTTGACTTCTTCAAGCTTAAAATGACATGACGACATTGGTTTCTCTTGAAAATATTTCGGTCTCATTTGGCCAGCGCCGCGTCCTCTCTGACGTGTCGCTCGATCTGAAGCCCGGCAAAATTCTGACGCTGCTCGGCCCCAATGGCGCAGGCAAATCCACCCTGGTTCGCGTGGTGCTGGGTCTGGTCGCACCCGATGAAGGCGTGATCAAGCGTGAGGAAAAATTGCGTATCGGCTATGTGCCGCAAAAGCTTCACCTTGACGCCACGCTGCCGCTGACGGTGAGCCGTTTCCTGCGCCTGCGTCCCGGTACGCGTAAAGCCGATATTCTCCCGGCGCTGAAGCGCGTGCAGGCAGGCCATCTTGTCGATGCGCCGCTGCAAAAACTGTCCGGCGGTGAAACACAGCGCGTATTACTTGCCCGTGCGTTGCTCAGCAGCCCGCAGCTGCTGGTGCTGGATGAGCCGACTCAGGGGGTCGACGTCAACGGCCAGGTAGCGCTGTACGATCTTATTGACCAGCTGCGTCAGGAACTGAACTGCGCGGTACTGATGGTATCCCACGACCTGCATCTGGTGATGGCAAAGACTGACGAAGTGCTGTGTCTTAACCACCACATCTGCTGCTCCGGCACGCCAGAAGTGGTCTCCATGCACCCGGAATTTATCTCCATGTTCGGCCCTCGCGGCGCTGAACAGCTCGGCATCTATCGCCATCATCATAATCACCGCCATGATTTGCAGGGACGAATCGTTCTGCGTCGGGGAAATGGACACTCATGATTGAACTGTTACTGCCCGGCTGGCTGGCCGGGATTATGCTTGCCTGCGCCGCGGGTCCACTCGGCTCGTTTGTGGTGTGGCGCAGAATGTCTTACTTCGGCGATACCCTGGCGCACGCGTCCCTGCTGGGCGTGGCTTTTGGCCTGCTGCTGAACGTCAACCCGTTCTACGCGGTGATTGTGGTCACGCTGCTGCTGGCGGCCGGTCTGGTCTGGCTGGAAAAACGCCCTCACCTCGCCATTGATACGCTGCTTGGCATCATGGCGCACAGCGCCCTGTCGCTGGGTCTGGTGGTGGTCAGCCTGATGTCCAATATCCGCGTGGATCTGATGGCTTACCTGTTCGGTGACCTGCTGGCCGTCACGCCAGACGATCTCATCGCTATCGCGATTGGCGTTGTGGTGGTCCTCGGCATTCTGCTCTGGCAATGGCGTAACCTGCTGGCCATGACCGTCAGCCCGGACCTGGCGTTTGTCGACGGCGTGAAGCTGCAGCGCGTTAAGCTGCTGCTGATGCTGGTAACGGCGTTAACCATTGGCGTGGCGATGAAGTTTGTCGGCGCGCTGATTATTACGTCGCTGCTGATCATCCCTGCGGCTACGGCGCGTCGTTTTGCCCGTACGCCGGAGCAGATGGCCGGTGTCGCCGTAATTATCGGGATGATTGCGGTAACGGGTGGGCTAACCTTCTCGGCGTTCTATGACACGCCTGCCGGGCCGTCCGTGGTGCTGAGTGCGGCGGTGCTGTTTATCTTCAGTATGATGAAGAAGACCGCGCAGTAGTGGACATGTCCCCGGTGGCGCTTCGGTATGAACCGGAAACATGGGTAACACTTTAGACCGGATACATGGGTAACAGTTATAACTGGCATAG